>NZ_JBFAID010000065.1:0-32499 GCF_040654475.1 Micromonospora sp. NPDC050686
CTGGCCTGGTACGGCATCCCGGCCGACCGCACCGACCTGGCACTGCGCCAGCCCGAGCCGGCCGGCCAGCCGACCGGGGCAACCGTCCTGCACCCGGGCAGCAAGGCGGCGCAGCGGCGCTGGCCGGTCGACCGGTTCGCCGCGTTGGCCCGGGAACTGGCCGACCGGGGTCACCGGGTGGTGGTCACCGGTTCCGCCGCCGAGGCCCCGCTCGCCGTCGAGGTGGCCCGGCGGGCCGGGCTGCCGGCGTCGGCGGTGCTGGCCGGCGCTACCGACGTCGGCGAGCTGGCCGCGCTGGTCGCCCACGCCCGGCTGGTGGTCTGCGGCGACACCGGCGTCGGGCACTTGGCCACCGGCTACGGCACCCCGTCGGTGCTGCTGTTCGGGCCGGTCCCACCGGCATGGTGGGGGCCACCGCCGGACCGGCCGTGGCACCAGGCCCTGTGGGCCGGGCCCCGGCCGCCGGGTCCGGCCGGGGCGGCGCACCCGGCGCTGGCCGCGCTGGACCTGCCGGCCGTGCTGGCCGCGGTGGACCGGGTGACCCGGGCGGGCCGGCCGGGCGGCGTCCCGGCCGCAGTGGGCCGGGCCGCCGTCCCGGCGGCGAGGCCCGGGGAGGATTCCCGGCCGGTGTCACCTCGCCGGCCGGACCCGGTAGCTACCGGCGGGTAGCCTGCGGCACTAGGCTGGGGCGGTGCGCGGGGACACGGAGTACACCCAGGAGTTCGTCGACGTCGACGGGGCGCGGCTCGGCGTCCAGGTCTATCCGGAACCGGACGGCCCGCCGGGCGCGCCGGTGGTGGTGATCTGGCCGGCGATGGGCGTACGCGCCCGCTACTACCGACCGTTCGCCGCCGCGCTGCGCGCCGCCGGGCTGGCGGTGGTCGTCGCCGACCTGCGCGGCACCGGCGCGAGCACGCCCCGCCCCAGCCGCGCCTGCCGGTACGGCTACGCCGAGCTGGCCGCCGACGTCGGCGCGGTGCTCGACGCGTTGAAGCCGCGGCTCGACGGGCGCACCACCCTGCTGCTCGGCCACTCCCTGGGCGGGCAGGCGGCCCTGCTGCACCTCGCCCTGCACGGCCCGGCCGCGGTGGACGGGCTGGCGCTGGTCGCGGTCGGCCTGCCCTACTGGCGGTCCTACCCGGGCCGCCGCGGGTGGGGCGTGCTGCCGTACACCCAGGGGATCGCGGCGGTGGCCGCGGCGCTGCGGGTCTGGCCGGGCTGGGGCTTCGGCGGGCGGCAGGCCCGCGGGGTGATCCGCGACTGGGCGTACACCGCGCGCACCGGCCGCTTCCCCCGCCTGGACGGGGTGGACGCGGAGGCCGCGGTGGCCACCGTGACGGTCCCGGTGCTGGCGGTCAGCGTCGACGACGACCAGTACACCCCGCACCCGACCATGGACGTGCTCTGCGCCAAACTGGCCGCCGCCCCGGTGACCCGGCAGCGCTACCGGGTCGCCGAGGCCGGCGCCCCGCTCGACCACTTCACCTGGGTACGCGCCAGCGAGCCGCTGGCCGAGCGGGTCGCCGCCTTCGCCGCCACGTGTTAGGCCCGGTCCTCCGTCTCCTCCACCGGCACCAGCCGGCCGTCCCGCTCCACCCGGGTCTGCCCGCGCTCGGCGGGCGGCTTCTGGGCGGCGGTCTCCCGGCGCGGGTCGTTGCCCGGGTGCATCAGCACCGCGTCCGTCGAGGACGTCTTCTCGCGGCTCTCGTCCGGCTGCGACATCGGTGTCTCCTTCCGTCGGTTTTCCGGCTGCTCGCCCAGGGGCTACCCGCCGGGGCGGGTGCGTAGTCGCGCGAAGGGTGGGTAAGCCGCTGCGCCCGAACACGTGGAGGGGGATCAGATGTCCGAACGGCACACCGCGTTGCGCTCCATGCACGATCTCGGCCTGGCGGCCTGGTTCGGCGGCTCCCTGATGGGAGCGCTGGGGGTCAACGGCGCGGCGGCACAGATCAGCGACTCGACCCAGCGGCTCCCGGTCGCCTCGGCCGGGTGGTCCCGGTGGACCCCGGTGAACGCGGCGGCGATCGGCGCACACCTGGCCGGCGCCGTCGGCGAGCTGGCCACCGAGAGTCCCCGGATGATGACCCAGCGCGGGGTGGGTCGGGTGAGCGCGGTCAAGACGGCGCTCACCATCGGCGCGCTCGCGGTCACCGGCTACAGCCGGCTGGTCGGGCGAAGGCTGGAGCGGGCGGGCAACCCGTCCGTGGACGGGACCACCGCGCCCAACCACCAGACGCCGGCGGACGTGGCGGGGCGGCAACGGCAGATGCGGATGTTGCAGTGGGCGATCCCGGCGTTGACGGGTTCGCTGGTCGTGGTCACCGCCTACATGAGCGAGCAGCAGAAGCCGGGCCAGGTGCTGCGCGGCATGCTCGGCCGCGCCGGCGGGATGATGAGCGCGCCACGCACGGCCGGCAAGGTGGCGGCGATGGCCGCGGTGAAGCGCCGGATGGCGATGTCGCACTGAGCGGCAGGCGACGAGCGGTGAGGTGGCGATGAGCGCGAAGGAAGGACCCCGCGATGGCGGCGGGCCGGAGTCGGCCGCGCCCTGGGGCACCACGGACGGCTTCGACGCCGACCCGCCCTGGGGCGCCGGCGAGGACGACCCGATGGACGAGGGCAGCGAGGCGACCGCCGTGCCGCCCGGACGCCGGGGCGAGCGCCGGGCGGGGGCGGCCGCGGCTCCGACGGGACCGGCCGGCCGGCACGGGTTCGGGTCGGTCGAGCCGACCCGGACGACCGAGGCGGGCCCGGGCGCGCCGCCTGATCCGGCGCCCGCCCGCCGCACCTTCCCGGACGACCGGGCCGGGGCGGACCTGCCCGACAACGCGCTGGAGGAGGCGACCGGGATGCATCCGGAAGGGGTGACCCGGGACTGATCGGCGGTTTGCCGGGCCGTGCCGGGGGCAGGATCCCCGGCATGGCCCGCTTCCGTCTGGACGACACCCTCGCCCTCGCCACCCAGGGTTACGGCTGGCTGCCCAACCGGCTGCGCCGGGCCGGCGCCGACGCGTACGCCACCCGGCTGCTCGGCCTGCCCGTGGTGGCCCTGCACGGGCCCGAGGCGGCCCGCTTCTTCTACGACGAAGGCCACGTGCGGCGGCACGGCGCCGTTCCCGAGCCGGTGCGCAGCACCCTGTTCGGGCACCGCGCGGTGCACACCCTCGACGGCGCGGCGCACCGGGTCCGCAAGGCGCTCTTCACCGGTCTGCTGATGGACGGCGGCATCGACGACCTGGTGGGCCGCGTCGAGTCCGGCTGGGACGCGGCGGCGAAGCGGTGGACCGGCGGCGGACCGGTAGTGCTCTTCGACGCCGTGGCGGAGGTGCTGACCCGGGCCGTCTGCGGCTGGACGGGCCTGCGGCCGCCCGACGCGCAGACGCCGGCGCTCGCCGCCGACCTGGTCGCGCTGGTCGACGGCTTCGGCTCGCTCGGGCCCCGGAACCTGCGCGCCCGCCGGGCCCGCACCCACCGGGAGAACGAGTTCGCCGCCCTGTTCGAGCGGGTCCGCCGGGGGGAGACGGACGTGCCGGAGGACAGCGCGGTGGTGGCGGTGGCCCGGCACCGGGACGCCGACGGGAATGCCCTCGATTCCTGCCTGGCCGCCGTGGAGCTGCTCAACATCCTGCGCCCGACGGTGGCGGTGAGCTGGTTCGTGGCGTTCGCCGGGCATGCCCTGCACCGGTGGCCGGCGCATCGGGAGCGGCTGGCCGGCGGCGATCCGGCCTTCGCCGAGGCGTACGCGCACGAGGTCCGCCGCTTCTACCCGTTCGCGCCGTTCGTCGGCGGCCGGGCGGTGCGGGACCTGGCCTTCGACGGGGTCCGGATCCCGGCCGGCGGCACGGTGCTGTTGGACCTGTACGGGCAGAACCATGATCCCCGGCTGTGGCCGGAACCGTACCGGTTCACCCCGGAGCGCTTCGTGGGCCGGCAGATCGGCGAGTTCGAGCTGGTGCCGCAGGGCGGCGGGGACCCGCGGACCGGCCACCGTTGCCCGGGCGAGACGATCACGGTCGCGCTGCTGCGGGCGCTGGTGGTCCGGCTGGCCCGGCTGGCGTACCGGCTGCCCGAGCAGGATCTCACCATCCCGCTGCACCGCCTGCCGACCCGGCCGCGCAGCGGGGTGCTGATGGAGGTCACGGGCTGATCCGCGGGCACCGGCGGCGCCCACGACCGCACCGGAGACGACGAACGGCCCGGCCGCGCGGGGCGGCCGGGCCGTACGGTCGGGGTGGGGTCAGCGCCGGTGGCCGGACTGCCAGAGGTCCCGCTCGGGTTCCGGCACCGGGTGCAGGCCGGGCTCGTGCAGGCCCTCCTCGGTGACCCGACCGATCCGGGCGTACGCCTCGGGACGCATCGACTTGAGCGCGACACCCCAGATGAGGCCGATCAGCATGGCGATGACCGGGATCGCCGGCAGCAGCCACCTCAGGTACGAGGGGGTGTTCGGGTCCAGCATCGCGTCGAAGTTCATCAGCAGCACGCCGAGCACGGCGGCGAGCAGGATGGTGCCCAGCGACGGCGCGATGACCCGCTGCCACGTCGTCTCCGGGCCGGGCCGGCCGCGGAAGAAGCCCACCACGGCGGCCGAGGTCAGCGTCATCAGCAGCACCACGCCGACGGCGGCCGCGCCGGACAGCCAGGTGAACAGGTCGAGGATCGGGTCCCGGTTGCTGAACGCGAAGGCCAGGAAGACGACGACGGCGAGCGCGCTCTGCACGAGCGAGCCGGCGATCGGCGCACCGCTCCGGTTGGAGGTGGCGCCGAGGAAGCGGGGCAGCACGTGCTCACGGCCGAGGGCGTAGAGGTAACGGGCCACACCGTTGTGGAACGACAGCAGCGCCGCCAGCACCGAGGTGATGAACAGGACGCTGGCGATGTCGGCGACGACGACGCCGGCGTACTGCTCGAGGGCGCCGAACACCACGCCGGGGCCCGCCTCCGCGGAGGCGGCGGCGGCGTTCTCCGGGCCGGTCAGCACGGTCAGCGCCCAGGCGGACAGGGCGTAGAAGAGGCCGGTGAAGACGACGGCGATGTAGGTGGCCCGGGCCACCGTGCGACGGGGGTCCTTGACCTCCTCGCTGTAGATGGCGCCGCTCTCGAAGCCGGTGAAGGACGCGATACCGAAGGCCAGGACGGCGCCGAAGCCGGCGGTGAAGAGGTTGCCAGGCAGGATGCCGTCGACGGTGACCATGCCGCCGCCCGGGTGGGCGAACGACACCACGTCGAAGATGATCACAACGATGCACTCGAGGCCGAGCAGAACGGCCAGCACCGTGGCGTTCAGGTCGATCCGCAGGATGCCCAGCAGGCCGACGATCACCCAGGCGACCAGGGCCCAGACCCACCAGGCCAGGTCGATGTCGAACTTGGTCGCCATGAAGTCCTGGAGGATGGCGCCCAGCAGGCCGAACAGGCCGATCTGAATCGCGTTGTAGGCGGCCAGCGCCACGGCGGAGCCGGCGACGCCGCCGGCCCGGCCGAGCCCGTTGGCGATGTACGCGTAGAAGGCGCCGGCGTTGGCGACGTGCCGGCTCATCGCCGCGTAGCCGACGGCGAAGACCGCCAGCACGCCGGCGAGCAGGACGTAGCTGAGGGCGGCACCCATGTTGCCGCTCACCGCGTACATGGTGGTGACACCACCGCCGAGAACAGTCAGGGGGGCGGACGCGGCGACCGTGAAGAAGACCAGGTGAGCGGTCCCGAGTCGCCCGCGGCGCAGACCGCTGTCGGAGAAGAACGGATCGGAGGACAAGTTATCTCCTGAGGGGGCGTGACGTGAAGGTGAGGGGTGATCAGAGATCCTGTGGCAGGGTATTGGTGATCACGGATTGTCACAAGTCCACTTCGGAGAACCTTGTCCAAGTGTTTACACGATCACCCGAATTGAACAGCGCGTGTTCATGCCGTACCGTGCCGTGTCGACGCTCGTGACGGCCTGGCTGAGGATGCCCATGACCAACCACAGTGCACACTCCGCGTATCGACTCGCCGATGCGCTGTTCCTTATCGGGCACGATGAGTTCTCCGGCAAACCGCACGGCGCGACAGATCGCCTCGAGTTCGCCCTGGCCGGCGCGGCCATGGCGGAGCTGATCTTCGAACGGCGGATCACCATCGACAACGGTGGCGTGGTGGCGGTGGACCGCCGGCTGTGGCGGGAGCCGCTGACCGATCTCATCGTCACCGAGATCCTCGGCCGGGAGGGCGTGCACCCGACCCGGCTGTGGATCCGCTACCTGCGCGAACATCAGCAGATCCGCGAGCGGGTCGGCACCCGGCTGGTCAACACCGGGGTGGTGCGCCGGGAGCAGAGCCGGGGCCTGCGGCGCGGGGTGCGCTGGCCGGCGGTGGACCCGAACCAGGCGGCCGCGCCGCGGGTCCGGCTCACCGCCCTGCTGATGCGCCACCAGCCCAACGAGCTGGACGTGGAAACCGTCCTGCTGGCGTCGCTGACCGGGGCGGTCGGTGTGGGTTCGGTGGCGTTCGACGAGCAGGTCTCCGCGCGGATGCGCGAGTGCCGCAAGTTCCTGCCCCCACCGCTGGACGGCCTGGTCGCGGCGGTGGTCGTCGCGCTCGACGCGGCAACCGTCGCGGTCCGCCGCTGACCGTTCCCGATCAGCGCGGCGGCGGCCCGGCGGGCTCGGGCCGGCATCCGGGACGCTGTGAGGGTCCTCACACGGCTCGTCGCTCTCCCGGTGGGCGGGTGCCCCGCCCACCGGGAGAAACGCCGGCGTCAGGCCGGGTCGCGCCACATCGGGTAGAGGGTGGGCCCGTCCGGCAGGTCGAGGGTGACCGGCCGGCGGCGGAAGCCGAGCCGCTCGTAGAGGGCGGCGTTGCGCAGGTTGCTCGCCTCCAGGTACGCCGCGTGGCCCTCCGCGTCGAGCCGGGTCAGCTGGTGGCCCATCAGGGCCGAGCCGACACCCGTGCCGTGGTGGTCGGGGTGCACGCCGACGAACGGCAGGTACCAGTGCGGCTCGCCCGGGTGGTTGGCCGTCATCAGCTCGTCCAGCACGGCGAAGCGCTTCATCGCGTCCGCGCCCACCCCGGCCTCCAGGGCCCGGTAGAGGTCCGCGCCATCGCCGTCGTCGTCGTGGCCGCTGTCGAGCACCGGCAGCCACAGCGTCGCGCCGGCGCCGTCGTCCGCCAGCCACACCTCACCGCCGTCGAGGGCCAGCTGCACGAACTCCCCGAAGAAGGCCGGGTGCACCGCGGCCCGGTGCCGCTCGTCCGGGAAGATCCACCCGCTGATCGGGTCGGCCATGAACGCCGCACCGAGGAGCGTCGCGACGACCGTCGCGTCGTCCCGCGACGCGCGCCGGATTTCTCCCTGCCACTGAGCCACTGACTCTCTCCTGCACCTGATCGTCGACCGAGGGTCGGGCAATGTCTACATCGAACCGACCAGGGACGCTACCAGTCGCGGCGCCCGGGCCCGCAAGACCGCAGGCCGCGCCACATCCGCACCGAACGCCCTCCGCCGGGCTCGGCGGGGTCGGGGGGCGGGCTCAGCCGGCGGCCGGTACGGCCCGGTCGGCGAGCAGCTCGGCCAGCCGGGCCGCGTCCCGCTGGGCCTGGTCGCCGCAGCAGTTGTTCATCAGCACGTGCACCTCGGTAGCCTCCGCCGCCAGCCCGGCCAACCGCGCGGCCCAGCGCCGCAGCTCGTCCTCGCCGTACGCGTAGCGGAACTTCTCCTGCTTGTCGCCGCTGGCCCACGCCTCGCTGTGCCCGTGGAACCGGACCATCGCCAGCTCGGCGGTGGCCATCACGATCGGCGGCACGGACGAGGAATGCCCCTGCGGCATGTCCACGCAGACGTAGCTCAGGCCGTGCTCGGCCAGGAAGGTCAGGGTGTCCACGGCGGCGGTGCCGTCGAACCAGGAGGCGTGCCGCAGCTCGACCGCGATGCGCCATGGCCGGCACCGCCGCGCGGCGGCCACGATCTGCCGGCGGGCCGCGTCGCCGGCGGCCAGCCAGGGCGGGAACTGGAGCAGGACCGCCCCGAGCCGGCCGGCCGCCGCGATCGGGTCGAGCGCCACCCGGAACCGGCGCCACATCTCGTCGTACGCCTCCGGCGACAGGTCCCGCCAGCGGATCCGGATCGGCCCGCCGGTCGGCCGCAGGTCCTTGGGCAGCGCCGCGACCGGGGTGTGGTGCCCGGTGAACAGGCTGAACGCCTTGACGTCGAAAGTGAACCCGGGCGGGGTGGCGGCGACCCAGCCCGCGGTGGTCTCCGGCGCCGGCACCGCGTAGTAGGAGGTGTCCACCTCGACGACCGGGAATCGCTCGGCGTAGTAGCCGAGCCGACCGGCCGGGTTGTTGACCTGACGGGGATACCAGCCGGAGCGCACCAGCAGCTGGTCCGCCCAGGACGACGTCCCCACCTTGATGACACCCATGTAATTCAGTTCACCCCGGTCCGTCCGGATCGGCAACCGCTGGCGGGGCGCACCCCGGAAAAGGGTCGGGGGTCGGGCCTAGGTTGGATGCCGCCAGGCACGACGCTGGCCGGGCTGGTCGAGGCGTACGCCGAGGTGGGCCGCGGCGAGCGACCGGCTGATCGCGACCCTTGACCTCGACACGGCACACCCGCTGCCGTCGGCGCCTGGTTTCCGCCCGGGGCCACCTGGTCCGTCCGCAGGGTGGTGCTGCATCTGCTCTCCGAGGTGGCCCAGCAATGCCGGGCACGCCGACCTCATCCGCGAATCAATCGACGGGTCACGATCGATGGGCTGACCGGCGCGACGTTTTTCGCCACGCGGTGGCGGCCGGCCCGGTGCGCCCCCTCCTCCGCCGGCCGCCGATGTGACGTCCCGGCACCGTGCGGCGCTGAGGGACACGAGATGAACGCACACCGCATGGACCAGGAGACCGCCGAGCGACTGCTCGCCGGTCGGCCCGCCGCACCGCCGCACGGGCCACCGGCGCTCGTGGAGCTGCTCACCGCGGTACGCGCCACCCCGCGTCCCGGCGAACTGGCCGGCGAGGACGCCGCGCTGCACGCCTACCGGTTGGCGCGCGCCGGGTCGGTCCTGCCGGTGACGCCGGTGGCCACGCGCGGGCCGGCCGGCCGGTGGGGCGTGCGGATCGGCGCGGCGGTCCTCGCCGTCACGGCCACCGGCGGCGTGGCGTACGCCGCCGTCAACGGCACCCTGCCCCATCCGTTGCGCCCCGGGCCGGGGCCCGGCGCCACACCGTCGGTGGCGCCGCAACGGCCCACCGCGACGCCGGGCGACCCGGCCACCCCACCGCCGTCCACCTCGGCGGGACCGTCCGCCACCGAGGCGCACGGAGGGCTGTGCCGGTCCTACCGGGCGCACCTGCGCGCCAACCCGAAGAGCAACCTGGACAATCCCGCCTTCGCCCGGCTGGTCGACGCGGCCGGCGGGCGGGACAGGGTGGCCGGCTACTGCGACCGGGTGCTCGCCGACCGGCCGAGCCAGGCCCCGTCCGGCCCACCGAAGGCCGAGTCCGACTCGCCGAATCCCCAGTCCCACTCGCCGAATCCCCAGTCCGGCTCGCCGAAGGCCCAGTCCGGCTCACCCAAGGCCGAGTCCGGCTCGGCGTCGCCGGGCAACGGGTCGACCGGGCAGCCGATGTCGCGCGCGGAGCACCCATCGGCTCCGGCCGGGAGGCCGAGCAGCACCGGCGGCACCTCGCCCTCGGGCGCCGGGGCCCGCTGACCGGCGAGAGCCCGATACCCTGGGCCGCCGACCGGGCCGTGGCTGGTAGCTTGCCCCGAGACCCTGCGGCGTCGACGCCTGGCGGCGACCCTGCGCCTGGCGATCGTGGTCAGCGTGGTGGCCGGGATCGTGCTCACCGCCCTCGGTCCGGCCACCGTCACCGGCCTGCTGCCCTACTTCACCATCCAGAGCAACGTGGCCACCGAGCCGCCCGGTGCCGGCGGTGCCGGCCGAGGCGGAGACGCGCGGCCGGACGGCGCCGGCCGGGACGGACGGCGCGGCGCCGGGCGCGGGGACGACCAGCGACCGGTAGGCCACCGGCTCAGCCGCGCAACCGCCGCCGGTGCCCCTCGCCGCGCGGGCCCCGGTCCCGGGCGTGCGCGTCGGAGTACCCCCAGCGGCCGGGGATGTCCAGCACGTCGAGCTGGCCGAACCCCTCCGGCAGGACCGGGTCGACCAGCAGGTTCTCCCCGCAGGGACGCAGGCCGAGGCCGGTGGCGAGCAGCATCAGCAGCGCGCCGGAGGACCAGGACTGCGGGCGGCCGGCGGAGGGCAGCTGGACGGGGTACTTCGTGACCTGCCGGGGATAGCCGGCCACCACCTCCGGCACCGGACCGTCGAGCCGCTCGGCCAGGGCGAACATCGCGTCGACGATCCGGGCGGCCTCCCAGTCGAAGCCGTACCGGCGCAGGCCCGCCGCGATCAGCGCGTTGTCGGCCGGCCACACCGCCCCCAGGTGCGGGGCGACCGGGTTGTACGGCAACTGCCCGTCCGCGTACGTGCGCACCCCCCAGCCGGAGAACATCCGGTCGTCCATCAGGTGCCCGGCCACCGACACCGCCCGGTCCTCCTCGACGATCCCGCTCCACAGCAGGTGCCCGATGTTGGAGGCGAGGGCGTCGACCGGGGTGCCGTCCGGCTCCAGCGCGAGCGCGTAGTAGCCCCGCTCGGGCAGCCAGAAGTCCCGGTTGAACCGCTCCTTCAGCGCGGCGGCCTCGTGCTCGAGCCGGTCGGCGTACGCCGGGTCGTTCCAGAACTCGCGGGCCATCCGGGCGCCGCGCACCTTCGCGTCGTACGCGTAGCCCTGCAGTTCGCAGGTTGCCCGGGGGAACGCCGGGGCGTGGCCGTGCCGGTCGCGGATCGCATCGGGCGAGTTCTTCCAACACTGGTTGATCACGCCCCGGCGGGTGTTGCGCCGCTGGTACCGCAGGTACCCGTCGCCGCACAGGTCGCCGTACGCGTCGATCCAGTCCAGCGCCATCCGGGCCGGGTGCCGTAGCTGCCGCACCAGGTCAGCGTCGCCGGACCACAGCTCGTACTCGTCGAGCAGCACCACGAAGAGCGGGGTGGTGTCGGCGGCCCCGAAGTAGAACGAGGTGGGCTCGTCACCGAAGGCCGCGGACTCGCCGTACCGGGTCTCGCAGATGATCTTGCCGGGTTCCTCGTCGTGGGCGTCGTCAAGCTGCCCGCCCTGGGTCAGGGCCAGCATGCGCAGCGTGGCCGGGGCGAGTTCCGGGGTGAACGGCAGCGTCTCCAGGCAGGTGACGATCGCGTCCCGGCCGTAGAGGGTCATCGCCCAGGGCAGGCCGCCGACCGGCACGGCCTCGGGGTACGACAGCGGCGTGTAGCGCAGCGCCGCGAGGTCGCTCAGGCACGTCTGGTAGGTCTCGCGCACCGTCCGCCGGGCGGCGCTCAGCTGCGGCACCCGGTCCCGCCAGTCCTGCAACTGCTGCCGCATGTCGGCGCGCACCTGCTGCTGGTGGGTCTCCAGGTGAGCCCGGATGTCCCGGCTGCCCTCGCCGCGCAGCACCATCTGGACGTGCAGGTCGGTGGTCCACGACCCGTTGGGGGGCACGTTGATCCGGAAGGTCAGGCCGGCGTCGTCCACCTCGGCCGGCTCGGTGGCCGTGACCACCGTCTCCCGGGAGAATCGCTCCCGGGCGTACCGCAGGCGGAGCTGGCTGGGATTGCGGGTGACGGTGACCGGCCGGGGGCGCGGCCCGGCGATCTCGCTGGTGTCGGCGAAGTCGTTGCCGACCTCCATCCGGACGGTGTACTCGGCCGGCCGCGCCGAGTGGTTCAGCACGGTGATCCGCTCGTTGAAGCTGTCGTCGATCGAGCGGTGCCGGATCACCGACACGGTGGCGTCCACGTAGTGGCTGGCCGTGCCGGGCACCAGGACGAACCGGGTCTCGAAGTACTCCAGGTCGTCCCGGGACAGCGCGTCGAGCGGGCTCCCGTCGACGGTCAGCACCCAGTGCGACAGGAACCGGGTGTCGAAGGAGAACAACCCGACCGGCGCCTGCGGGTCGGGGCGCATGTCCCCCTCGGCGTCGCTGACCGCGAAGGAGTTGCCGGCCAGCACGTGCACCAGTTCCTGCTTCACCGGGCCGCCTCCCCGATCAACCCGCAGGTACGGGGGTGGCGGGCGTCCGGCGGGCCGGGGAACAGCCGGCGCAACGACATCAGCAGCCGCAGGTCGCCCCGCGCGTACACGTCGTTGCGCAGCAACGCCGAGCCGATGTGGGCGCGTCCGGCGGCGAGCCGGTCGAACACCGCCCGGTCGGCCGCCACGACCAGGTCCGCCTCCGCCGACGAACGGCTCACGTCGACGTCCTGGTCGTGGATGGTGAGGTACCAGTGGTCCGTGTGGCCGTCCGCCCGGATGTCGAGCCGCAACGTGCCCGCCGTGGTCTCCGGCAACTCCGGATGTCGGCCATCGACCCGGTTGGCCAGGTGTTCCGCCGCAGACGCCGCCATCGCCCGTCCTCCCCCTCGACTCCGCCGGGCGAGCCTCCCGCGCCAGGGGGTGAGCCGGGATCACCCGCTCCGGGTGAACCTCGCGGCGGCGGCCCGCGGCCGAGGCCAGAGGGCCGCCGCGGGCCGGCTCACCTGCTGTTTGGCTCGCTCGGGACCGGGCAGGCAGCACGGAGGACGCCACACGGACGGGAGAGCCACCCGATGCGCGCACTGCGATTGCCGAACTGGAAAACCGAACCGGAACTGGTCGACGTGCCCCAGCCGGAGCCCGGCCCCGGTCAGGTGGTCGTGAAGATCGGCGGCGCCGGGGCCTGCCACTCGGACCTGCACCTGATGCACGACTTCGAGGCCGGCGCGGTGCCCTGGAACCCACCGTTCACGCTGGGCCACGAGAACGCCGGCTGGGTGCACGCCCTCGGCCCGGGGGTGACCGGACCGGAGGTGGGCCAGCCGGTGGCCGTCTACGGGCCCTGGGGGTGCGGGAGCTGCGCCCGCTGCCGGGTCGGGATGGACACCTACTGCGAGAACCCGGCCGGGGCGCCGGCGCCCGGCGGCGGCGGTGGGCTGGGCCTGGACGGCGGGATGGCCGAGTACCTGCTGGTGCCCGACGCGCGCCACCTGGTGCCGCTGCCCGAGGGGCTGGACCCGGTGCAGGCCGCGCCGCTGACCGACGCGGGACTCACCCCGTACCACGCGATCCGCCGGTCCTGGCCGAAGCTGGCACCGGGCAACACCGCCCTGGTCATCGGGGTCGGTGGCCTCGGGCACGTGGGGGTGCAGATCCTCAAGGCGACCACCGCGGCCAAGATCATCGCGGTGGACACCCGGGACGACGCGTTGACCCTTGCCCGGGAGTACGGAGCCGACCTGACCCTGCGCCCGGACGAGGACGCGGCGGACCGGATCAGGGCGGCCACCGGCGGCCGGGGCGTCGACGTGGTGCTGGACTTCGTGGGCGCGGACGCCACGCTGAAGCTGGGCGTCTCGGTGGCCCGGACGCTGGGCGATCTGACCATCGTGGGGATCGCCGGCGGCACGCTGCCGGTGTCGTTCTTCTCGGTGCCGTACGAGGTGAGCATCCAGACCGTGTACTGGGGCAGCCGGCCGGAGCTGATCGAGGTGCTCGACCTGGGCGCCCGGGGCCTGGCCCGCCCGAAGGTCACCACCTTCGGGCTGGACGAGGCGGTGTCCGCGTACCACCAGCTGCGGGACGGGACGCTGGAGGGGCGCGCGGTCATCGTGCCGTGACCCACCGCCGGGCCGGCCGCCGACGACCGGCCCGGCGGGTCAGCGCAGGATCAGCCCGCGGACGTAGGCGGCCTGGCCGGCGTGCTGCAGGTCGTCGTCGACCACGCTGAGCAGCCGGACCCCGAGGGTCACCGGCGGGTCCCAGGTCTCGTCCACCACCCGGTCCAGGTCGGCGGTGGTCAGCCCGGCCAGGAACCGCCGGGTACGGTCGGCGACCGCCGTGAAGTAGCCAACCAGGGCGGTCGGCCCCTCCGGCCGGACGGCGGCGATCTCCTCCGGCCCGTGCCCGTAGCCGGTGTCGTCCGGGTCCGCCTTCAGCCCGAACCGGGGCGCCCAGTCCCCGGAGACCCAGACCTGTTCCTCGCCGAGCAGGTCCGCCACATGGTGGTCCTGGATCCGGGTCAGGTGCCAGACCAGCCAGCCGACCGGGTTGGCGCCCGGCGCGGGCGGCTGGCGCAACTGCTCCGCGGAGAGGCCGTCCACCGCCGACCGGACCAGCTCGGGCAACCGGCCGTAGGTCTCGGCCAGCAGGTCGTTGACGTTCACCGGATGCCGCCTCCTCGTCGTGGATGTCTCCGTTGGGCAGTACCGCCGGGCGGCGCCGGCAAACCTCGGCCGGCCGCTCTGACGTGCGGTGCCACCGTCGACCGGCCCGTGATCCGGGCCTACACTGCCGGCATGGGATGCGGGACGTGATCACCGAGCAGCGGTCAGCCGTGTCCCGTGGTCACGTCTGTTGGTCGTACGACGACTCGGCGGTCTTCGACGACGCGGCCCGCCGCTTCCTGTCCGCCGGGCTCGCCGCCGGCGAGCAGGGCTGGTACGTGGGGCCGGACCCGGCCGAGGTGGCCCGGGAACGGCTGGCCGGGCTGCCCGGCCTCGACGCGGCCCTGCGCCGGGGCGACCTCCGGATCGTCGCGCCCTGGTCGGCGTACCCGCCGGACGGGCTGGTCGACCCGGTGGGCCAGGTGCACGCCTACGCCACCGCGACCGAGGCGGCGCTGGCCGCCGGGCACACCGGTCTGCGGGTGGTGGCCGAGTGCAGCGGCCTCGCCGGCACCCCGGCCCAGCGCGACCGGTTCGCCCGCTACGAGCACCGCGTCGACCGGTTGATGCGGGCCCGGCCGTTCTCCGCGATGTGCGCGTACGACCGCACCCGGCTGGGTGACCCGGCGGTGGCCGAACTGGCCTGCCTGCACCGGCACACCAACGCGCCGGGCCTGCTCTTCCGGCTGGCGGCCTGCGGTCCGGGCACCGACTGCGCGGAGCTGGCCGGCGAGCTGGATCCGTCCAACCATGAGCTGTTCGCGGCGGCGCTGGAGCGGGCGGAGCTGCGCCCGGTGGACGGCGAGCTGCGGCTGTGCGGCCCGCGGTTGCGCTACATCGACCACCGCTGCCTGACCCACCTGGCCCGGTACGCGGCCCGGCGGGGGGCGGTTGCCGTCCTGCGCGCGTCGTTGCCCACCGCGTCCCGGCTGGTCGAGATGCTCGCGCTCACCGGCGTCCGGGTGGAGGCCGCCCGATGAGAACTGGAGCGGCCGCCGGCCACCAGGGCTACTACCACGAGGCCGTCTGCTACGGCTCGGAGGAGGAACTGCTGGCGGTCACGGTGCCGTTCCTGCTCGACGGCGTCGCCGCGGGCGAGCCGACCATCGTCGCGTTCGGCGAACGGCACGCCGCACTGGTCCGGTCGGCCCTGCCCGCCGGCGCGGAGGTGGACTTCCTCAGCGGCGGCGACCTCTACGCCCGCCCCACCGCGGCGATCCGCTCCTACCGCGCCCTGCTCGCCGCGCACCTGGCGCGGGGGGTCGGGCAGATCCGGATCATCGGTGAGCTGGCCCCGTCGATGCTGGGCGTGACGTGGGACTGGTGGGCCCGGTACGAGTCGGCGATAAACCACGCGTACGACGACTTCCCGCTCTGGAGCATGTGCGCGTACGACACCCGGGTCGCCCCGCCGGAGGTGCTGGCCGAGGTGGCCCGTACCCATCCCCGGTATGCCACCGCGGACCGCCGGCACGTGCCGAGCGAGCACTACACCGAGCCGGCGGTCTACCTGGCGGAGAACCGCCTTCCCGTCCCCGACCCGCTGCAACTGACCCCGCCCGCGGTCGAGCTGACCGACCCCACCGCCGCCGAGGCGCGCCGGGCGGTGTACGCGGCGGACGGCGGCCGGCTCCCGCTCGACCAGGTGGAGGACCTGGTCGTCGCGGTGAGCGAGACGGTCACCAACGCGCTGCGCTACGGCCGCCCGGCGGTGCGGCTGCGGGTCTGGTCGGGTGACGACCGCATCGTGGTCAGCATCACCGACCGTGGCGAGGGCCCCAGCGACCCGTTCGCCGGGCTGCTGCCGGCCCGCCACGGCGGCCCGGGCGGGCTCGGCCTGTGGATCACCCACCAGTCGTGCAACCACGTGGCCCAATACCGGGACGTCGACGGGTTCACCATCCGGCTGACCGCCGGCGATCCGCTCTACCGCACCGATGCGGCGACGCCGGACCCCGCGTTGACCGCCAGCCCGGCAACCGCCTGATCGCGCGCCGGCCGTACCGCCGCGTCGGGCGGCGGGCCGGGCGGGTAGGCGGCCGCTGTGCGCCGCCGACCGCCGCCTCCTCCTAGGCCCGGTCCTGTCGATCATGCCGGTGTCTGGCGCCGCTTGCCGTCTGGGCCCGCCGTGGCCCGTGATGATCGGCGGGACAGGGCCTAAGCTCCGCAGTGTGGCCAAGTACTACGACGTGCACCCGGACAACCCGCAGCCGCGAGCGATCAAACAGGTGGTGGACCTGATCCGGGCGGACGGCCTGATCGCCTACCCGACGGACTCGTGCTTCGCGCTCGGCTGTCGGCTGGGCAACCGGGACGGCCTGGACCGGATCCGGGAGATCCGCCACCTGGGCACCGGCCACCACTTCACCCTGGTCTGCGCCGACTTCGCCCAGCTCGGGCAGTTCGTGCAGATCAACAACGCGTCGTTCCGCGCGATCAAGGCGGCCACGCCGGGCAGCTACACGTTCATCCTGCCGGCGACGAAGGAGGTGCCGCGCCGGCTGCTGCACCCGAGAAAGCGGACCGTCGGGGTGCGGATCCCGGACCACACGGTGACCCAGGCGCTCCTCGCCGAGCTGGGTGAGCCGCTGCTGTCCAGCACCCTGCTGCTGCCGGACGAGGAGGAGCCGCTCACCCAGGGCTGGGAGATCAAGGAACGGCTGGACCACGTGCTCGACGCGGTGCTCGACTCCGGCGAGTGCGGCACGGTGCCGACCACGGTGGTGGACTTCTCCGACGGCGGACCGGAGATCCTGCGGGTCGGCGCCGGCGACCCCAGTCGCTTCGAGTGAATGGCGGGGCCCCCGCTTGACGCATTCGGTATAGGCGGGGCCCTTTCTAACACCCGGGGCCGGGTGGCGGGAGCGGCAGTTCCACGGCGTCCGCCGGGCCCAGGTCCCCGGCGGAGTGCGCCGGTGGCGGCCGGTCGGTCGCCGGGGAGCGGCTGTGCAGCGGGCCGTCGGGGCCGGCGCGCCGGGTGACCACGCAGGTCACCATCCGGATGGGCGGGGGCGGCGCGGTGAACCGGCCGGCACCCCAGCGCACCCAGAGCGGGATCCGGCCCGCGCCGGCCTCGGCGAGCAGCTTCTCCCAGGTCCGCCGCCGGGTGCCGTGGTCGATCTCGACCACCACGGGCGGACCGTCGGGCCGGGCGCAGGCCACGTCGAGCACCGACGGCTGCCCCGACATCGGCGGCGGCAACGGCAGCACGCTGGGCGCGCGCCGGTAGACCCGCCAGCCCCGCTCCCCCGCCCAGCCGGCCACCGCGTCGACCAACCGGGCGGTCACCTGATCGGTGGTCAGGTCGGTGAAGGTGAGCCGGTCGAGCCACCCGGCCAGCGAGGCCGCCAGCCGTTCCCCGTCGCCGCTCTCCGTCACGCCGGCAGGGTACCGGGCCCGGGAACGCGAACGGCGGGCGACGAGGGGTGCCTCGTCGCCCGCCGCACCGGCGTACGGGTCAGGACAGCGACTTCTCGAAGTCCGGGTTGGCCTTCAGCCACTCGTCCACGGCCTTGGCCTCGTCGCCCTTGTGCGTGTTGAACATCAGGTCCTCGAGGTCACCGAGCTGCTGGTCGCTGAGCTTGAACTTCTTCAGCATCGCGGCGACCTCGGGGAAGTCCGCGCCGAAGCCCTGGCGGCCCAGCGAGTGGATCTCCTCGGCGGCGCCGAGGGTGCCCTTGGCGTCGGTCAGGTCCTTCAGCTCGTACTTGGCGTAGGCCCAGTGCGGGTGCCACAGGGTGACCACGATCGGCTTCTTGTCGGCGATGGCGCCGTCCAGCGCGGCGAGCATCGCCGGCGTCGAGGAGGTCTTCAGCTTCATCGCGCCGGTCAGCCCGTACTCCGGCAGGACCTTCTCCTGGGTGGCCTTGGTCAGGCCGGCGCCCGGCTCGATGCCGATCATCTCGCCGCCGAACATACCGGCGTTGGCCTTCAGGTCGTCCAGCGAGTCGACGCCCTCGACGTACTTGGGCACCGCGATGCTCAGGCTGGCGTTGTCGTACCAGACGCCGAGCTTCTCCAGCTTGTCGCCGTACTTCTCCAGGTACGAGGCGTGGGTCTGGGGCAGCCAGCCGTCCAGGAACAGGTCGATGTCCCCGTTGGCCAGGCCGCCGTAGACCAGCCCGGCCTCCAGGTTCTTGAGCTGGACCTGGTAGCCCTTCTGCTCCAGGATCTCCTGCCACAGGTGCGAGGCGGCGATCGCCTCGTCCCAGGCCATGTAGCCGATGGTGATCTTCTTGTCGCCGGAGCCGGAGCCGGAGCCGCTGTCGGACTCACCGCAGGCCGCGCCGGCCAGGGCCAGGGTGGCGGCCAGGGCGAGGGCTACCCCACGCTTCAATGCTGCGAACATCGTCTTCCTTCCTTCGATGGGCGGGCGGCCCGGCACGCGCGGGTGGCCGCCGCGTGCGCGGCCACCATGACGTACGGGATCGGGTCGCCCGCCCGTGGTCGGCCACCGGCTGATCGGGACGCGGACGGGCCACGCCACCGGCCGGATGGCCGCGGTTCTCGGGTGGTGAAACGGTCAGGACTGCTGCTGCATGGCCCGCTGTGCCCGGGCGGCCGGGAACCGCCCGCCGATCGAGTCGGTGAGCCGGTCGAGCACCACGGCGAGGACCACGACGGCGATGCCGCCCTCGAAGCCGCTGCCCACCTCGACCTGGGCCAGGGCGAACATGATCACGTCGCCGAGGCCGCCGGCGCCGACCATGCCGGCGATGACCACCATGGACAGCGCCAGCATGATGACCTGGTTGACCCCGGTCATGATGGTCGGCAGGGCCAGCGGCAGCTTGGTGCGGAGCAGGATCTTCCACGGGGAGGCGCCGAACGCCTCGCCGGCCTGGACGAGTTCCCGGTCCACCTGGCGCAGGCCCAGCTCGGTCAGGCGGACGCCGGGCGGCATGCTGAACACCACGGTGGCCAGTACGCCGGGCACGGTGCCGATGCCGAAGAAGAAGATCGCCGGGATCAGGTAGACGAACGCCGGCAGGGTCTGCATCAGGTCCAGCACCGGCCGGGCGAGCTGGGAGGCGCGGCGGTTCTCCGCGACGAAGACGCCCAGCGGCACCGCGAGCAGCAGCGACAGCGCGCTGGCCACCAGCACCTGGGCCAGCGTGCTCATCGTCTCCGCCCAGTACGGCATGCCGGCGACCAGGCCGAGCCCGACGGCCGCGCCGAGGCCGAACTTCCAGCCGCGCAGCCAGAGACCGAGGGCGGCGAAGACCAGCACCACCACGACGGCCGGGGCGGCGGTGAGCAGGGTGTCCAGCGGTTCGACGAGGGCGTCGACCACGGTGGCGATGCCGTCGAACGCCGGGCCCAGCGTGCCGGTGGCCCATTCCACGGCGTTCTCGGTCCACTCGCCCAACGGCAGCCGGGGCAGTACGACGTCCAGCGGTGCGTCGGTCGTACTCATGCCGTTTCCTCCTTCTCGCGGGTCGCCGCCACCGGCTCGCCGCGTACCTCCGTGGTCACCCGGGCCAGGTCGGTCATCGGGGCCCCGGCCACGCCGAGGTCCATCGCGGACGGCACGGCCGGGCCGGACTCGGCCGGCACGTCCGACGCCGTCGGGCCGGCCTCGTCCACGGGGGACGGCGGGGCCTCGTCGGCGCGGTCGGTGTCGCCGGTGAGGCTGCCCAGCGCGCTGAGCAGGGTGATCCGGGGGATCACACCGGCCAGCCGGTCCCGGTCGTCCAGCACGGCGACCGGGTGGACGCTCTCGGCACAGTCGGCGAAGAGGTCGGCGACCGCGGTGCCGTGGTGCACGGTGCGGACGTGGTCGGTGCGGACGTAGCCGTCGAGGCTCTGCCGGCCGGCGCGCAGCGCCCGGCTGACCTCGTCCTCCGTGACGGTGCCGAGGAAGCGTTTCTGGTTGCCGGTCACGTACACCACGGAGGTCTGCGTCTCGCGCAGCGCCCGGGCGGCGACCCGCGGCCCGGCGTTGACGTCCACCACGCTGTGCGGCTTCACCATCACCGACGAGGCGGTGAGAATGCGGGTGCGGTCCACGTCGGCGACGAACCGCTCGACGTAGTCGTTCGCCGGGTCGGTGAGGATCTCCTCGGCGGTCCCGATCTGGACGATGCGGCCGTCCCGCATGACCGCGATCCGGTCGCCGAGCCGCATGGCCTCGTTGAGGTCGTGGGTGATGAAGACGATGGTCTTGCCCAGCTCGGCCTGGAGCTCCAGCAGTTGGTCCTGGATCTCGCGACGGATCAGCGGGTCCAGCGCGGAGAACGCCTCGTCCATCAGCAGGATGTCGGTGCCGGCGGCCAGCGCGCGGGCCAGGCCGACCCGCTGGCGCATGCCGCCGGAGAGGTCCTGCGGGAGCTTGTCCTCCCAGCCGTCCAGGCCGACCATGCGGATCGCCTCCATGGCCCGCTCCCGGCGCTCGGCCTTGGGCAGGCCGGCGATCTCCAGGGCGTAGCCGGCGTTCTCCAGCACCGTTCGGTGCGGCAGCAGGGCGAAGTGCTGGAAGACCATGCTGATCTTCTCCCGGCGCAGCCGGCGCAGGGCGGCGGGCTTCAGCTTGCCGAGGTCGACACCGTCCACCTCGACGCTGCCGCTGGTCGGGCGCAGCAGGCCGTTGAGCATCCGGATCAGGGTGGACTTGCCGGACCCGGACAGCCCCATGACCACGAAGATCTCGCCCGGGCGGACCTCGAGGCTCGCGTCGATCACCGCAGCCGTCGTCGCGGAAAGTCCCGCCAGCGCCTCCGCGCGGGGTGCTCCATCCTTGAGCCGTCGCACCGCTTCGGCACGGCGGCTGCCGAAGATCTTGTAGAGCGACTTCACTGCGATAGCGGACACGATCGCCTTTCCGGCGAACACCGTCGGCAACTTCACACCATCGGGCGTTCGTCGTTTACTCGTCGGTCGTAGTCGGGCCGCGCCACCCTCTCGGGGCAGCACTCCGGGCCGGCCGGACCATACCTGCAAGTCGGAGACGAATCCACCTCACGGCCGCCGTTCGTTCGTAGGGCTGTGGACCATCCCACAAAAATCGGGGCATCCGCCCCGTTTTTCGGGGTCGCGGCCCGGGTGGAAGCGAGGCCGGTGGCACCGGACCGGCCGAGGCGTACTTTTGACCGGTTCACCCCGGGCGGCGCGGCTTCCTAGCCTGAGGTCCATGGGAACTCGGTGGCTGCCCGCCGGCCCGGCCGCGCCGGCGGTCGAGGCGGGCCTAGGCGTGCTCGGCGTCGCGGCGGTCGTCGTCACGGCGAGCGCGATCAGGGACAGCTGGGGCGGCGGTTGGTGGATCTTCGGCGCGGTCGTCGGCGTACTCGTCTGCGGGATCACCCTGGCCCGCCGGGTGCACCGGCTGACGGCGGCGGTGACCGGCCTCGGCGTCGCCGGGGCGGCGGTCGGCGTGGCGGCGGCCGCCGGCCTGCCGCACGAGCCCGGGCCGGCCACCACGCTGGGGCTGTCCGTGCTGGTGGCGTCGGCGGTCCGGGCCCTGCCCGCGCGGCCGGCGCTGGCGGTGGCGGCGCTCGGCGGGGCCGTGGTCGCCGGCAGCGCGATCGCCGACGGGTTCGGCCCGGTCCCCGTGCTGGCCGGCGCCGGCTGGCTGGTCGCGCTCGCCGGCGGGCTGGGGTGGCGGCTGGTCGACCAGCGCCGCCGGGAACTGGTGGCGGGCGCGCGCCGGACGGAGCGGCTGGAACTGGCCCGGGAGCTGCACGACGTGGCGGCGCACCACCTCACCGGCATCGTGCTCCAGGCGCAGGCCGCGCCGGTGCTGGCCCGCCGGCATCCGGAACGGCTGCCCGCGTCGCTGGCCGAGATCGAGACGGCCGGCTCGGACGCGCTGGCCGCGATGCGCCGGGTGGTGGGCATCCTCCGCGACCCGGAGGACGCACCGGAGACCGCCGGCCCGGAGCGGCTGGACGGGCTGGTCCGCCGGTTCGCCACGCCGGACCGGACGGTGCGGCTGCGGCAGCCCGTCGACACCTCGGCGTGGCCACCGGAGGTGAGCGGCACCGTCTACCGGATCGCCCGGGAGTCGCTGACCAACGTGGCCCGGCACGCCCCGCGGGCCGGGTCGGTGTCGGTGGTGGTGACCGAGGAGGCCGGGGCGGTCACCGTCGAGGTCACCGACGACGCCGCACCGGCCGCCGCGCCGCCCGGGGCCGGTTACGGCCTGGTCGGTATGCGCGAGCGGGTCGACGCGCTCGGCGGCACGCTGCGCGCGGGCCCGCGGCCGGGCGGCGGCTGGTCGGTGGTCGCCACCCTGCCCCTGCCGGGCCGGGCGGCGCGGTGACCATCCGGGTGCTGATCGCCGACGACCAGGCGATGGTACGGGGTGGACTGCGCCTGATCCTGGAGGACCAGCCGGACATCGCGGTGGTGGCCGAGGCGGCCGACGGGGTGGCGGCGATCGCCGAGGCCCGCCGCCTGCGGCCGGACGTGTGCCTGGTGGACATCCGGATGCCCCGGCTGGACGGGCTGGCGGTGACCCGTGCCCTGGCCGGGCCGGGCACCGTCGACCCGATGCGGGTGGTCGTGGTGACCACATTCGACCTCGACGAGTACGTCTACGGCGCGCTGCGCACCGGCGCGGTCGGGTTCATCCTCAAGGACGCCGGCCCCGCCCTGCTGGTGGAGGCGGTCCGGGCGGCGTACGGGGGCGACGCCCTGGTCTCCCCCTCGGTGACCGTACGGCTGCTGCGGCGGCTGACCTCGACCGGCGCGCCGGCCCGCCGGCCACCGGCCCGGCCGCTCTCCGACCGGGAGCTGGAGGTGGTGGCGGCGGTGGCCCGGGGCCGCACCAACCAGGAGATCGCGGCCGAGTTGTTCATCTCGTTGAGCACGGTGAAGAGCCACCTCTCCGCGATCGGGGCCAAGCTGGGCGCGCGCAACCGGGTGGAGATCGCGGCATGGGGGTGGGAGAACCGGACCTGACCCGGTCCCGGCATGGCGTGGTCCTGCAAATATTGCGACCGGTTTCAATCTTGACCATGCGAAACCGCAGCTCATAGGCTCCGTGCACCCTCATCCCCCGGACCCGCCTCACCCGGCGAAGGAACGAGCCGACATATGCGTCCGATTCGAAACCCCATCCGCGCCGACCGGCGGCGCCTGGCCGGCGCCACCACCCTGCTCCTGCTCACCGGCTCCGTGGCCCTGCTCGGCGGCACGCCCGCCGGGGCCGCACCGGAGTCGGCCGGTTGCGTGACCGACCCGAACGCCCGACTGTCCACCGTGCCCAGCCCGGAGTCGGGGCTCGGCTTCCCGCTCGGCCTCGGTCAGGAACGCCCGGTCACCAACGACGAGATCCGCGACTACCTGCGCGCCGTCGACGCCGCCTCCGACCGGGTGGTGAGCGGGGTGATGACCACCAGCGTGCTGGGCCAGGACCTGCCGTACGCGGTGGTCTCCGCCGAGGGCAACGTGCGGCCCGCCACCCTACGCAAGATCGCCGACGACGTACGGGACCTGCGCGACCCGCGCCGGATCACGGCGAAGAAGGCGGCCGAGACCGCCGAGGACGGCCCGGCCATCGTCTGGGTGGCCGGGAACGTCCACGGCGGGGAGAAGAGCGGCGCGGACGCCGCCTTGAAGACCCTGTACGAGTTGGCCGCCGGCCTGTCCTGCGAGGTGGCCGAGCGCAACGACAACCTGGTCACCGTCATCGTGCCGACCCAGAACCCGGACGGCCGCGACGCCAGCCGCCGGCAGAACGAGTACGGCTTCGACATGAACCGGGACTGGTTCGCCCGCACCCAGCAGGAGACCGACGGCAAGATCGAGCTGATGCGGCAGTACCCGCCGCAGGTCTTCATCGACGCCCACGAGATGGGCGGCCGGCAGTACTTCTTCCCGCCGAACGCCGACCCGATCCACCATGAGATCGCCAACGAGCCGGTGGACTGGATCAACCGGATCGGCGAGGCCAACAAGGCCGGCTTCGGCTACAACGGCGCCTGCGGTGGCGCGGTGACCACCGAGTGCTACTTCAACTACTCGACCTACGACCTGTTCTTCATGGGCTACGGCGACACGGTGCCGGCCGCCGGCTTCGGCGCCGCCGGCATGACGTTCGAGAAGGGCAGCGCCTCGGCGGTGGCCGACCGGGTGCAGCAGCAGTTCCACACCCAGTGGTCCACGCTGGGCTGGGCCGCCGCCAACAAGCAGGAGGTGTTGCGCGGCTACTTCAAGATCTGGACGGACGCGCTCGCCCAGGGCCGGACCGGCGCGCTGGAGCCGAACGAGGTGGTGCAGCCCACCAACACCGTCCAGTTCCCGGTGCCCGACCTGCAGGTCCGGTCGTACTTCCTGCTGCCGGACCGGCAGCTCGGCGACGTCCGCCGGCTGGTCGACCGGCTGCGCCGGATGGACGTCGAGGTGTACGAGGTCAGCAAGCCGACCCGGCTGCCCAGCGCGCGGATCTTCGGCGGGCGCTCCGCCACCGGGATGACCGTGCCGGAGGGCACGTACTGGATCCCGATGGACCAGCCGCAGAAGCACTGGATCCAGGCGATCATGGGCGAGGACCCGTACACCCCGTTCCCCTACTTCTACGACGTCTCGTCCTGGAGCAACCCGCTGCTGATGGGCGTCAACGCGGTCTGGACCGGTGACGACGTCCGCCCGGCGGCCCGGCTGGTCCGCGGGATGGACGGCGGCAAGCCGTACGCGGCGGGCGCGAAGGATTCCTACCGCTACCCGCTCGACTCGGCGGCCGCCGCCGAGCTGACCTTCCAGCTGCTCAACCGGGACGTGCCGCTGCTGCGCGACCTGGAAAGCGGCGTCGTCGAGTTGCCGGCGAAGAGCCTGACCCCGGAGCTGGACCGGCTGGCCGCGTCCCACGGGATCACGCTGGAGCCGAATGCGGCTCCGGCCGGCGGCAACCCGCTCGCCCTGCCCGACGTCGGGCTGTTCGGGGGCACGGGCATCTCGCTCACCTCCGGCTCCCACGGCGAGGCCCGGTACCTGCTCGGCAAGCGCTGGGGGCTGGACCTGAAGCCGGTGACCACGGCGGACATCAACGACAACACCCCCGCGTTCACCGACCGCACGGTGCTGCTCGTGCCCGACGGCAGCAGCAGCACCGGCGGGCTCACCGCCCAGGGGCAGGCCAACCTGCGGGCCTGGGTCGCGGCCGGCCACACCTACCTCGGGCTGCGCAACGAGGGCACCCGGCTGGCCCGGGCGGCCGGTCTCACCTCCACCACCGAGGTGACCAAGCCGGCCGACTACCGCATGATCGGCTCGCACCTGCGGGTCGACGTGGACCACGACAGCCCGGTCGCGCTGGGCCGCCCGGCGGAGGACTTCGAGTTCAACAACGGCGACCCGATCCTGCGGGCGAGCACCACCGGCACCAACGTGTTGAGCTACCCGACCGGCGACACCTTCTGGGCCAACGGTTACACCCTCCGGGCCGACCTGCTCAAGGGCACGACCGCGCTGGTCGACGAGCCGACCGGGGCCGGACGGGCGGTGCTCTTCGCGTTCAACCCGCTGTTCCGGGCGTACAACGAGAGCGGCCAGCACCTGGTGGCCAACGCGCTGCTCGCCCCGACGGCCGGCGGGCCGGCGGCCCGGGGTGGGGCCGACGTGGCCCGGGTCGCCCCGGCACGGGCGGCCGCCGCGGCCACGCCGGCGGCGGAGAACCTGGGTGGCGAGTGGCGCCCGATCACCGTCGAGGTGGCGGCCGCCGACCTGGCCCGCAGCCGCGACGTCGTGGGCCGCTACACCGGCGCGGCCCGGGCCTCGGTGGCGGGCGGCTCCGCGTACCTGGTGATCCCCAACCCGGGTGGTCTCCAGGCCGACGAGCACCCGTTCCTGGGTGACCTGGTCCGGGCGCTGCACGACGCGCGGATCCCGCTGCGGTCCGTGGTCGGCTGATCCCAGTCGGGGGAGCGGCCCGATCCGGGTCGCTCCCCCGACACCGCCCCGGCCCGCGGTCGTCTACTGTGGAGCGGGCCGACGGAGGGAGTGCACGGTGACCGAGGACGGGCAGCAGCGCGCGGCAGCGGAGGCACCCCCGGTGGACGCCACCGTGCCGCACTCGGCGCGGGTATACGACTACTGGCTCGGCGGCAAGGACAACTTCGCGGTCGACCGGGCCATGGGCGCGGCGATGACCGAGGCGATCCCGACGCTGCCGGCGATGGCCAAGGAGAACCGGCGCTTCGTGCACCGGGTGGCCCGGCACCTGGTCGCCGAGCAGGGCATCCGGCAGTTCCTGGATGTCGGCGCCGGCATCCCCACCCGCCCCAACCTGCACGAGGTGGCCCAGTCGATCGCCCCGGAGACCCGGGTGGTGTACGTCGACAACGACCCGGTGGTGCTGGCGCACTCCCGGGCGCTGATGGTGAGCAGCCCGCAGGGGCGCAGCGCGTACCTGGACGCCGACCTGCGCCGGCCGCAGAGCATCCTCGACCATCCCGTGCTCACCGAGACCCTGGACCTGAGCCGGCCGGTGGCCCTCACCCTGATCGCGATCCTCATGCTGATCGCCGACGAGGAGGACCCGGCCGGCACGCTGCGGGCGCTGACCGAGGCGCTGCCGTCGGGCAGCTACCTGGCGATCACCCACCCCACCCAGGACTTCAACCCGGAGGCGGTCGGCGCGGCGGTCGCCGCCGCCCGGCAGGCCGGTATGACCCTGGTGGCGCGGAGCCGGGGCGAGGTGGAGCGGTTCTTCGCCGGCTGGGAGTTGGTGGAGCCGGGGCTGACGCCGGTGATGGCGTGGCGCCCCGACGGGCAGCCGCCCGCCGACCCGCAGGCCGCGTACTACTGGGCGGGGCTGGCCCGCAAGCCCTGACCGCGGTCAGCCACCCAGTCGCTGCCGGGCCAGGAACCTCGGCACCACCATCCGCCACGCCTCGCAGACCAGCTCGGTCATCCGGTCGTGGTCGAGCCGGTCGAGGTGACAGCAGACCCAGTGGAAGCGCAGGTCCGACGTGCCGGGCAGGAAGAACAGCTCCGGCTCGGTGGTGACCAGCGCGTCGCGTTCCTCCTTCGGGTAGCCGAAACCCATGGTGGTCTCGTCGCGGGAGAACGCGACGTAGACGATCGCGCCGACCCGGAACTTCACCCGGTCCCGGATCAGGTGCTCGGTGCTGCGGGGCAGCGTCCGGGCCAGGGCGCGCACGTCGGCGACGGTGACCATGCCCCGACCGTACCGGCGGGGTGCGACAGTGGCCGTCACCGGTGTGACCGGTTCATCCGGACCGCGCGGGCCAGCACCGCGGGGCTGGCCAGCGTGCTGGGGTGCCGGCGCATCTCGACCACCGCGTCGAAGCGCCGGGCGATCACCGGGTCGACGATCGAGGCGCCGACGATCTGGTTGCTGGCCCAGCGGGACAGCCGGTAGCCGCGGGGCCGCGGCGCGGACACCGAGGGCCGGGCGAGGTCGGCCGAGGTGGACATCCCCCACGCGGCGTCCACGATCACCCGTTGCAGGGCGAAGAACCCCCGGGCCGGGCCGCGCGGGTCCGCCCCGGAGCGCAGGTACGCCGACAGGCAGGAGGCGTGCAGGGCCGCCGACGACATGCCCTGGCCGTAGATCGGGTTGAACGAGGCGACCGCGTCGCCGACCGCCACCACGCCGCCCGGCACCCGGCACCCGGCACCCGGGTCAGCGTGCATCTGGGTGCCCTGCGGGACGCCCGGGCGGGGCTCGGCGCCGGCACCGATCTCGTCCCGGTCCAGGATCAGCACGCTCTGCGCGTGGTCGGCGAGCACCCGGGCGGCCAGCAACCCGGCCATGCTCGCGCCCAGGACGACCGCCCGCCCGAGCAGGACGCGGGGTGCGGCGGCGGGCCGAGCCTCGCCGATACGCGCGAAAACCCGCGCGGGACGCTGGTACACGGTGCCTCCAGGGAAGAGGTGGCCGACGCGGGGTGCGCGGCGGTGCCCGGCGGGGTCCGGCGTGGCGGCCGGCCCCCCGTTCGGCAACGGGCCGCGCCCCGGCCCGCGGGCAGGGGGTGGCTGTCAGCACCATTCAACGAACCGACGCCGTTCGGTCATCGTGCCGTCGGCCGATGGGACCGGACTCTTCGGCGCCCGGGCACCGGGCGGCCAGCCGCACGTCAACGGCCGGTCAGCCGTTCGCAACTGTCGCTGGTCCGACAGCGCCCGGCGTTGACCCGCGGGCGGGACCGACCCCCGTCGGGCCCGCGCTCACCCCGCCGCGAGTCGCTGCGCCGCCGCCCGGGCCACCCCCCGGGCGTACGCCTCGTCCCGGTCCGGCGAGAACAGCACGGTGGCGACCAGGTCGCCGACCCGGACCACCGCGGTCAGCGTCACCAGCGGGTCGCGGGACAGCACCTCGCCCTCGTACGACCACTGCTCCTGCCGGACCAGCACCGCCTCGTCCCCGGCGAAGCCGAGGTCCACCACCTCGACGGTGCGGGGCGCCGGGTCACCCGGGGCGGTCGACGGCGACGTGGTGGTGGCGCACCGGTCCAGCACCCGGCGCACGTCGGCGAGGGCCCGCGGGCCCCAGCCGTCCGCGTACCGGTGCAGGTGCTCGTAGAGGTAGCTCTGCCCGCTGGCGAACCCGGTGACGTCGAGCTGGGCCTGGTGCGCCAGAGACGGGTAGTCGGCGCCGCGGTACGCCAGGCAGAGGTCGGCCCACCGCCAGGTGTCACCGGAGAACGGCTCGGTCGGTGGGCGGGTACGCCAGGCGCCCGGGCCGAGGTCGGCGGGGCGCAGCCGTAGGCTGTCCAGCCCCGCCGGGGCGGCGTCGGTCCGGGTGGCGTCCGGCCGGCCGGTCCCGGTCGGGCGGGGGTCGGCCGAGGGCGTGCCGCCGCGGGCCGGGCCGCTCGGGCTCGGGGTGGCGGGAGCGGGGGCCGGCGGGGTCGACGCCGTGGTGCCGCTGGCCGCGGGGATCGGCGTGTGGCCGACCGGCCGCAGGTTGCCGGCCCAGCCGAAGCCGGCCCCGGTCACGGCGACCACGGCGAGGCCGGCGACCATCGCCTGGTGCCGGGTCCGCTGCCGGCCGCGCCGCCGGACCGCCTCAGCCGGGGCGAACGGGCCCGGCGCGCGCTCGTCGTGCAGCGACTCGAACATCGCATCCAATCGGTCAACCATGGTGCGCCTCCGCAGGTGTGGCCTCGAGCAGGTTGGCGAGGGCCCGCCGCCCCCGGGACAGGCGGGCCTTGACGGTGCCCTCGGGCACCCCGGTCTCCCGCGCCACCTCGGCCACCGGCAGGCCGACCAGGTGGTGCAGGACCAGCGCGGTGCGCTGCGGCATGGGCAGTTGGGCGAGCGCGCCGACCAGCGCCACCGAGTCCGGGTTGGGGCCGGGCACGTCCGGTGGTGGCCCGTGCCGGCGGTGGGCGGTCCACGCCGAACGGGCGCGCCGCCAGCGGCTCACCGCCACCCGCCGGGCGACGGTACGCACCCACGCCTCCGGATCGGCGTACCCGCTGACGGTCGACCACCGCTGCCACGCCCGCGCGTAAGCCTCGTGCACCGCGTCCTGCGCCTCCGCGGCGTTGCCGGTGAGGGCGTAGACGCACTCGTACAACCGTTGCCGGCTCGCCCGGTAGAAACCGTCGAAGCTCTCCTCGCCTGACATGTGCCCACTCCGTTCCGCCCCCGGGCCGGTCGTACCCCTAGTCACGCGGCAGCCCGGCCGGCGGTTGCCTGCTCGCCCGGCATTTTCCGGACCCGTCGCGGGGCCCGGCACGCGCCGGGCGGCAACTATGGCATACCGTACGTACGTACTGTTGAATCGGGGTGATCCGCAGGCCGCTCCCCCCGCCCGGCCCGGCCCAGACGCGTCGCGACGACAGGACCGGCATGACCCACCAGTTCACCGACCTTGGCCGGCGACGTCGACTGGGCGGTGGGGGGCGGCAACGTCTGCGCGGTGGCCCACCGGCGCGGCATCGCCGCGTTCGTGGTCGACGGGGTGATCCGCGGCCTCGCCGAGGTCCGCGAGCTGGGCTTTCCCGTCTTCGCCCGGGGCGTGGTCCCGATCCCGGGCGCCAAGGCGGCCGTCGCGCCGCTCAACGAGCCGGTGCGCTGCGGCGGGGTGACGGTGCACGCCGGTGACGTGGTGATCGCGGACGAGGAGGGCGTGGTGGTCGTGCCGGGCGAACGGCGGGAGCAGGTGCACGCCGCCGCCCGGGCGAAGGCGGCGAAGGACGCCGGGGAGTCCCTCGACGAGTGGGAGCGGGCGCACCGGACGCGGATCGACGCGATCCTGCGTGCGCGGGGCTTCCCGGGCTGAACCTGCGTCCGGCTGCAGCCAGCCGCAGCCGGTGTCAGTCGCGCTGCTGCCAGGTGCAGAGGCAGACCCGGTTGCCCTCCGGGTCGGCGAGCACCCAGAAACTCGGCGCCCCCACATCGCTGACCAGGATGCCACCGGCGGCGAGCGCCGCGTCGATGCGCGGCCGGACCTGGGCCGGGTCGACCCACACGTCGGGATGCCAGCGCTGCCGGGGCTCCTCGTCGCCGGATTCCTGAAACCACACGGTGGGCAGCGCGCCCGTCGGGTCGCGCAGCTCGTCGGCGGCCTCCGGCCGGGCCAGCCCCAGCACCGCGCCCCAGAACGGCAGCACCGCCGGGTACGCCGGCGAGTCCAGGGCGAGCTCCAGCCGGGACACGCTCGCGCACTCCGGCTCGACACCGGCGTCGGCGGCGATCGCGGCGATCCGCCGGGCCAACCGAACGTCGCGCCGGCTGACCCCGCGCACATCGTGGCTGGTGAGCCGGACGTCGACGTGGGTGTACCGCAGGTCCAGGTCCGGGTGGTGGTCCACCTCCTCGGCCACCGCGCCGATCGCGTTGACGAGGGACAGCCCGGTGGCGAAGTCCGGGGTACGGAGGCGGGTGTGCAGGGCGCCGAGCAGGTAGGTCCAGCCGGTCAGGCCCTCGGCGGCGATCTGTGCTCCGGTCAGCGTGCTCATCCGGCCATGCTGGCGTACCACGGCGCGGCGGGAAAGGGCCGGCGGGTGCGGTCAGCGACCGCCCGGGCGGCGGGCCCGCACCAGTCCGGCGACGCCGAGGGCGAACACCGCCAGCCCCAGCGCCGCGGCCGCACCGAGGCGGGAGTCGTCGCGCTCGGCCGCCGGCCGCCCGCCGGTGGCGGCCGGGGCCGCGCCGGTCGCCGCGGGGCGGGTGGACTCCGGCGCGGGACGGGTGGCGGCCGGCCCGGAGCGGGTGGCCGCGGGCGGCGGCTCCGGCAGGGCGTACCGGAGGACGGGGACCGGGCCCGGCTGGCCGGCCCGCTCGGAGACGGTGAGCAGGTGGCGGCCGTCGGGGCTGTAGCTGACCGACTCGCCCTGCGGCTCGTCGGGCAGCGGAACGGTCCGCGGCCGGCCGGTGGTCAGCGCGCGGATCACGTCACCGTCCGGCACGTCGAACTCGAACGCGTCGGCGTAGCTGCGCAGCACCACCCGGCTCCGGTCCGGCGCGGTGGCCGCCCCGGTGATCACCATCCGGCCGAGGACGGAGTACGGGTTGCTGGTCGTGGTGCGGGGCAGCCGCACCTCCCCCACGCTGGTCAGCGGCGTCGTCCTGCCGGCCCGCGGGGCGCTGGCCGGGGCGTACAGCCGGCCGGTGGTCTTGGCGACGATCAGCGGGCGTCCGTCCCCGGTGATCAGCATGGCCTCGGCGTCGCGCGGCCCGTCCGGGTACGCCATCCGGTGCAGCACCGGCCGCGCCGCTCCCGGGCCGAGCCGCCACACCCCGACCGTCGACCGGTTGCCCCCGTTGTCGCCGATGTCGGCCACCCAGATGGCGCCGTCGGGCCCGACCGCCAGGTCCTCGGTGTCCCGGGGCAGCGAGGGGTAGCGGACCGTACGCACCACGGCGCACCGGGCGTCGAGGAAGAAGATCCTGCGATGCGACTCCTGGTCGGCGCCGTCGTTGACCATCACGAAGCCGTCGTCGGTGGCGACCATCCCGGAGATCTCGTCCAGCCGGCGGTCGGCCACCTCGCAGACCGGCGTCCCGGCCGGGGCCGCCACCGCCGCCCCGGGCCACGCCAGCACGCCCAGCACCCCGCCTACCGCACCGCAGAACCGCCAACCCCACCCCGCCCCACCGCGCATCCCCCCATCCTCCCCGACCCCACCCCGCCCGTGCCCACCCGGTTCGGATCCATTGATCAAGGAGTTCGCGTCGGCCGGAGCCCGGCCGGACGAGGCGAACTCCTTGATCAACTCCGTGGCGGGTTGGGGTGGGAGGATGGGCTGAGGGGGCTAGCGACGGAGGACCCGACGTGAAGACGATCCAGGCGTACCGGTTCGCCCTTGATCTCACCCCGGCGCAGGAACGCGCGGTGCTCGCGCACGCCGGT
>NZ_JBFAID010000066.1:0-31565 GCF_040654475.1 Micromonospora sp. NPDC050686
CGCCCGCATCCGCAGCGAACGACAACGACGCTGGGGCCAACCCGCCACCCGCGCAGCCTGACCAACACCGTCAACGTTCGTGGTCACGGCACTAGCCGTGCAGACGGACAGCGCGGCCGGTGCAAGGATCGCCCGGTGACCGCACCCGACTGGATGAACAAACCCCAGTACAAGAACCGGCCCGCGTACCGCCCCCCGATCCCCCCGCTCTACCGCCGCAAGGACCGCGGGCCCTTCAACCCGGGCCGAATCGTGTTCTTCCTCATCCTCGCCTGCGTGCTCTGGTCGTGTGTCGCGGGGATCCGTCGGTAGCTTCCACCCATGCACCCGCTGACAGAGGGGGCTTGACCCCTGATCCTGGACACGGGTTTATGCGGCCGGGGCCAGCGTAGCTGGCGCTGGCCGGGTGCTCTTCTCGTAGGTGATCGGTGATTGCTGTCCGAGCCGGGAGTGGCGTCGGACGGTGTTGTAGCGGTGCAGCCAGCGGAACGCGGTCAGTCGGGCCTCGCGTTCGTCAGTGAAGGCGCGGCGGCCTTGCAGGGTCTCGCGTTTGAAGGTCGCGTTGAACGACTCCGCAGCCGCGTTGTCGGCGGAGCTACCGACCGCGCTCATCGACTGCCGGACCCCGGCCGCCTGGCAGGCCTGGGCGAAGGCCCGGGAGGTGTACTGCTTAGGTTCAAGGAGTCGTCGCAACACCGGCTGCCTGGGCCGATTCTAGGTGTTCGGCCAAGGCTTCAGCGGGAGTCTTCCATCCCAGCGTTTTGCGGGGCCGGCCGTTGAGGGCAGCGGCGATGGCATCGAGATCGTTTACCGAGTGTCGTGATAGGTCGGTGCCCTTCGGGAAGTACTGGCGTAGCAGCCCGTTGGTGTTCTCGTTCGTGCCGCGCTGCCAGGGGCTGTGCGGGTCGCAGAAGTAGATGGCGAGGCTGGTGTCCAGTTGCAGTTGGACATGTTGGGCCATCTCGGCGCCCTGGTCCCAGGTCAGCGAGCGTCGTAGCTGTTCGGGCAGGGTGGCGATCTGTTTTGCGATCGCGTCGCGGACTGCTGCGGCGCCGTGCCCCGCCAGCGGCGGGCCGTTCTTCACGACGGGCTGCTGACCGTGTCCTTCCATGCGGGGCAGATGCAGCAGCATCGTGTAGCGGGTGGTGCGCTCGACCAGCGTGCCGATCGCGGACCGTTCGAGTCCGATGATCAGATCACCTTCCCAGTGACCAGGCACCGCTCGATCGGCGACCTCAGGGGGCCGTTGACTGATCATCACGTCAGGGCTGACGAAGTGCTTGCCGCGGCGGCGGGTGCGGGCCTGCGGCACCCGTAGCGCGCGGCCGGTCCGCAGACACGCCGTCAGGTCCCGGCGCAACGCGCCTCGGCCTTGGACGTAGAGCGCCTGGTAGATCGCCTCGTGCGAAATCCGCATCGAGTCATCATCCGGGAAGTCCAGCCGCAATCGCCTGCTGATCTGCTCGGGACTCCACGCCGTCCCCCACCGCCGGTCCGCGCGACGCCCGTGGCGGCGTCCCTTCCAGGGGACATTCGGCCCCGGGATCGGCCGACCCTGGCCGTCGGTGATGGCGCCGGCGAGCCGGTCCTGCACGTAGTTGTGCAGCCGCTGATTCGTGGCCAGCTTGGCGGTCTTCGGACGCCGGCCACGGCGCTCGGCGTGCCATTGCGCCGTCACGGCTCGGTATTCCAGGCGACCACCCCGTGTCGCAGCGTTGCGGCGCAGTTCCCGTGAGATCGTCGATGCGTCACGGCCCACCGCCCGGCCGATTTCCCGCACGCCTTTGCCCTGGGCTTTGAGCAGGGCGATCTCCTCCCGTTCGGCGATGGACAGGTACCGGCCCGACAGAGGCCTCAACGACAAAGGCGACATACCGCCACCCTGGCGAAACCAACGGCCACCCACCGGCTGCGACACACCACATGCCGCCGCGGCCTCCTCGCTCGACAGGCCCTCAGCGATTCGCCGCCAGAACTGCCGCCGCACCTCTCGATGCTCGTTCACTCCCGGCCGACCCGGCGATCGCATCGCCGGCCTGCCAGTCACCGTCGTCGTCCAGCCCGCAGGTCTTCCCATCACACACCCCTCGATCCGGGTGTTGCGACGACCACTGGAATGCAGGACGGCCGCTACCTGCAGGTTCGTACCGATGCTGAGGTCGCCACTCTGGGTGCGGCCATTCGAAAACCCTCGCGGCTGCCGATCCTGCTCATCCATACCCGAACACTGCCCGCACTTGCGGCAGCTCGGACAGCCGCAGCGAAGCTCGTCGGTCTTTCCGTGTCGTGACTCTCGACTATCGAGCTTCGCGTGCTCTCGACGCCGATTTGCCCGGGTACGCGCCGCCACTCGCAGGGGCTCGGCTGATTTGGAGCGATCCATCCGCACCCACAGTCCCGTTTGATGACTCGCAGGTCAGCTCCGAGGACTCGGATACGCTGCGAGCTCAACTGATGCGTCTGCTCGCGCCGGTCTCGGTTCTAGCACGAGGCCTGGACCGTGCCTATCGTGAGGCGCGTCGCGCGGAGATCGCTCACCAGGATCGTGATGCACGAGCCCGGACAGAACAGGCGCTGGCCGAAGGCGACACGAGCGCGCAGATTGAAGCGCTGCGAGATGAACTGGCTGCCGCCCGCGCAGGCGCCGATGATTGGCAGCAACTTGCCGCAGAGGAGGAGCAGCGGGCCGATCGTTTCCAGGCTGAAGCTGGGAAAGTGCCCGCACTCGAAGCGAAGATCGAGCAGCTCACGCTTGCGCTGCGCGCAATCTCGATGCCGGGTGACGCTGAGGTGACCGAGGAGGATCCGTGGGTTGTTCTTCCCGGGCTCGTCACGGGCGACGCCTCCAGTGCGGAGAGCCTATTCCTTCATCTCGCGGATGCTGCAGCGGGGCGCATCGTTTTTACGGATCGAGTCGCCTCATCTTGGAAGAAGAGCAAGTACCCCTTTCCAGGCGAGATGGCCGAGTGTCTGACCAAACTTGCTCGCGTGGCGGTCGCGCTCTACGACGGCAGCGACCGGAACTACCCGCATCTCGACACGTGGATAAGGGATGAGTTTGATCTCAAAGTCGCCCTGCAGGACGATAAGATCGAGAAGGCCTCAAAGATCCGATACTTCGACTATGAAGGCGCGACGCACGACCGAACTCCGCACGTCAAAGTGAGGGATCATGCCCCGCCGTCGCAGGTGGGACGGATCCACTTCGCGCTCGACTCCGAAAATCGCAGGCTGATCGTCGACCATGTAGGGCTGAAGCTGTACTGATCGAGGCCGCAAGAGCACACCGTGCGGTGTGACGGCCACAAAGCACGTGACGAGCCTGAGCGGCCGGGTGCGAAGACCTGCTGCACGGGCCTCGGCTATTCGCGACCAAAGGGGCCGGTCTGGCGAGTCGGTAGACCAACGCGGACAGCACCGGCACTCGACGTCCGCCCGAAACTGGTCGGCGACTCGCACGTGGATCGCCATGCCACCCCGGCGTCTCAGTCTAGGGGTCAGAGTGCCGACGGTGGGGGAGTGACCTTCGGGAGACACCATAGACACTCTTATCGGTACACCTTCTGTAGTCATAATTGTCATTACGTTCGGGCCGTGTTCCCTGTAAAGATCGGAGCGTGCCGACCTCGCCAGTCTGCTGGCCGGGGTTGCCGCCGCTGCCCGCCAGCGCGCCCCGTCCCCAGGGCGGTCCTCAGGCACGCAGCGCCTCTCCAGTTGCGCTGATCGCCTTCTCGAACCACGCTGCGGTGTTCTCTTTCGAGCGAGTCCAGACCGCGAAGCGGTGGCGGGCGGTGTCGGCGTCGATTCGCCTCTGGTGGGTGCCGGGTCGCAGGCGGCGGTCGGGGCGAGCACGGCGAGGAGAGCCACCGAAGCGGCGAGGCGTCGGGCCATGGCGGCGAGCATAGGTGGCGGTCAACTTCCGCCTCTCGCCGCCTCCACACCGGGCCAACAACGGCGCAGTCACGGTCGGGTGGCGCCAGGAACACGTGCCGGTCGGCGGTGGCCGATGCCGGCGGGGCGTTCGGCGTTGCGTCGCCGACAACTCTTGTGACCCGGCGATGCCCTCCTCAATCGGTTCCAGCGGCAGGTGTCACAGGCGGGTGAGTCGGTGGTCCAGGGCGGTGTGGCGGCGTCCGGCGCTGACGGTGCGGATCGCGGCGGCGAGGGCTCGGCGGGAGCCGACGAGGACGACGAGTTGTTTGGCGCGGGTGACGGCGGTGTAGAGCAGGTTGCGTTGCAGCATCATCCAGGCGCTGGTGGTCAGGGGGATGACGACAGCGGGATATTCGGAGCCTTGGGAGCGGTGGATGGTCATGGCGTAGGCGTGTGCCAGCTCGTCGAGTTCGTCGAAGTCGTAGTCGATGTTCTCGTCCTCGTCGGTGCGTACCGTCAGGGTCTGCTCCTCGGCGGACAGGGCGGTGACGATGCCGAGGGTGCCGTTGAAGACGCCGGCCTGGCCCTTGTCGTAGTTGTTGCGGATTTGGGTGACCTTGTCGCCGACCCGGAACACCCGCCCGCCCATCCGCCGCTCCGGCTGTCCCTCTCGGGACGGGGTGAGCCGCTGCTGCAGCAGGGTGTTCAACGCGCCGGCGCCGGCGGGGCCGCGGTGCATGGGGGTGAGGACCTGCACGTCGCGGCGCGGGTCGAGCCGGAACTTGGCGGGGATGCGGGTGCAGGCGACCTCGACGGTGAGGGCGGCGGTGGCGTCGGTGTCGTCGCAGGCGAACAGGAAGAAGTCCGGCAAGCCTTGCAGGAGGGGTGGGCGGCCGGCGTTGATCCGGTGAGCGTTGGTGACGACGCCGGACTGAGCGGCCTGGCGGAAGATCTGGGTCAGCCGCACCCGGGGGATGGTGGGGGCGGCGAGCAGGTCGCGTAGGACTTCGCCGGCGCCGACGGAGGGGAGTTGGTCGACGTCGCCGACGAGGAGCAGGTGCGCGCCGGGTGGGACGGCTTTCACGAGTTTGTTGGCGAGGATCAGGTCGAGCATGGAGGCTTCGTCGACGACGAGCAGGTCGACGTCGAGGGGGTTGTCCCGGTCGTAGGAGGCGTCTCCGCCGGGGCGCAGCTGCAGTAGTCGGTGCACGGTGGCGGCCGGGTGGCCGGTGAGCTCCGACAGGCGTTTGGCGGCCCGTCCGGTCGGCGCGACGAGGGTGATCTTGGCTTTCTTCGCGGCGGCGAGTTCGACGATGGAGCGGACGGTGAAGCTCTTGCCGCAGCCCGGCCCGCCGGTCAGCACCGCCACCTTCGAGGTCAGGGCGAGGCGGACCGCCTGCTCCTGCTCCGGGGCGAGGTCGTTGCCGGTGCGGGCCTTCAACCACGTCAGGGCCTTGCCCCAGTCGACGTTCGTGAAGTGGGGCAGCCGGTCGGCGGGGGTACCGAGCAGACGGTGTAGGGAGATGGCGAGGGACTGCTCGGCGCGGTGGAACGGCACCAAATACACCGCCTGCACCGCCTCCCCGTCGGCGCCGGTCAGGGTCTCGCGGACGACGCCCTCGCCGGCGACCAGGTCGTCGAGGCAGCGGGCGACGAGGTCGGCGGGCACGTCGAGGATCTTCGTCGCGTCGGCGACCAGTTCCACAGCGGGTAGGTAGCAGTGCCCGTTGTCGGTGGCTTCGGACAGCGTGTATTGCAGGCCGGCCATGACCCGCTGCGGGCTGTCGTGGGGGATACCGACGGAGCGGGCGATGGTGTCGGCGGTCTTGAAGCCGATGCCCCACACATCCGCGGCCAGCCGGTACGGCTCCTTGGTGACCACGTCGGTAGAGGCGTCGCCGTACTGCTTGTAGATCCGCACCGCCAGGGAGGTGGACACCCCGACGCCTTGCAGGAAGACCATCACCTCCTTGATGGCCTTCTGCTCCTCCCACGCCGCCGCAATCTTCGCCGTGCGTTTCGGCCCCAGGCCCGGCACCTCGACCAGGCGGGCGGGTTCCTCCTCGATGACCCGCAGGGTGTCCAGACCGAAATGGGCGACGATCCGCTCGGCGAACACCGGACCGATACCTTTCACGAGGCCGGAGCCGAGGTAACGCTGGATGCCCTGGATCGTGGCCGGCAGCACCGTGGTGTAGGAGTCGACCTCGAACTGCCGACCGTAGCGCGGGTGCGACGACCACCGCCCGTGCAATCGCAGCGTCTCACCAGGCTGCGCGCCGAGCAGCGCCCCGACCACGGTCAGCAGGTCCGTGCCGCGGTCGGTGGCCACGCGGGCGACGGTGTACCCGGTCTCCTCGTTGACGTATGTCAACCGCTCCAGCACCGCGTCTAGAACGACGAGCGGCGGGCGGGCTGGCGTCGTCACGCCTGACATCGTGCCGCGTGCCGCCACGGCACGGGCACCCGCCCGCCCGCTCGCCTGAGACCGCGCGAGGCCCGCACGCTTGACGTCATTCCCGCGGCGGTTGCCGACGGGTGTCCCCACGTCCCACGTACCGATAGACCGGCGCAACGGTCTCGTCGTCCACGCGTAGGTAGTAATGCATGAGGGCCGCAGCGGGCAGAGCGCGTAACCCGACATAGATCCCTGTCTGCGGGAACAGCACGGTCAGCGGCAAGGATCCCGTCTCATCGACCTCGACAGGTGCCAGACGGCCATCAACAGGCCCCCGAGAAACGATGCTTCTCTAGCGGGTATCACAGCCGCCGATTGCGTTGATCGCAGTCACCAGCGCCGCGGCCGCCACGGCAAGCCCCGCGAGCGCGCTGACGTTCCGGTCATCCGGGCGAGGCGACCCGGCGCCGCTGCCTCGTCGGTGCGTGCCGATCGTCTGTCCCGTCTCGCCATGGCTGTCCCCTCCCCGGCCCGCCCTTGACCCTTCAAGGCGCCGCCGGAGGTACTTCACCAGCGACCAGCGACCAGCGCCGGCTGCCATCCCGTGACGGCGGTCCTATGGATAGAAGGGGTTGCCTGTGGATGACGCGTTCGGCGCGCGTGTTTTGTGGTACGGCCCGCGAAGCTGTGCCGGGCGAAGGCCGAGGGGACGGGGCGGGGCAACCCACAAGCCGCAGGGCGGACCCGTTACGATCTCGGGATTGTGGCGCGGACAAGTCGACGCAGTCGGGAAGCCGGCCTGGGCGGTCATTCCGGAGCCGCCGGGGCCGGCCGCCGGCCTTCCCGTGGCGCCGTCGGCGGTCCACCGCCATCCTGTTTCCGCCACTGACCGGCGGTGTCGGCGCGCAGCAGACGCTCGACCATGCGCATGGCATCCGCCTCCGTCTCGAACTCCCAGCGCAGGACCCTGCCCGTCTCGGTGTCGCCGGCGCGGGCGACGACCGCCCAGCGCGTCTGGCGCACCAGCCACACGTCCCGACGCGCCAAGCGTCCCCACACCCCGTTCCAATACCGCCGGACCACCTCCTGCACCAGGTGATCGTACGCATGTTCGAAGACGGTGGAAGGCGGGGTGGTGAACAAGCCCGGCGGATCCGCCGGGCGTACGTCACTCGCATCGGTCCTCGGCGCCCCGACCGTAGGGCTCGCAGTAGTCGGGACGGTGGCGGTACACGCCCAGATCACGCCCCTGCCGATGGCCGCGTTCGGACGTGATCTCGTACAGGCACGCCCCCCACGCCACAGTCTGCCCGCCGCCGGACACCACCTGGCCGTCGCCCGGCCCGCCGCGCAGCAGCACATCCATTCCCCGACCGTACGTAATCGGCCGCGACCGGGCCTGGCTTACCGCTCGTCAGCGCCACGAGACCGGCAGGCTCTGTTGATCGAGTAGTCGGAATTCACCTCATCACCGCCGTCGGGGCGACGCTCTGTCACGGGCCGAGACCTGGCCCGCCCGTACCGAGCATCCGCATCTGGCCGATGAGAATGCGTTCCGCCACTCGGATCTCCGTACTGAGCTCGCCTTGGCCTCCACTATCCGAGGTGCTCACCTTGCCTTTAGCGTCGGGTGCGGAGGGGGTTCGCAGCGTCTCGCCTGGGGAGAACCTGTGGAAAGTTCGCTCCTGCCGCTCGCTGCCGGCGCCGCACTGCCTCATCGTGTGATGGATCACGCTGCCCGCCGAGGACCCGTCTGGCGGATCGGCGTCAGTGTGGCGTTGCTCTCGCTCGCCTGCGGCTGCTGGCCGACGGCGTGCGCATAACGCGGGCCAGGTTCGGACTCAGTGGCCCACGCCGACCGCTGAGTCGCGGCCTTGATTCGTGGTCGGTGGCGCAGCTACTTGTCTTCGCTGGCTCCGTAGAGGCTGGAACCCTCTCGCAGACCGTGGATGAAGCCGGCGACGGCCGCTCGTTCGCGGGCGGGCATCGCCATCAGCGTATTGAGGATCCATTCGACGTCGGGGGAGGAGCCTCCCTGAGGCTTCGCCCTCATCAGTTCGGCCGCGAAGGGCCGTGTCACGGGCTCAGGGCATGCGAAGGCGGCCATCATCTCCAGAGACTCGTCCAAAACCTGTGCCCGCAGCTCGATGTTGACCACTGCGAGGTAGCCGTCGGAGGGCTCACGGAGGCCGATCTCGGCTTTATAGCTAACCTTCCATGATTCGCCCAGCATGCGCGCCAGGATCCCGCAGATCGCGTCGGCGAGGGCGAACAGGGCCGCCGAAGGCGCGTAATAGTCGTCGTTCGGAGTCCACTTCGTCTTGGCGGCGGTTTCGGCGCGATGAAGGTCGAGTGAGGCGTCCAAACCCGGCCTCAGCTCGCGCCACCACTGCTTGACCACGCGCTCTTCGGCCTCGCTCTCCAGTGCGACCATCCCCTGCATCGCCCACCAGAGATCGAGCAGCGCATCCTCGTCGAGTTCCAGGGCGGCGGCGTAGCCCCGGACAATCGCCTCGGTCTTGGGTGGGCGGTTGCCGCTCTCGGCCATGGAGACGGCGGCCACGGAGAGCTTGGGGTCGAAGGAGGCGGCGACATCGGCCTGGTTCTTCGACAGGTGCTTGCGCACGGCCTGCAGCACGCGGCCGAACGCCACCGCCGAACCCGATCCGGATTTCACAGCAGCACCCCTTCCTTGTGAACTGTGTTGCTGATACTTTTTCACCGGCAACACGGGGAAGCTCGAAAACCGTAACACGAGACGTAGCTCGATCCGTGAGTCCGACGCAGCCACCCCGCACAAGAGAGGAAGTTCCCGATGAGCCACCAGGACTCGAACAAGCGCCGAAGCGTCGACAGGGTTGTGCAGGCGGGCCAGGACTACAGGCGATACGTGGACGTGGCTTTGGTGGTCATCGGCGGCGTCAAGGAGGTTTACGCGGAGGTGTCTCCGCTCGTCGCGGAGTGGAAGCGGCGTGAACGGCGTCACGGTGACGCCGGTTAGGTTGGTCGGGTCGCTGTGATGCGCTGGCGGGCCCCTGTGGTGGCGATCGTTGCTGTGCTACCGGGGTGGTGGGGCCGCCCGTGGCGGCGATCGCCGATGCGCCCGCGCGGCTGGCTGCTGCGGGCGGCATCAGCTCGATGATCTCCCACTGCGCATGCCGAGCGTCGAGTGGCCCGATCTGTCCGTACTCCGATCGGTCCCCGCATTGCGGCTTCACCATGTGCTGACTGATAGTGCCATCATGGCCCTAGTGATCACCTCCGAAATGGAGCCTCGATGAGCACTTACATCGACCCACTCGTCGACGGCGCAACCCCGATGAGCGCGTACGAGGGCCAGGTATGGGACACGCTCAACGAGCACTGGCGGCGCCGCGACAACCGCCGTGGTCTGCCGAACTGGGCGAGCGCCGCGCTCGATCGCACCGGTGAGGTCACGCGAAACGCCGTAAGCCGGGCTACGGAAGCTGTGCCGGAGGCGGTCATGGAACCGGTCCGTCGCGCAGGCGACGCGGTTGCCAGCATGGCCGTGCGGCCGGCTCTCGAAGCCACGGCAGCGATGCTCCAGCTGGTCAACGACTGGGCCCTGGAGCTCAACGACCCGAAGAGCGTCGAGAAGCTCGCCCGCAAGCGTGGCCTCGAACTCAACAGTTTTGCCGAACTGCGGCAGCAGGACCTCAAGGTCTGCGATCGGCTGCTGACCCTCAACAACCTCAAGTGGCGGACCGCCGGCGCCTTCGAAGGTGGCGCCATGGGCCTGCTGGCCATGATCCCCGTCGCCGGGATCCCCGTCGCGATGACAGCGGACATCCTCGTCATCCAGGTCCTGAGCACGTCGATCGCATCGCGCATCGCGTACTCCTACGGCTACGACGCAAAAGACCCCGCCGAGCAGGCCTTCGTCCAACGCCTGGTACGCCGGTCCTTCATGGCTCAGGCGGCCAAGGCCAAGCCGTTGAGTGAGACCGCACGGGCGGCGAACGCGGCCAAGGTACGCACGAACTGGTCAGCCAAGCTCCGTGAGGATCACCGCCTCCTGGCCGCCCTTGAGAAGTTGATGCAGCATCTGGGCCCAGCTGGCTCCAGGGTCTCAGTCCAGGACGTCGCGAAGGTCGTGCCGTTCGTGGGTGTCCTCATCGGTGCCGGCATGAATTCCGCGATCCTCGGCAGGGTGGCCGCCGATGCCCAGCGGTACTGCCAAACCCGATTCCTGTGCGACAAGTATGGGCTTCCGCTGCCGCCCGCACTGGCGACCAACCAGGACGACGCCGACCCCCAGGCGACGCCACCTAAGTGAATGGCCGCCGGTCCAGGATGCCAGCACAGAGCATGAAACCGCCACGCCGCTACCGCATGATGCCGGACGGCGCGCTGCGCGAACATGGCGACGACGAGATCTGACGCCCGATACCGACTTGCGGGCGCTGTCCGACGCGGACGGCCCGACCGCCGGACCGACGTGACCAGCGACCTGTGCCCGTCATCGATGAGCGATCGCAGTTGTGCGACAGCGGCCGGGGGAGAGGGGCACCAGACGAAGCGGGAGAGCTTCGGCTGCCCTGCCGCCTGGTAGGCGAGACGGGGCCGACACAGCTCGCGCAGGGTCGGCGGGTTCGCAGGGCATCGCCGCCTGCGTCCATCGGTTCGCAACGACTTGTGCTTGCGCTGGCATCGGCGTGGTTGCCAGATTCTCGACGTTCTCTAGAGGGGACGGTCCGTGGCAGGGGGAAATTCCGACGATGCGGTAGCCGGCCAAGCCCTGGTCTGTCAGGCGCGGCGACTGAGCCAGATTCAGCGACCCGGACTCCACCGCCTAGGCGGGTGCCGGGCAGGCGTCCCGGGCGCCCATCACGACAGGACGGGCCCCCTGTTCTCATGGCTGTGAGTGATTCGAGGGTGACGTGAATGTGATCCTCATGTTTGACTGAGGTCTATGCGAACGGGGGAGGCGCGGCTCGCGATCGACTGCGGATGTACCAGCACCACCGCGGTGGTGGCGTGGCCGGACGGCAGATGGATGCCGCTGATGTTCGACGGCGAGCCCGCCCTGCCCAGCGCCGTACTGCTCGCCGGGGACGGCAACATGCTGACCGGCCACCAAGCGTGGCAGGCCGCCGCCACCAACCCGCAGCGGTTCATCCCAGCCCCACGGCAGTCACCCGAGCAACAGCTCACCGCCGCCGGGACGGACATCGACGCCCTCGATCTGGTCGCCGCCACGCTGCTCCGGGTCGCCGGGGAGGCGCAGCGGGTCACCGGGTCGGTGGTGGAGGACGTGCGGCTGGTGGTGCCGGCCGGGTGGGGGCCGCGGCGGCGAACGTGGATGCGCCACGCCGCTCACCGCGCCGACCTGCCCCAACCCCGCCTGATCGAAGCCCCCATCGCGGTCGGCGGGCACCTCCTCACGGCGGGGGTGCAGGTGCCGGTGGGGTCGTTCATCCTGGTCTGCGATGTCGGTGCCGGCGCGGAGGTCAGCGTCCTGCGACGCGGCCCCGCCGGATTCGAGGTACTCGCCACCCTCGCGGACCCAACCGCCGGTGGCACCGCCATCGACGACGCTCTCGTCGCCACGCTCACCGACAACGGCCCGGCAGGTGGTGACGGTCAGCGGTGGGCAATGCTGGCCAGCGTCGGCGCCGCGAAACACGCACTTGCCGACCATGCCGCGGTGACGGTGCCCCTGCCGCAGGGCTCCGCAGTGGTGCTCAACACCGGCGTGCTGGAACAAGCCGCCCACCCGGTCCTGCACCGCGTCGCCCAACTCACCACGGAAGCGATCGCCGCAGCGGAGATCAACGCCAGCGACCTTGCCGGTGTCTACTGCGTCGGCGGCGTCGCCCGGATGCCGCTACTGGCACAGGCAATCGCCGGGACCGCCACTGTCACCCCGACCGTGGTCCCAGACCCTGCCACCGCCGCCGTCCGAGGTGCCGCCGACGCGGGCGCCGCCAACCCTGCCGCGGCAGCCCCGCCGATCGACGTGCCGGTGCCGCCGATACGCCGGGCGGTCGCGCTCGCGGTGCCCGGGTTGGCATCCCTTGCCCTGCTCTGGCAGTACCTGATGACCGCCGAATACCACGACGGCACCAGGACCTTCCGCGGCCTGTACTACTCGGTCAACGTGAACTGGGGCGAGCTGACCATGGCCTGCGTCTTCGCCCTGCTGACCTGCCTGAGCGCCGGCACCATCCTCGGCTCCCTCATCGCCGCCCACAGCCCCACCCCCGATATCAGATCCGAAGGTGGGAAGGTCAGCGTCGGCATCCTCGCCGCCGTGTCCCTCGGCGTCGCGATCGCCGGCCTGTACGCGGTGGTCTCCAGCCAGTACTTCGCGCTGCCGGTGGGCGGGTTCCTGCGCTGGGCGCTGTGGCCGATCACGCCGATCGTGCTGATGGCGGTGGCCATGGCGTTGGTCGCCGCCCGCCAATGGCGGGCGCCGCACGGCGGCTGGTCGGCGCTGCTGGCCGCGCCGACCGGTTCCGTGATCACCGCCGCCGCCGGCATGCTGCTCGTCCAATACTCGTTGACCGCCGACCGGTGGCCGAACATGGTGCTGTGGATCGACCTCGCCGGCCGCGTCGGTGGCCTGCTGCTCGGCGTGGGTGTGGTCATGGCGCTGGTGACACCGTTGGTGTTCCGCCTGATCCTCGGCGCGCCGCTCGCGCTCATCACCGCCGCGATCGTCAGCGGGCGGGCCGCCGGCGTCCTCGGCGTCTTCTACGCCATCGCCGTCGGGGTCTGGTGGGCGGCCCGGTTCTGGGCCCGCATCGTCCGCCCCACCCCGCCCACACCTGCCGGGCAGATGTCAGCAGCGGAGGGCGTTGTCGTGCCGCCGGGTGGAGGTGGGTGAGTGTGCGGTGGCCGCGGCAGGTGGTGTGGCTGCTGTTCGTTCTCCTGCTCCTGGCCGGCCCGCCGGCGGTGTTGCTGCTCGTGGTCGGCTTCCCGCTGCGCGGGTGGCCGGACGGGCAGCAGGTGCAGGCGTGGGTTGAGCAGCCACTGACCGAGCAAACATTGGCGGCCGCGTTGACCGTCGGGGCGTGGCTGCTGTGGCTGGTGGTGGCCTACACAGTCACCGTCCGGCTCCTGGCCCGCCTTCGCGCCGGCGCGCTCTGGCTGCGGCGTATGCCCCTGCCCACACCCTTGCAAGCCACGGCCAGCGGGATGGCCGGCGCGGCCGTGTTCACGGTCACCGCCAACACGGCGACTGCCGCGCCGCCGCAGCCTGCCCTCCCGGTCGCCGCCGGCACGCTCGACAACCTCGACGACACCCACCTCGACCCCTACACCGGCGATGAGGGCGTGGTGGTGGCCGGCGGCTGGCTGCCCCGCGAAGTCGCCGACCAGGTCGCCGCCGCCGCAGCCCTCGTCTGGCTACGCCGCCGCCTCGCCTACCAGCCCCGTCGGCCCGGCCCTCCAGCACGCGAGGACGCGGACCTGGCCCCGCTGCCCGCGGCCGCTGCCGCCGTGCAAGCCGCCCTCGCCGACCACCCCCCGGCACCGCAGCCGGGCGACGCCACCCCGGATGGTGGCGGATCCTCCGGTGCGATGCCGGCCCTCGTCTCCGGCCTCCCGGCCCCGGGTGTGGGGCTCAGCGGAGCGGGCGCCGCGGCCGCGGCGAGGGGCCTGCTGGTCACCGCCCTGCTGACCACACACCGCCATCCGGCGGTGTCGCTCGTCGTCACCCGCACCGCCCTCGCCGGCCTGCTCGGCTCCGCCGCCGAGGAACTACCTCGGCACCTGCCACGGCTGCAGGTCGTTTCCAGCGTCGACGAGGGGGTGCAGGCTATTGATTCCCGAACTCGCGGCCATGACCGCCACGGGCTAGCCGCGTCACGCCGGGGCGACGACCTGCCGGACGCCCGGGCGGCCGTTGTTCTGATCACCGACGAACCACCGTCCGGTCCAGGCGCGCAGCGGTTGGCCGTCCTGCCGCCTGCGGGCGCGACCGTCGTGGTGTTGGGCGGGTGGCCAGCCGCCGCGACATGGCAGGTCGACGCGGCGGGCAACACCCACGACCCTGATCGCCCCGAGTGGCGCGGACCACGGCTGTGTGTGCTCGACGCGCAGGCGGCCATCGACCTGCTCACCGTGATCGCCCACACCGACCCGCCACCCGACCAGCCCGCACCAAATCCCTCCCCACACGCCGTGCAGCGATCCGGGCCCCGCGTGCCGAGGCAGGCAACCGGACCCGACCCCCGTCCCCGACCCGCTGCCCCCGGCCACCGCCTGGAGCTGCGGGTCCTGGGTAACCCGATGCTGGCCTTCGACGGTGAGCCGATTGCCATCCGCCGCACCGCGGCCGTGCAGGCACTGGTGTTCCTCGCCGCCCACCACGAGGGGGCAGACAGCCGGGACCTCGTGGACGCCATCTGGCCGGGCCTGCCCCGACACTCGCTCACCGGCCGCCTCTACACGACACTCAGCGAGCTGCGCGGCACGGTCCGGGCCGCCTGCGGCCTTGCGATCGTCGACCACACCGATGACCGCTACCGCCTCAACCCTGACCACCTGGACGTGGACCTGTGGCGCTTCCACACTGCGGTCCAGCACGCCGTCACCGCCGTCACCAACACCACGGTCGCCTGGCAGGCGATCATCGACGCCTACCCCGGCGACCTCGCCGCCGGCCGCCCATGGCCGTGGCTGGACCCGGTCCGAGAAGCCACCCGCCGGCACGTCATTGACGCCCACGTGGCCCTCGCCGCCGCCGCATCCGACCCGCACCACGCCCTGGCCGTGCTGCAACAAGGCATCCGCGTCGACCCCTACAACGCCGACCTGCACGTGCGGGCGATGAACGTCCTCGCGGCCCTCGGCGATCACGACGCGGCCGCCGAACTGCACGACAGCTACAGCCGCCGCCTCGCCGAGGCAGGCCTCGAACCCGGCAACGAGCTCAGGGAAACGGCCGCACGGCTGAGCAACAGCGCCGTTCCGGGCCGATAACACCAACCTGTTCACGGCCGGAACCGTTGGCGTACCGGTCACCTCACATCGCCGACGGCCAGCCTTCGTGTGACGCGAAGGTCCCTGACCTGCGGGTGTCAGGTTGTGTGAGGCGGTGTGAGGTCATGTCAGCCAGCAAGCCGCGACGACGGCCGTCCGGCCGCCATAGCGTCGACTCGCATCAGCACCCGGCATGCGGCACCCAGCACGACGTCACTCGCCGCCCAGCCCTGGTGACCACGATCGACAGGCAGGAGGCAGCGATGAGAACCCGAGCGGTGTCGGCAGCCACGACGACGACCTGTGCACTTCTGCTCGCGGTCGTACCGGCCGTACTCATTCACCTCGCCGCCTGGCCCGACCTAGACGGGTCGTGGACGGCCATGCTGCAGGAATGGATCCGGCAGCCCCTGTCCGCCGGTTTCCTCGCCGCCCTTGCGTACACCGCGGCATGGCTGATGTGGGCGCTGCTGGCCACCGCCGTCACTACCCACGCCTACACCCTGCTCACCCGGATGCTGCGATGGCTGCCGGCGCTGCACCTACCCGGGCCGCTGCGAAGCCTCACCGCCGCCATCCTGGGTGTCACCGCCGTCAGCGCCAGCACCGTCCCCGCGCACGCCGCCGGCACCCCCACCGTCACTACCTCCGGCGAGGCCGTCCACCCGCCCGGGCCGACGCACGCGGTCACCCCCACACCTCACGCCGCTGACCGGCCGACCGGCACCTCCCGCCCCGAAGGCGAACCTCAGGACACCTACACCGTCCGGCGCGGTGACACCCTGTCCGGCATTGCTCAGCGGTGTCTCGGCGACGCGGAGCGCTGGCGCGACATCTTCGCCGTCAACCGCGGCACCCACTTCAAGGTTGGTGGGACACTGCGTGACCCCGACCTGATCTATCCCGGCTGGGCCCTCCAGATGCCCGCCGCCCGGGACTCGCATCCGGCCAGACCGCCGGCTCAAAAGGCATCCCCGACGAGACCCGAACCACGCACGTCGCAGCCCGACGCGACGCCGCCGCCAGCTCACCCCACGTCCGGCACGACCGCACCTCACCGATCAGAAGAGTCGCCCGGCACGCCGACCGCCACTGCCACAGCCCGTGATGGCGCTGCCGTCTCGCCCACCCCTACGGCGTCCAGACCGGCGCCTGCAAGCACCCAAGACGGCCGAGGCGAGCAACGCCATGTGCGGGGGGTGCCTCTGCCGACCGGCAGCTGGGTCGACCTCGGCCTGGCCGTGGCCATCGTCGCCGCCGTCGCCCTGGTATGGGCGCACCGCCGACGCCGCTACGTGCCCCGCAAGCCCTCAACGTCGCCGCGCATGGATGACCCGGATCTGGCGCCGATGCCCCGCGTGGTCAACCAGATCCGCCGCAACCTGAGACTCGCTGCCGCCCAGCCCGACGAGGCCGGCCCCGCCGCCAACAACGTGCACCACGACGCCATCGACGCCCTAGACCCCGCCGACCCCGGCGGCGGCCCCGACGAGGACGATGTCGTCGACGGCGAACATCGTTCGCCTGACCTGGACCATGCCCGCGACGGTAAATTCCTGCCGGTAGCGCCAGCCCTCGCGCACCCGCTGTCGGCGCTCTGGCCGCCAGCCGGTCTCGGTCTGACCGGACCCGGAGCAGACGCCGCCGCCCGCGGGTTCCTCACCGCGGCCCTGGCCACCGGCGGCGCGGACCACCCCGACGCCCGCAGCCAAGTGGTCATGCCGTCGGCGACCGCAGCGACCCTGCTGGGCGCCGCCACCGTCAACCTGCCCCACACACCGAGACTGACCATCACCACCGGCCTCGACGAAGCCCTCGAGCTCCTGGAAGCCCAGGCCCTGCACCGCACCCGACTGCTCTACCAGCACGAGGTCGACACCGTCACCGAACTACGCGCCGCCGACCCCTACGAAGAACCCCTCCCACCGGTCATGCTGCTCGCCGACACCACCAGCCGCCACGAACGCTCGCGTATCGCCGCCCTGCTCGCCCAGGGCCAACGCCTGGACATCCACGGCGTGCTGCTCGGCTCCTGGCCCGAAGGCAACACCGTCCACGTCGCCGCCGACGGCACCACCACCCCAGCCGACAGCGACGCCCCGCCGGGCTCCCACCCCGCAGACATCGGCCGCCTCACGGTGCTCAACCCGACCGAGACCACCGACCTCCTCGCGACCCTCGCCGAATCCCACACCGGGCAACCGCCCGCACCCGCCCCCACCGAAGCCCCACCCACCCACGCCCAGCCCGCACCACCCCTGCCAGCTACCAGGCAGCCACCGCCTCCGGAGGCCAGCGGCCCCGATCGACGACGCACCGACGAGCAGGACGCGGACGCGACGTCCCCCGCTACGGCGTCCACCGCCGGCCCCGACCCGGACCCCCTCGATACGGACAGCACCCCGGCCAGCGGCGACGACACCACCCCGACAGAACCCGACACATCCAGCCGCAGCGGCCAGCCCCCAGCCATCGTCGAACCGACCCGGCCCGACACGCCAGCCCTCGACCCCCCGCAGACACCCGCGCCACCGTCGCAGCCGCACCAGATCACGGTGACAGTGCTCGGCCCGCCCGGCATCATCGACGCCGATCCGCAGCGAAACCTACGCGCGAAATCCCTGGAACTACTGGTGTACCTGGCGGTGCGCGACGGCAGCGCCTCCGTCGAAGCGATCCTGGACGACCTGCTGCCCGACGCCCCCGCCAGCAAGGCAGTGCACCGGCTGCACACCTACGTCTCGGACCTCCGGGCCGTGCTGCGCCACAACGCCGGACCCGGCACTTACCTCACCCACCCCCACCACCGCTACCAACTCAACCCCGACCGATTCAACATCGACCTGTGGCGCATGCGCGCCGCGATCCGCGCCGCCGACACCGCCGCATCCCCGCCCGAACGCATCCAGGCGCTGCGCCGCGCCGTGACCGCCTACCGCCCCCTCGCCGACGGCTGCGAATACGAATGGCTCGAGCCCTACCGGCAGGCCGTACGCCAAGAAGCCCTCGACGCCACCACCGCCCTCATCGAGGAACTCACCGACCAGCCCGCAGCCCAGACCGCCGTCCTCGACACCGCCCTGCAGCAGCACCCCTACACCGAAACCCTCTACCAGGCCGCGATGCGCGCCCACGCCCGCCTCGGCCACCTCGACACCATCCGCGCGCTGCGCCGCACCCTGACCCGACGCCTCGCCGAGATCGACACCGAACCCTCCGACGACACCCTCACCCTGGCCGACAAGCTCGTCACCGACCTGCGCCAACCCCGACGCCGCACCAGCCCCACCGACAGGCCAGCCGCATGAGCGCAACACCGGACACCACACCGGCCGGCCACGCCGCCAGCGGCAAGCATCTGTATCGACTGCGGTGGGCGGTACGCGCCACCCTCACCCTCGGCGTCGCCGCCTCCGTCGCCGCGAACGTCCTACACGCAAGACCGAACCCGATCAGCCAGATCATCGCCGCGTGGCCACCCCTGGCACTGCTCCTCACCGTCGAACTGATCTCCCGCGTCCCCCACCACCGCCGGGCCCTGGGCGTCATCCGCATCGCCGCCACCGCCGTCATCGCCGCCATCGCCACCTGGGTGTCGTACTGGCATCTCGTCGGCGTCGCCGCCCACTACGGCGAAACCGATGCCGGCGCCGCCTACCTGCTGCCCATCTCCGTCGACGGCCTCGTCATCGTCGCCAGCGTCAGCCTCGTCGAACTCACCGCCAGGATCCGCGCCACCACCCCAGAACGAAGCATGCCACCGGCTGCCACGACGCCCACCGCATCCGCACGTCCACCCGACCCCGGTCCGGTGCCAGAAGCCATCGGCAACCTCACCGCCGAGCCGGCGCGGCCACTTGCCCCTCTTGCCGGCAAACGCCACCGACACCACCCCCAGGCCGACAACACCGGCGGCACACCCAACACGGCCAACCAGCCTCGACCGCGGACCCGCAGCCGAGAAGACGACACGCGGGAGGTGATGCGGACGCGCGACACGCGACCGATGGCTCCCGGCGACGGCAGCCCCACCGACCAGCCGCCGGATCGCTCAGACGACAGGCCGCCAGACAAGGTGCCCTCGGACACCGCCGCCGCAGTGGCCTACTGGCACCATCGCGACCCCGACCTTCACCCCGCCCAGATCGCCGAGCGGATCGGCCGGTCCGAACGCACCGTCCGCCGCCACTGGCCACCACCACCGTCCAGCGGCGCACCGCACATCAACGGTCACCTCGCCGACAGCCTCCGCCAGTGAAGCCGCCGTCCCGCGTCGCCCGTGGGGGTGACAACCACGGACGGCACCGCAATGCGCGACCCCCCAACGACGAAAAGGACCTGTTTCTACATCGGGGTTCGGCGCGAGCGGCGCGTGGAACCGTCCGATCGTCAGGCAGACTCGTTGATCAACCGGCAGGGCCGGGCCGGATCACGGCCTTGTGGCTGTGACGGGCGAGACCGACGGGCTCGCCAACACAGGCGCGACGCAATGGGCTCCACCGGGACGGCGATAACTGGCCCACCACGGGCGGACTGTCGCTGCTCTCGGCTACCGAACGTAGTCTGTGAGTAATCGAGAGGGTCGACGGGTTCCTCTCGGCCAAGGTGCTAACCACCACCTGAACCGGCGTCACTGCGCCTCGTCATACTTTTTCCAGAACTGCGCCCGAAGCTTGTGCCGCACCTGTTCACTCAAGTCAAATTCGCCACGGCGGTCGGACAAATCGGTCAGCAATGCCTTGTCGATGTCGCGTGGGATCGATGGCTTCCCAGCCTCGAGTTCCGCCAGCGCCTCCGCAGTGGCGGACTTGCGGAATGCCGTCAGGACGTTGATGACCACCGAATCGATTTGTTCGGCAAGTTCGGCGGGGTCCTCATACTCCGTCGTGACCTGCGGCTCGCGGCCGGTGGCCGCGCTGTAGACGAGCACAGACGACGGCGGACGGAGCGCACCTGGATGTCCCAGCCCGGCGAGGTCCATGGGCGTAGCCTTGACCTGCGGTTGCCCGACTGGCGGCGCGACCGCCACCGGCTGCGGCGCCGGTGGCATCGGCAGCGGCGGCATTTCGACCTTCGCCACCGTCTGATCAACGGTCTCCGGAGGCAGGATTTCAAACCCGTCGGCCGCCCGAATCAGATGCCGGCTGATGCCGTGGGGCTTGTTCTCCGTGTTGGGAACAGCGAGCAGGATGACCTGTACGCCGTGAACTTGGGCCTCCTCGACAGCCTCGGTCAGATCGTCGTCGCCTGAGACGAGGATGAAGACGTCGGCGGCTCCGTTGCGCGCGTGCGTCACGAGGTCAAGCCCAATACGCAGGTCGACGCCCTTCTGCTGGCCGTCCATGCCGAACCGACCGAGCCGCAACTTGACCTTGGGCAACTCGCCGATGCGCTGCTGCTGGGGATCGGGCACGCCGTCCTTAGCTGAGTCGTACCAGTGCACCCGCAGCACTGACAGCTCCGACATCCTCTCGGCCTGCCGAACAAGCGCGTCAAGCAGCGGCGCGTAGTCGACGTGAACCCCGCCGCGCAGCGACGTCCCGGTCACCCGGACAGCCGCCGAACTGAGCAGGTAACCGACATCCACATAGAGGGAGCACATAGACCTCATGGTTCACAGGATGCCACCAACCATGATCGACCGCGGACGGCCGGCCACCACTTTGCCGACCATGAGTCGCCGTCAGCGCCGAACGCGAACCCTTCCGTCTGAGGCGCACCCTACGCCGCAGCACCACAGTCGCTATCCGGGACGCACCATCGGCGGCAGATCTGGATGCCCGGCTGCATCCGCATCATGCGCACGGTGTTGCGGAAGGCGTTGGGCCAAGCCGAGCGGGAGGGCCTGATCGCGCGGAACGTTGCGGCGCTATCGGCGGCTCCTTTCGGGCCTATCGGCTGGGTGAGGAACGCGCGTCAGCCACGGGGCGTGAGGATCTTTGTTGATCACGCCGTGAGTATCGACGACGTCGGTCAGCATAGCTAGCGCGGATCTCCTCGCCGGGCAGGCTCGGCGTGCCGGGTCTGGCTGAACTCCCACCGTCCGGTTGCGGCCCCTTCCCGTGTCCCGGCAACCACGGTAGCGATTCGACCTCGGCCGCTCGCCCCTGCAAAACCATCCGGAACGCTGCCTCGATCATGCCAACGCCCAATACGTCGGAGCCGGCGGAACCTCGAAGCAGCCGCGCGTGTCTAGATGTCATGGAGAGTCCGGACGTTGTGGAATTCGGCGGCTCGGCCGGTGGGCATGGGCCGGGACGGTCCTGGCCGCGTTGGCTGGTACCGCTGGTGGTGGTCACCGTCGTCGTCGGTGCGCTGGCCCTTCGGGACAGGGCCGGTGGTGCCGGCTCCGCTTCGCCGTCGCCGGGTCCGTCCACAACAGCCGCCGCAACGCTGCGGACCGGCCCGCCGACCTTCGACGCGAGCCCGCCCGAGCCGATGGTCTCCGACCTGGGCCACCCGTTGCTGGGCGTCACCGGAGGCTGGGAGCTGTTCGCCCGCGCCGACACCGAGGTGGTCCGGATCCAGTTCGCCCGTGGCCGTGTCACGCATACTCCTGTGCCGGCGTTGAACAGCTCCGGCCCTGTGTATTTCGTGGTCGGCCGCGACTGGGCGGTCGTGCGGCCGCTGGATTTCGTGCCCGGCTTTCTCATCCCGGATGGCCGGCCCGCACGTGCCCTGGCCGGAGTGCTGGGCCGCTCCGGGCCCGCCCTACCCGGCCCCGACCCGGCGACCCTGTGGGTGGCGGCCGGTTCCGGCGTGACCGCGACGATGGTGCTCGCACGTCCTGATGGCCGGCCGGTCGGGCGGTCGGTTCGGATGCCGTCGGACACCAATGACTTTCCGCGGTCGGACGGGACAGGGCACCTGGTGTTGCAGGGCATCGACGGCTTCTACCTCGCCAGACCGGATGGTATGCGCCGGATAACGACTGGTGCCCTGCTGGCCGTGGGCCCCACCAGCTGGCTGGTCCGAGAATGCGACGAACGGCATCGCTGCGCCGTCATCGCCATCGATCGCAACACCGGCGTACGACGAGCCCTCGACGTCGGCATCAGCCTGGGCCTGGGCTACCCCTCGCCCGGTGTGATTGCACCCGGTGGGGGCGCCGCGGCGCTTTTCGAACGCGGGCCGGACGGGTTGAACTCGCTCCATCTGCTCGATCTCGTCTCCGGCGCTGACCGCCGGCTCGAGGTGCCCGTCGACCAGCCCGGTGGCGGTGCAGGGCTGGCCTGGTCGCCCGATGGGAGGTGGCTGTTCGTCGCGGGTGAGCACGGGCAGTTGTTCGCCGTGGACGCCTCGACCGGACGGGTCCGCGGCGTCGGTGTGGAGCTCCCACCGATCCACCAGCTCGCGATCAGAGCCTCCTAGGTCCAAGGACCTGTCATCCTCGCCTCGGTCTTTCAACGGCATCGCCGCCGTCCCCTATTTGATTGGCCACGACTATCCAAAAGGCCCAGGCCGACCTGAAGCGCGTGCTAGGGGCGGGTGGCCCCTCATTCGCTGTTACCGGCCGGCCCCGCGGCCGGTGCGGAAGCTAGGTCCTGCTGGACCTGCTCGCGGGCGGAGCCGCGTACCTGCGTATTCGCTGCCGCTCGCGATGGAAGCCGGCCAACACCGTCGCGGGATCCGCCACCGGCCCTCTCGACAGGGTGGTTCCGTTGCCCCTAGCATCCGATCTTCGGGCCCGCGGCCCGCGGCCCGCTGCACCACGCGTCACCCAGAGTCACCCATCACGGACGACGAGGAGACATCGATGCAGAGACGGACGACGACGGCGGCGGCGCTCGGCGTGCTGCTGACCGCGAGCGTCTTCACGGGAGGGGTCGCGGCGGCGGCCCCCGCGACGGCGGCGGAGGCCCCACCGGAGGGGATCACCCACGAGGATAACGACCGGGTCCCGGAGGGCTCGGTCTGGACGGAACACTACTTCCCGTCGACGGACGGAGTCGAGCTGCACGCCGACGTGCTGCGGCCCGAGGGACTGCCGGCGGGCGCGAAGACGCCCGTCATCCTCTCCGTCGGGCCCTACTTCGGCCACGCCGGGCAGACCGGGCCCGAGGGCTTCACCCACACCGGGCCGTCGGCACGCTTCAACGACTTCCTCGAGGGCGCCGACCTCTTCGACAAGGGCTTCACGTACGTCATGGTCGACCTGCGCGGGTTCGGCGGGTCCACCGGCTGCCTCGACAACAAGGGCCCGGGCGAGCAGAACGACGTCCGCGCGGCCATCGAGTGGTCGGCCTCGCAGCCGTGGTCGAACGGCAACGTCGGCATGTACGGCAAGTCGTACGATGGCGCCACCGGTCTGATGGGCAACAACCTCAAGATGCCGCAGCTCAAGGCGGTCGTGGCGCAGGAGTCGATCTGGACCGGGTACAACTACCTGTTCTCCAACGGGGTGCCGCGCTCGAACGCCACCGGCACGCCGAGGTCCTACAACAACATCGCCACGCTGGAGCCGCTGGCCGACGACACCTCGCGCTACCAGGCCAACGCCCGGTACGAGAAGTCGCACCCCGAGTGCCTCAGCAAGAACATCGCGGACAACTACGAGCCGGACCCGAACGCCCCCTTCTGGCAGGCGCGCGACATGGCAGCCAAGGCCAATGGTACGACGACTCCGCTGTTCGTCACGGCGGGCTTCATCGAGAACAACACCAAGCCCGAGGGGATGGAGGAGTTCCTCAAGAACCACGTCGGCCCCGAGCGCGGCTGGCTGGGCCAGTGGGACCACGTGCGCGGCAACGACCGCGTGTCCGACGGACGCCTGGCGATGGGCCGCGAGGGTTGGTTCGACGAGGTGATGAGCTTCTACGACCAGTACCTCAAGGGCGAGGAGCCGACGACGACGTACCCCACTTACTCGATCGAGGACAACCTCGGCGAGTGGCGGGCCGAGCCGACCTGGCCGACCCCCGACCGCCGCATCACCGTGGCGCTCGGCAACGGCACCTACGTCGACGACGGCGGCGCCGCCGGCGTGCCGTACGCGTCGTCGCCGTCCACGCTCGCCCTCCCGAAGAGCAACGGGCAGTGGGACATGGAGAGCGCCCCGAGGCTCGAGGGGCTCGGGGCGACGCGCAAGGCGGCCTCGCCGTCGGCGTCGTCCGACGCGGCCTCCGCGAAGCCGGCGTCGAGCTACCTCGTGTGGTCCGACGTCGTGCGGCAGGAGACGCGGCTGACCGCCACGCCGCGCGTCGAGCTCACGGCCCATGCGGCGGGCAACGTCATGGTCAAGGTGTGGGACGTCGCGCCCGACGGCACGGCGGTGATGTTCGACGAGAACGTGTCGCTGGTCAAGAAGGGCCGGGTCGGGTTCGACCTCAAGTCGACCGACTGGACGCTGCAGGCCGGGCACCGGCTCGCGGTCGAGATCGGCTCGATCACGACCGGGAGCTGGCGGGACACGCCGTCGGGCGCCACGATCAGAGTGACCGGCGCCATCCTGCGGCTGTCGACGGAGAGCACCGCGGACGACGTGCCGACCGCGGGGAAGCGCTCGCCGTTCCTCGACAGCTACATCAAGGCGTACACGCGCACCTTCCCGGAGCCGGGCACGCCGACATTCCGACTCTGAGCAGCGGTTCAGGACCAGCGCACGCCCTGGCGTGCGCTGGTCCTGACACCTCCGGATATCCTCTCGCCAGTGTCAGGAGAGGCTGCCGCGTAGCGGTGGTTGGATCCCTTGCCACCTGGTGTCTGGCTCATAGTGGTCGAGCACGTCCATGAGCATCGGACCACAAGGGACGACTTGGTTGTCATGCCGGGGCAGCACGAACACGCCTCTGTGCTGGTGCGCGACGATCTCGTCTCCAGTATCCGTGTCACCAGTCGGGACGAGCAGCGGGATATCACCCAGCGCGAACGTCTCCTCGCCTCGACACGTGGTGGCCCGACGAGGCCGGAGACCATGCGTGTCCGATCGAGGTCCCCATCACCGACGCCGCCGGCCGTACCACGTGTGCTGACTGGGGTAGCAGCGGCGGTGACAACACCTGCCGCAGCACGGTCATGTTTGGACGGTACGGAAGGCACGGCCGGCGCCTCGGACCTCGGCCGAGCCAAGGGCCGCTGCGATTGGACATCGCCATCCATCCCCTCGGGATACGCGTAACGCGGATGATCTCCGCATAGTCACCGGAGCCTGGGCGATTCGCGTTGACAGTCCCTGCTCATGCTCGGTACAGCCCACGCTCGCGCGCGAAGGCCGTGAGCACGGCAGCCTTTCGCGTCTCAGCTCGCGGGAACCGAGTTGAGAGAGGGCGCGCACGGTCGGCGGCATGAGTAGCCTGCTGCTCTAGGACCAGCGTGCGGTGGTGGACTGCCTAGCCGTCCCCACTTCGGCCTTGGCCGGCTTCCAACAGCTGCGCAACTGCGCGCCGCAGCGACGGCCGTGCCGCCTTCACATGTCTGGGCATCTGGTCCGGGATGACGTTCGCGGCCGTCGCCGTGGCGGAACCGAGGGTGCCCTAGGCCGACGCCGGGGGCTGCTGGCGGGCGGCCTGGAACGGCGCGCGATCGAAGATGAACCGACTGCAAGTGATCTTTCCGTCCTCGACCGTGACGCATTCTGCGGCCGGCGCGTTCGGCACCGGTATGGTCGCGGTGTCGTACACGACCACCGCGGTCTTCTCGTCGCCGAACGCCGCGATCAGCTTTACGTTGAGCAGGATCTGGACGAACGGGGCCACGAACTCGCCGTACGCCACTGCGCCGTCGATCCGCCCGGCCGGCGCGTCGCACACCATGCCGTCGGCGATGTAGGACATGGCTGAGTCCAGGTCCTTGCTAGTCCACGCCTCGTAGTAAGCCAGCGCGGCACGCGGGGCGGTTCCGTTGTGTCCGGCCCGGCACGACCGGATGCCCGCCGTCGTGTCTCGACGGGCAGCCGATCAGCGGCTGCCCGCAGAGCACGAGGGCGTGGCCCGTGCCGAGCCGGTTGTCAGGCGGCGCGCGGCAGTGGCATCGGCCGCTGCGGCGGTGGAACCGGGCGGGTGGGCCGGAACCAGCCGGCGAACCGCGCCGCCACGGCGACGGCCGGAGCGGCGACACGCGCCCGGCCACGGGCGAACACGCCGGTCAGGGTGGCCGCGCGGCAGGCGCGGTGGGCGTCGCGTGCCGGCGGGCACGGGTACGCCTCGCCTGCGCAGCGCAGGTTGGCGCACCGGCCGGGCTGGTGCGGGTCGGGCAGGTGGGCGGCGGCGACGTCGGTGGCGAGCAGCCACAGCAGGACGTCGGTGACATTTCGGGGTACGGCGTAGCGGTGCGGCTGCGTCATCTGTCAACCTCGCGTGGACGGCGACGGTTCGGGTGGTCGCCACGCCGGCCAGCGGTACGGGGATGCCGCTGTCGGGTACGCCGGCGTGGCGACCGGACACAGTGGCGCTCGACTTTCCGCATCGATCAAGTCGTCGGCCCACTACCTCTGTTGATCGGTTGATCGGCCTGCATGTATGAGGTTGTCGTCGCGGTGAATGAGAAGGCGGGCCGTCGTGGCGGCAGCAGGCCATGCGGTGGTGGTTATGAGCCGGGCCAGGGGTGTCCGGGTGCGGCGGGGTCGAAGTCGCCGGGGTCGGCGTTGTCACGTTCGCTGCCGTTCCACTCGATGCGTGCCTCGAGTTCGGCACCGGCGAGGGCGGCCTCGACGGCGGCTTCGGCGGTGTCGAAGGCGTCCTCGCTGCTGGCGGCCGTGACCTCGGCGAGTACGGACAGGGTGAGGCGAACCTGCCAGCGGCGGGGAAGCAGCGGCAGGCCGACGGCGTCCAGGATCTTGTTGGCCGCGTCGACGTCGATGTCGTGTTCGCCGACCGCGTCGCGTAGCGCGTGCCACACCTGGTTGCGGAACTGCGCCGTCGATTCTGTGGCTTCGGTCGGCCGCTGCGGGCAGGTGTGGTGGTCTCGCAGGTAGGCCTGGATCTGGGTGCTGGTGTGGGTGAGCCATCCCAGCGGGGCGGGCTGGCCTGGGTGGAAGGCGTCCCAGGCGTTGTGCAGGACGGATTCGAGGGTCGGGGGCGGGGCGGTGGGCATCGCCGTTGGTTCGCTCATCTGGGATTGCCTCCGTGGTCGGTAGGGCAGGCACCCCGCCGTCCGTGTGGATGGCGGGGTGCGGGTGTGCTGGTCAGGGCCTGGGGTCGGCGGCGGCGGCTGGCGGGTCGGCGACGGGGTTGCCGCGATCGGGGATGGAGATCAGGGCGGTGTGGGTGTGGATGAGGGCCTCGGCGGTGCGTCGGAGGGCGGCGGTGGCCTTGTCGTGCTGGGCAAGGGCCCTGGTGAGGGTGTGGGTGATCCGGTCGAGCCGTTCGCGTCGGGACAGCGCGGTGTCGGTGCCGCTGCTGCCGTGGACGTTGTGGAGCAGGTTCGCGGCGTCGGTCAGGGCGGTGATCTGCGCGCTGGTGGCGGCGATGGTGCCCGCCGCGGCGAGCAGCGCGCAGATCTCGTCGGGATGGTGGGCGCAGGCGTCGGCGAGCTGATCGGGGTCGAAGGAGTAGCCCTGGTCGTGCAGCAGTCGACATACGACGTCGAGGTGCGGTTCGGACATGGATGTCTCCAGCGGGTGGGGTGCGGGTTAGTGGGTGGGCTGGTCGGGGTGGGGCCAGCCGTCGAGGACGGACGGGGGAAGCCCGGCGCGTAGGGCCTGGTCGATGAGCCGGGCGAGGGGGTAGCCGGGGTTGGCGGCCAGGGCGCGGTCGACGGCGACGGAGGCGAGGGCGCCTTCGCCGCGGCGCCAAGCGGCGAAGGCGAGCAGGCTGGCTGGTGGGGCGGCGAGCGGCGGGTGGGCCGGGCGGGTGATGTCGGCCCACATGGCGGTGTGCCAGGGCTGGTCGTCGGTGGCCCGCCAGGCGGCGTCGCGGATCGCCGGGGCGGGGAGCAGGACGGTGAGCCAGGCCAGTTCGTCGTCGGTGAGGGTCTGCTCGTCGGCGTAGCGGGCGAGCGGGCCCTTGGATCCTTCACGCCAGCCGATGGTCTGCGGCGCGGTGCGGCCGGTGGCCGGGACGTGATCGGTCAGGCTGAACGGCTTCCTGCGGCAGCCGGGCTGGGTCGTGGCCCCAGGCCGAAGTAGGCGATCATCTCGGGACGGACGTCGACCGAGTGGGAGGGGGCCTCGCCTCTGACCTGGTGCACGTAGCCAATCCCGGCGTCGACCAGGGCTGGCGGAGGGCGGGGTCTGCTCGGCCAGCAAGGCCAAGGTGGTCCGAGGGTGAGGTGACCATGGGCCGCAACTGCGCGCTGGAGTCCGACGAGGGATCGCCCGGTGCGTGCTCACCTGCCAGTCCAGCCCGACCACCGGGAACCTCACGGTCAACTACGACCCGTAAGCGGCGGTTGCACCCTCGGCTGCCGCTCGCACGGCGGAAAATTCTTCGCCGAATTCGGCTGGACGGTAAGTGCGCCGGCGCTCTGATGCGTGTACGGCATGTGGGACGTGAGCATGCACAGTTCGCAGAGTTCTACCAGGTCCACCGCGCCGCCTGCCTGAAGGCGGTGGTGGCGGCGACCGGTGATCGTCAGGGCGCCGAGGACCTGGTGGCGGAGGCTTTCACCAGGGCCTGGATGTCCTGGCGGAAGGTCAGCCGGCCCCGGCCCCGAAGGGATGGGTGGTCCGTACCGCCCTGAACGCGAGGGTGTCGGCGTGGCGGCGACGGCGCCGGGAGGTCGCCCTGGCCGACGTGCACGACGTGGTGGTCGACCGGGACCCGGGCGGCGTGGACGCGACGCTGATGGCGGCGTTGCGGCAGCTGCCCGTCCGACAACGCGAGGTGGTCGCGTTGCGGGTCTTCCTCGACCTGGACACCCGTGCTACCGCTGCGGTGCTCGGCATCGCCGCGGGAACTGTCGCCGCCCACCTCTCGCGGGCCGTCGCGTCGCTGCGCGGCCAACTCGCCCCTACCAGCAGATGAGGAGAATGAGCGTGCGAGACGAAGACGTACTGAGTGCGGTGTCGAACGGGCTGTCCGGCCTGGACATGCAGCGGCCGGCGGAGGAGATCGTCGCCGCGGGCAATGCGCGCCGCCGGCGCCGGGCGGGCGTCGCCACCATGGCTGCGGTGGCGCTCGCCGCCGGGCTGGCGGTGGGCGTGCCGTCGCTCGCCGGGTCGGGGCCGGGCGCGACGCCGACCGCGCAGCGGCCGACCGCCACGCCCCCCGTGCATCCGGCCGCGTTTTCGTTGGTCAGCAACCCCAACGGCACCCTGGCCTTGTCGCTGTCGAGGAAGCAACTCGCCGACCCGGACGCGCTGCGCAAGGCCCTCGCCGATGCCGGGGTGCGGGCGAAGATCACGACCGATGGCACGATGTGCAATTCGATCCCGGCCCCGCGCAACATGGAAGCGGTCTTCCCCTCGACGGAGCGCGAGCCCGACGGCACCGTCATCGTGATCAACCCGGCGGCTATGAAGCCCGGTTCGATGCTGGTCATCGAATTGATCGAGCCGGGTGCCGGGGTCGTCGCCTTCGGCCTCGCCTGGGAGGACAAGCTCCTCTGCTCGAAGCCGCGACGGTGACGCGTCGCCTTCGTCCCGGGCCTGTCGTGGGAAGTCGGGCGGCCCTGCTGGGCGTCGATGGTCATACGGTGCGGCGCTCGGAGTAGAAGCCGAGCGCAGCTTGCCAACCGTGACGTGCTGGTCATGGCACGGGCCGTCGTTTTCCCCTCGCCCGAGACGCTCCGCCCGGCATGGCCCGCAGTTGTGCGCTGGCGATCCGCGGTGCTGGGGACATTGCCGAGCCCGGGCGTCGGCCGGTGAGGCGATGCCGCTTCGTGGGCGCGCGCGTTTTTGGTTATGGATGGTTAGGGACGGCTCGTCGGACGTGTGCGTCCGGTCGTTCCGACGTGTACGTCCGGCCGTCTGGACGTGTGCGTCCGGCCGGTGGACAACCGGGGGGACGTGAACGTCCTCCCGGTTATCCACAGGGTTGTGGACGTCGGTGGGGTGTTGCGGTTCGGTGTACGGGTCGAGGCTGGCCGGCAGCGGGCGGCGGCGGTGCGTCGCGAGGTTCCAGACGACGGGCCGGCGGTCCGCGGTCAGGAACGCCGTCTGGCGCTGGTCCCCGCGGCGGATGAGGCCGAGGCGTTCCAGATCGTCCAGGTCGCGGCGTACGGATCGCACGGTCTTGCGGGCGTAGTGGGCGAGGCGTTCCTGGGACGGGAAGGCGCCGCGACCGGCGGCGTCGGCGTGGTTGGCCAGGCCGATGAGGACGGCGAGGCACTGTGGTGGGACGTCGGGGGCATGACTGAGCGCCCAGGAGACAGCTTCAATGCTCATGGCGGGGCGGAATCTCCGATGCTTGTCGGTGTTTCACAGAGCGGGGCCCGCCACTCGGAGCGTGCGTGCGGCTCACGGGCGGCGGTCGCAGGTGCGTCATAGCGGGCCGAGCAGTAGTTCCCCTGCTCGTCCCTGCGGCGGCCTGGCAGCCGCGCTTGGTGGCGGCGTTGAGGCATCGACAGGCCCTACAGGCGGGTAAGCGGGAAACGCTGCGACGTGTGGCGGGCTCGGCGACGGGCCGGTGTCCCGCCTGACGGCACCGCGTGCGGTGGCCAAGCCGTCAGGCGGCACTCGGTGTCGGCAGTAGCCGGTGTGGGGGTGCCAGCGGCCGTACGGGCCGGAACCAGTCGGCGTACCGCGCGGCAGTGTCCGGGGTAGTGGCGTGCGCCCGGCCGCGTGCGAATGGTCGGGGACGGGTCGCCGCCTGGTAGGCGCGGTGGGCGTCGCGTGCCGGCGAGCACGGGTACGGCTGGCCGGCGCAGCGCAGGTTGGCGCAGCGGTCGGGATGGTGGGCGTGGGGGAGGTGAGCGGAAGCGACATCGGTGGCGAGCAGCCACAGCAGCACGTCAGTGACGGTGGGGGGTATGCGGTGGCGGTGCGGCTGGTTCATCGGTAGCCCCCTTCGTGGGCGATGTCGGCCTGGGTGGCCGCCACCCCGGCCAGCGCTGTGGGGATGTGCGCTGCCGGGTACGCCCGGGGTGGCGGCCGGCATGAGTGACGCTCGACTTTGCGCCTAGATCAAGTCGCCGACCGGCTTCTGGGATCAGATGTCACTGGCCACAGGCGGCCGGGCACCGGATCGGTAAGGAGGTAGCCGCCGGCGGGCTGTCGCGACGGCAGCCGCTGGCCCGTTGCCATGACGGGCCGGTGGCGTCGCCAGGGCGATGCGGACATCAAGGCGAGAGACGTCGGCTGTGGTCGTCACCGGTCGAGGCCCGGGTATTCGGCTGCGGTGACGTCGAGCTCTCCGGGGTCGACGTTGTCGCGTCCCTGTCTGTCAGGGTGAGTTGAGGCCAGCGGCTCATAGCAAGTCCGCCGGACAGGGCGAGTTCAGGATCGAGAAGCGTTGAATACTGCTGTTGA
>NZ_JBFAID010000067.1:0-29459 GCF_040654475.1 Micromonospora sp. NPDC050686
GTCGCTGCGACGTCCTGTTCGCCATGCTCCGCGACAAGATCCCCTACCAGCCAAGGCCCGCTGCTGCTTGACAAAACCCATAGGGACACCCCCCCGGCAACGCCATCGCTGCAATCGCCCCGGCCGGTGTTTTGGTGACCGTGTGAACAGGGGGCAGGTTGGGCCCGTTCGGCCTGGGCCGGTGGTGGCCGGTCACCGGAAAAAGCGTCTCCGAGAGCGTTCTTGCCGTCTCGGTGAGTGTCAATACGTGCTGGTTGATGGCGTCGGGTGGCCCGCCCCCGAGGGCTTGCGGATTGACATCCGTCGTTTGGTTGGTGAGGATTGGCGCTGAGAGCGCTCTCACGACCTAGCCAATCCACCTGGAGGGTGCACCATGATCCGCGAACTGGGTGTTGTCCTGGGGGTTGCGACGCTCGTCACCGCGCTGGCCTCGGCGCCCGCCGTCAGCGCGTCAGCCGCCCCGCCGCCCGGCCCGGTGCCGCCGGCCGCAGCCCACCCCTCACCCGACCTGCCGGCGGGCCAACGAGCCGCCCTGCGCCGCGACCTCGGCCTGACCGGCGACCAGATCCGGCAACGGTCGACCGTCGAGGCGGGCGCGCCGTCGATCGAGCGACGACTACGCGCCGAGTTGGGAACAACCTACGGCGGGTCCTGGATCGCGGCGGACGGCACCACCCTGGTGGTCGGGGTGACCACCCCCGCCCGTGCCGGCCGGGTCCGCAGCGCCGGCGCCCAGCCAAAGGTGGTCCGCTGGAGCATGGCCGACCTGGACCGGACCAAGGCCGCCCTCGACCGCCGGGCTGGCCGCGCCGGCGCGGCCGTGCACTCCTGGTACGTGGATCCGGCGAGCAACAGCGTGGTGGTCCGGGCCGCGGACACCGCGGCGGCCCACGAGTTCGTCCGCACCACCGGTGCCACCGCCGACACGGTGCGCACTGTGCCGAGCGCGCAGCCGTACCGCCCCGTGTACGACGTCCGGGGCGGCGACCAGTATGTCATCAACAACAGTGTGCTGTGCTCGGTCGGGTTCGCGGTCGCCGGTGGCTTCGTCACCGCCGGACACTGCGGCGGCGTGGGCAGCACCACCAGCGGTAGCGGCGTCGCGCAGGGCATTTTCCGAGGCTCGTCCTTCCCGGGCAACGACTACGCCTGGGTGCAGGTCAACTCATCCTGGACGGCCACGCCGACGGTGAACACCTACAACGGCGGCACGACCAGCGTGGCCGGCTCCGCGGAGGCCGCGATCGGCAGCTCGGTCTGCCGTTCCGGCCGGACCACCGGCTGGCGCTGCGGCACGATCACCGCCCGGGACGTCACGGTCAACTACTCCGGCTCCCTGGTCTACGGGCTGGTCGCCAGCAGCGCGTGCGCGCAGCCCGGTGACTCCGGCGGCTCGTTCATCTCCGGCAACCAGGCCCAGGGCGTCACCTCCGGTGCCGGCGGCGACTGCAACTCCGGTGGCACCACCGTCTACCAGCCGGTGAACGAGATCCTCGGCGCGTACGGGCTCGCCCTCACCACCACCGGGGGCGGCGGCGCGAGCCAGATCATTGGATACGCCGGCAAGTGCATCGACGTCCCCAACTCCAACGCCGCCGACGGCCAGTACCTGCAACTGTGGACCTGCAACGGCACCAACGCCCAGCGGTGGACCTTCGCCGGCGACGGCACCGTCCGGGCGCTCGGGCTGTGCATGGACGTGGCCTGGGGGTCGACCGCGAACGGCGCGGTGATCCAGCTCGCCAACTGCAGCGGCAACCCGGCGCAGCAGTTCGTGCTCAGCGGGGCCGGAGACCTGGTCAACCCGCAGGCCAACAAGTGCGTCGACGTGCAGGACTGGAACAGCGCGGACGGCGCGCGGCTGCTGCTCTGGGAGTGCCACGGCGGCGCCAACCAGAAGTGGCGGCGCGGCTGAGGACAACTCCGGTCGGGTCGGTCGGCCTCGTCGCCGGCCGACCCGTTCCCGGCCCGGCGGTCGTCGTCGCCCCTGGTGGTCGCCGCTCGGGCGACGCGGCGACGACTGACGCGCACCGCGATCGGACGGCGGGGGTGGAGATGGTCATTGCATTGACCTGCACGGCTGCCTACTTCTTGGTGTATGGGTATTCCTACTGAACCGATCGGCAGCATGCTTCGTTCACCAGAGCTCTCGCCGGCCCCCGCCGACCATGCCCCGGGGCGACTGGACCGGGTGGCGCTGGAGGTGCTCTACGACCGGGCGGTGCAGGACGCCGTCGCCCGCTTCGAGGAGCTCGGCTCGCCCGTGGTCACCGACGGAAAACAGCGCAAGCCCAGCTTCGCCACGTAACCGGGTCACGGACCGTCGGTCGTCGCAGTGACAAGCCTGCGCTTCATCGGCGCCGGTCGCGCAGTCCCTCGTCATCGCCTTCAGCGGCCTCGCGCGCCCTGGGCACCCAGGTCGATCGGAGGTGGATCGGCATGCAGCCAGGTCAGCGCGGGGATTTGCGCTCGCTCGCCGCCTGCGTTCGCAGCACTCAGATCGCCATCGCCGGTGATTGAGCACCGCAAGAAAGAGCTGTAGCCCGTCGCTGGACTCCTGAGGAAACACACTGACGACGGCGGCCATCAGCGCCGGCCCGCTTCCATGGCCTTCACCCTGAATTCGGGGGCTCGGCACTCCCTCTGCCCCACCCCACGGACGAGACCTCTAACGACGCCGCAGGCTTGCGTCGTGCTACGGGCCGCTCAGTCGCTCCCCCTGACAGGGCTTTCGACGCTGGGCTTCAACCCGACCCGTGTCCATACCGAGCCGCCAGCCTGCTACCGGGCCTCTGGCGCCTACCCGGACCGGAGACCGCGCGACCTATTGGGCAGGCTGGTCGGGCAGAGAAGCCAATGACGGGCCTCGTGGTTCGGCGGGCGCGGACGACAGGGAACTGACCTGCCGGAGGATCTGCTCGACGTTCTTGACGTTCGTCGCGTCCACCACGATCCGAGTGTCATCCTGGGACATCGAGATCTCGATCTTAATGTTGGGGCGACGGGGTTGCTGGAACCACACCGCCAATGATCCGGCCAGAACGGACAGTGTGCCGCCACTCGCCAGCGCGACGCTCAACACGTCCCACGCCGCGCCCATCTCGTCCGGCCCGGCCGGCGCAGGCACGAGGGCCAACCGACCCCGCAGGCCGTCCTCAAGGCGCAGCCAGTCGAAGAGGGACCTGAGATCCACTTCGTCGCCGCCGACGACGGAAATCTGCGCGTACACCCGTCCAGTATGCGCCTGGCCGCCACGATAATGATGACCATTAGAGTTCTTCAGGTTGCGGCGGACCCCAGAACCAGGCGAAGGAACCCCATGACCCGTCTTCCCGACCCGGCCCGTTCCCGAGTGGTCCTCGTCGGCACCGCCGCCTACCACGCCAAAGACCTCTCCGACCTGCCGTCTGTGACCAACAACGTCAATGCCCTGGCCGAGGCACTCACCGACCCTGCCAACGGTGGGTTCAAGCCAGAGCACTGTGTCCGGCTACGGGACCCCGCTGAGCCCAGAGACGTCTCCCGGGCGCTGCGGAACGCGGCCGCGCAGGCCGAGGACACGCTGCTGGTGTATTTCGCTGGCCACGGCATGACCGGTCCGCGCCGGCACGACCTGTTCCTGTGCACGTCCGACAGCGACCCCACCGAGTTGGCGCTCAGCGCGCTGCCGTACGAACACCTTCGTGACGTGGTCCTGGATAGTCCCGCGAACAACCGCATCGTCATCCTCGACTGCTGCTACAGCGGTCGAGCGGCTCAGGATCTGATGGGCGACGTGCCCGGCGTACTCGATCAACTCGAAATCGCGGGTACCTGGATCCTTGCCGCAACTCCGGCCAACGCGCCCGCCCTGGCGCCGCGGGGCGCACGGTACACGGTCTTCACCGGCCATCTACTCAGCCTATTGACAGGTGGGCTGCACGGCGGTGGTGAGCTGATCGCGCTGCCGGACATATATCGCCAGATCCGCCGGGAGATGACGGCCAGCGGGATGCGCCCACCGCATCAACGTGGCACCGACACGGTCGACCTCCTGGCTCTGACCCGCAATCCGGCATACATCCCGGGATCGGACGTACGCGACCCTGCCGAATGGATCCGTAGCCAACTGCACGCAGTGCCAACAGATGCGGAGACAGCGCCACCGTCCGGACCTCGGGTCGGTCCGGCGACCCGGTTCGAGTCGGGCCTGCGCGGACTCGTGCGGCGAGCCTTCCGGCGTACGCCTACCGGTCCGCTGCTGCCAGTAGAACTCGTCAGTGGGATCCGGGACGAGGTGGTGGAGCGCCGAACTGTTCTTGACGGCTTCATTTTGGTACCGAACCGGTACGTACTCGGGCTGTCACCATTCGACTGGGATCGGATGAAGCCCTACCAGGAGGCGCTCACCAACGAACTCGTCGCATGGCTCGCCGAATACGTTGCCGAACAGCAGTGGCGCGTGTTGGGTGAGCTGTCGATCGTCGTCGAAGTGGACCCCCAGCTGGTGACCGGCCGCATCCGGATCGTGTCCCGCATCGAACCCGGCTCCTGAGGCGGCAGCGAGGGCGGTTCGGGACGGCGGCCGACTTCGCTCGCACACCGCTTCGGTCGGACCCTGCGGCGATCACCTCGCCGCCACACACAAGGTATTGGGGACTCGGGGTGGCGACCATCGCCCACTGCGACGCCAAGCTTGAGCGCTACCGAGCAGCCCTCGACGCCGGAGGCGACCCGGCTGTGGTTATCGGCTGGATCGCCCAAACCCAGGCGGAGCGGACGCGTGCCGAAGCCGGTCTCCACGCCACACCGAACAAGAGCTCATATCGGATGAGCCGAGCAGAGATCACCAACCTGGTACAAGCGCTCGGCGACATCGTCACCGTGCTCCGCGACGCAGACCCCGCTGACAAGGCCGAGGTCTACCGTCAGCTCGGCCTCAGTCATGGTGCTCGGCACGCAGCGCGGTCAGGTCCAACTCGACGTCAGGCAGTACGACGCGCCGCTCTTCCAGCAGGGTGATCCGCTCGTGCATCGCCGCCATCAAGTCACGGTCAAGATCCCGCACAGCATCGACGAACTCCTCGGTGGTGAGGACCAGCCGGCCCCTCACCGGATCGGCGAACGTGACGTCAACGTCCTGTTCGCAGCGTCGATTCCACCAGTCGACCGTCACCGCGTCGGCACCGTTGATGATGGTGCGCCACCATCGAATCACCGGGCCGTTGCCCGCACATGCGAGGAGTCGCTCACGGCGCGGGACCAGTCGAGCCTGCCGGCTGTCTGCAGTTAGGCCAGCAGCAGCTCGTGCAGCCGCTGCCACACCCCCGCCCGGTTCCACTCCTCCAGCCGCCGCCAGCACGTCATCCCCGACCCGAACCCCAACTCCTGCGGCAGGAACTCCCACTGGATGCCCGTGTGCAGCACGAACAAGATCCCACACAGCACCTGCCGATCCGGGATCCGCTTACGTCCCGGATGCCGTGGGTTGCGCACGGGCTTGGGCAGCAACGGCTCGATGCGCTGCCACAGCCCGTCCGGCACCATCCACGGCGGCTGCTCACCACGCCTCACGGCCCGACATCGTAGATCGTTCTCCACAACGGACGACAGACCCACAGATCATTTTGTTAGGAACTCTAAGCGGCGCGGCAACGTGTGCGCCACCTTTTGGTCACGGCCGCAAAGTTTCACGTATAGCATCGATGCATATAGACAGATCAATCAGAACTTCCTACTGTGGTCGCACGGCCCGAGACCGCTCTCTATACGATCCGCTCGGCGGCCGGCGCGTGAAGTGTGCTCGACGACGCAGGTCGACGTCGCGGCATCCTCGGCCGCGGCGCGACGGCACGCGCCCTGCCTGGCGAACTTGGTCAGGAAGGGGCACTAGTGATTCGACAGCCCATCGTTCGATGGCGGCCAAAGGCGGCCGCCCTGCTTCTGGTCGCCCCGGGACTCAGCGTCCTCGCCGCGCCGGCAACCCCGGCCACGGCGGCGATCAACCCCGTCGACTTCCAGCAGGTCACGCTCGCCAAGGGCGTAGCCGAGACCGGCGAACCCATGGCGCTCGCGGTGCTGCCGGACCGCTCAGTCCTGCACACCGCGCGCAACGGCACCCTGCGCCGCACCGACGCGCTCGGCAACACATCGGTGATCGCGAACATACCTGTGTACACGCACGACGAGGAGGGCCTGCAGGGCGTCGCTGCCGACCCGAACTTCGCCAGCAACCGCAATATCTACCTGTACTACGCGCCGCCGCTAAGCACCCCCGCCGGCGACGCGCCTGCCACCGGTACCGCAACCGACTGGGTAACCTGGACCGGGGTCAACCGCCTGTCCCGGTTCACTCTGAACGCCGACTACACGGTAGACATGGCCAGCCAGGTCACCGTGCTGGAGGTGACGACCAGCCGCGGCATCTGCTGCCACGTCGGCGGTGACATCGACTTCGACGCGGCCGGCAACTTGTACCTGTCCACCGGCGACGACACCAACCCGTTCGAGTCGAGCGGGTACTCGCCGATCGACGAGCGCACCAACCGCAACCCGGCCTACGACGCGCAACGCACCTCCGGCAACACCAACGACCTGCGCGGCAAGGTCCTGCGGATCAAGGTCAACGCCAACGGGACCTACTCGATCCCGGCCGGCAACATGTTCGCGCCGGGCACCGCCAACACCCGGCCCGAGATCTACGCCATGGGCTTTCGCAACCCGTTCCGGATTAGCGTCGACAAGGCGACCGGCATCGTCTACCTCGGCGACTACGGGCCGGACGCGGGCCGGACCGACGCCAACCGGGGCCCGTCCGGTCAGGTCGAGTTCGACCGGATCACGGGGCCGGGCTTTTACGGCTGGCCGTACTGCACCGGCACGAACACCACCACCGAGACGTACAACGAGTGGAACTTCGCGACCAACTCCACCGGCCCGAAGTTCAACTGCGCCGGCGGCCCGACGAACAACTCCTTTCGCAACACGGGCCTGACCACGTTGCCGGCGGCCAAACCCGCCTGGATTCGTTACGCCGGCGACGCCGGCTCCCCGCCCGAGTTCGGCACCGGTTCCGAGTCGCCGATGGGTGGCCCGGTCTACCGGTACGACGCCGCCAACCCGTCGACCACGAAATTCCCCGCCAGCCTGGATGGGCAGTACTTCGCCGGCGAGTTCGGCCGCGGCTGGATCAAGCCCATCGTGGTCAACGCGGACGGCTCGCCGGGTGTGATCGACAACTTTCCGTGGAACGGCAAGCAGGTCATGGACATGGCTTTCGGCCCGGACGGGTCGCTGTACGTCCTGGACTACGGCACCGGCTACTTCAACGGCGACGCCAACTCCGCAGTCTACCGCTACGACTACGTCGGCGCCGCCGGCAACCGCGCCCCGACCGCGGTCGCCAGCGCCGACAAGACATCCGGCGCGCCACCCCTCGCCGTGACGTTCTCCTCGGCGGGCTCCAGCGACCCCGACGGCGGGGCGCTGACCTACTCGTGGGCGTTCGGCGATGGCGGCACCTCCACCGCAGCCAGCCCGTCGCACACGTACACCACCAACGGCAACTATGTCGCCACCCTGACGGTGCGCGACCCGCAGGGCGCCACCGGCACGGCCAGCGTGCCGATCAGCGTCGGCAACACCGCGCCGACGGTCGTCGTCAACAGCCCCGCCGCCGGGCAGTTGGCCGGCTTCGGTGAGAGCGTCCCGTGGAGCGTCACGGTCACCGACCCGGAGGACGGCACGATCGACTGCGCCAAGGTGACCATGTCCTACCTGATCGGGCACGACCAGCACGCCCACCAGATCACCTCGCAGACCGGCTGCTCCGGCACGATCACCATCCCGGTGGACGGCGAGCACGACGACGCGGCGAACATCTTCCCGATCTTCGACGCGTCGTACACCGACAAGGGCGGCCTGGCCACCCACGCGCAGAGCATCCTCGCACCGAAACACCGGCAGGCCGAGCACTACAAGACCTCGTCGGGTATCACCAAGGTCAGCAGGGCCACGGCCGAGGGTGGCATGAGCGTCGCCGACATCAACAACGGCGACTGGATCCAGTTCGACCCGTACAAGCTCAACAACGTCACCTCGTTCACCGCCCGGGTGTCGTCTGCCGGGGCTGGCGGCACGCTGCGGTTCCGGACCGGGTCACCAACCGGCACGATCATCGGCTCGGCGACGGTCACCCAGACCGGGTCCTGGGACACGTACGTCACGGTGAGCGGCACCATCAGCGGCGCACCGGCAGGCACCACCTCGCTGTACGTCACGTTCGCTGGCAACGGCAAGCGCGCGCTGTTCGACCTGGACAGCTTCACGTTCGTCACTGGTTAGAAGGGGAGACCACCGATCATGACGCGTAGACTCGCTCTCTGCCTCGCCATCGTGGTCGCCGTGCTCGGCTTCAACGTCGTGCCGGCCCACGCCGCGCCGGACTTCACCGTGCTCGTCTTCAGCAAGACCGCCGGATTCCGCCACGACTCCATCTCCACCGGCATCCAGGCGATCCGCGACCTCGGCACGGCGAACAACTTCGCCGTCGAGGCCACGGAGGACGCCACCCAGTTCAACCCGACGAACCTGGCCCGGTTCCAGGCGGTCATCTGGCTGTCCACCACCGGCGACGTACTCGACGCGACCCAGCAGACCGCGTTCGAGAACTACATCCGCGCCGGCGGCGGCTACGTCGGCGTGCACGCGGCGGCCGACACGGAGTACACCTGGGCCTGGTACGGCGACCTCGTCGGGGCGTACTTCGCCAGCCACCCGACCATCCAGGCCGCGACGGTCCGGATCGCCGACACGATCCACCCGTCGACGGCCGGCCTGCCGGTCGCGTGGACCCGCACCGACGAGTGGTACAACTACCGCACCAACCCCCGCCCGCAGGTGCACGTCCTCGCCACGCTCGACGAGTCCACCTACACCGGCGGCACGATGGGCGGCGACCATCCCATCTCGTGGTGCCGGGCCTACGACGGCGGCCGGTCGTTCTACACCGGCATGGGCCACACCATCGGCAGCTACGGCGAGGCGAACTACCGTACGCACCTGCTCGGCGGCATCCGCTACGCCGCGCAGGGCACCGGTGACTGCACGGTCAGCGCTCCCCCGCCAGACCTGGCGCTGAACCACCCCGCCACGGCGTCCAGCGTGCAGAACGCCTCCTTCCCCGCCTCGAACGCCGTGGACGCCTCCCCCACGACGCAGTGGACGAGCGCGTCGTCCGACCCGCAGTGGATCCGGGTCGACCTCGGCGGCACGTACACCATCAACCGGGTCCTGCTGGTGTGGGGAACCACGTACGGCAAGAACTACCAGATCCAGACCTCGGCCGACGGGAACACCTGGACCACGATCCGGACCATCACCAACGGCAACGGCGGTGAGGACGACAACTTCGCCCTGAACGCCTCGACCAGGTACGTACGCATCTACGGCACGGCCCGCGGCAGCAGGAAGGCCGGCTACTCGCTGTTCACGTTCCAGGTGTACGGGACGTGATTGTGTCACCTGCCGACCCGCGGGGGATTCAACCGTCGGCGCCGTAATCGAACCCGCACTGACGAGAGCGGCGCGGAGGAGATCGCCAGCAGAGGCGGCACCACCGACGAATGGTGGTGCCGCCTCTGCGCTCTCTCGGCCAGCGGCCTGACCTGCAGCTGCAAACTCATCCGGCGCCGCGCCCCGCAGCGCGACACCGACCCCGCTACGACTCGCTGCTGACCGTCACCCTCGACGACACGCCGGCGGGCGGGACGGCGCTCACCCTCGTACACGAACGGCTCGACGAGCTGGCGGCGGCGCTGCCGCAGGTCGCCGACAACGTCCGGGGCGCATTCGGACAGTTCCGGCGTCGTCGGTCCCGCGCACCCCCTCGTACGGCGGCGGCACGTCGTACATCACGATGTCCTTTGCGTGGTCCGCGAGGACCGCGTCGAGGTCGCCCCCGGTGCACCGCGTCGGCCCAGTGCTCGATCAACACGCGGATCTGCTCTTCGTCGGACGCCATGTTCGGTCCTTTCCGGGTTACGGGTTGCCGTCAGGACTACAACCCGGGCCGTGCCGGAAAGTCATCGCACCCTCCCGCGCCGGGTAGACCGCCCGCGCCGGCGGGGCTCAGCTCCACCGTTTCCAGGCCAGCATCCGCTCCGGGTACGGCTGAAGCCACGCCCGTTCGGCCAGCGGCGATCCCTCCCGGCTCAGGTCGGTGGGCAGTTCCCGCCGTCCGCGCCGCTGGATCGGGGTCAACGACCGGTTCGCCGCGATCTTGCACAGCCACAGTCGCCGCCGGTTGCTGCCCGAACACGACCGGCCGTAAGGCCCGGCCGTGTCCTCGACGGTTAGACGGCAGCGTCCTGGACGGGCCGGGTGCTGGCGGCGACCATTCCTGCGGTGACCGGGGAGGGCCTGAAGCCCTTGACGATCAGGTATGTGCCCGGCGAGAACTCCCACACAGCGATGGGTATGGCCGCGACCGCCGTGCTGTCACCCGCGGGATTGTGCCCGGCCGCCCGGCGCCGCCCCGGACCCCGACCGCCGACCAGGCCGTGGTCGTGCTCGATGACGCGCGCCGCGGCCATGGCCCGCGCGTAGTCGTGTCGAGGGTGAGGGGTCGGCCTGGTTGGCTGGAGCCAGGCTGTGTCTGGTGTCATCCCGTGTCGCGCTGACACAGCACGCGGTCGGGCGTGAGGATGTGGGCATGAGTTCATCGCAGCCCGTCGTCGACCCCGGGCCCGAGCCGGACACGACCGCGGGCGGGCCGGTGAATACTGCTGGCGCGCGGTCCGGGCCCCCATCGCCGGACGCCCCCGGGTCTTCCCCGGATCACCGCTACCTGCTCGACAACGCCCGGGTGGAGGCGGGCGAGCGGTTCACCTGGCTGGCCGAGCTGTTCGACGGTGTCACGCGTGGGCACATCGACCGGCTCGGAGTGAGGGCGGGCTGGCGCTGCTGGGAAGTTGGTGCTGGAGGCCCCAGCATTCCCGAGGCACTCGCCACGGCCGTCGGACCAACCGGTTATGTGTTGGCCACGGACATCAATCCGGCCTGGTTGGACCCGCACGGCGGGTACGAGGTGCTCCGGCACGACATCGTCGGGGACCCGCCGCCGCAGCCAGGCACGTTCGACCTGGTACACGCGCGGCTCGTGCTCGTTCACGTGCCCGACCGTGCCCGGGCGTTGGCGACCATGGTGGCGGCGCTGCGGCCCGGCGGTTGGCTATTGGTCGAGGACGCCGACACCGAGCTGCAGCCGCTGGCCTGCCTCGATGAGGTTGGCCCGGCGCAGCGGCGCGCCAACCGGCTGCGGCGCGCCGTCCGGGAGTTGATGACCCGCCGCGGCGCCGATCTGCGCTACGGCCGCACGCTACCGCGGGCGTTGCGGGCGGCGGGCCTAGTCGATGTCACGGCGGCCGGCTGCTTCCCGGTCGGCGGGGCAGCCTGCGACCGGCTGGAGACCGCGACGGTCCGCATGGTCCGCGCCGAGTTACTCGCCGCAGGGCTGGCCAACGACGTCGAGATCGACGCGCACCTGGCCGCCGTCGATGCCGGCGAACTCGACCTCACCCTCGCGCCGCTGATCTCGGCATGGGGACGCCGCCCGGGATAGCCCTTGCAGACGATCACTTCGGCCGAAACGCCGTCGCGAAACCAGACGAGGCCCGGGTCACGATCAGGTCGAACACTCCCGATCACGTGCCCTGTTCACGCTGCTTGGTGATGTTGTCGATGCATGGCGGCCCGAGCACGCGTAGGTGCGCCTTGCCGGTGGCATGGGGTTCGACGGTTGCGGTGGCCGGTGCCTGCGGGCCGGGCGATGCAGTGTGGGTCCGGCTGGCGTGCACTGGGACGGCCGGCCGGGCGCAGCGTTGGAGGGCAGCTTGGTGGCTTCCCCGATTTGCGCCTCGCGCAAGGTGGTGAGAATCGCGATGGCGGTATCGACTGTCGAGGACGGGCAGGCGTGGTGGGAGCGGCTCGGTCGCCGGACCGGGTGCGAGAGTCTTGTAGCCCTTGGAGGCCACGTCGATGGTGGAGCCGTGCTGCCACTCGCCAAGCAGTACAGCGGACACGCCCAGGTCATCGCCGAGAGTGGGAACGGTCTTGGCCCGCATGGATGCGTTGGCGGGTGGTACGGCGGTGATGAGGACGACCAGCGGAAGGGCTTCCTCGTCGGGCGCCTGCTGTCGCAGGGCGTCCAGGTCGTTCAGCGCGTGCTCGTCGAGGATGCAACTGCGGTGCAGGAGCCGGACCTCGATCGCGGCGAGTGCGTGGTCGATGCCGTCGGCGATGTGCAGCCGCGGCCATGGTGCGAGGGCCGTAGCGTCGGGGCCGAGAAGCGAGACCAGGGTGGCGGAGTCACTGATGACTTCACCGCGTGCGTCGGGGTGATGCGGGCAAAGGACCCACCGTCGCCGAGTGCGACACGAAACTCGTGCGCTACCGGGCAGCACTCGACGCCGGCGCCGACCCGGCCGTCGTCGCCGGCTGGATCGCCGAAACCCGGGCAGAACGCCAACGCGCCGCGCAACGCCACCACACGCCACTCGTAGAGCAACCCCGCACACCCGCACGCCCCAGCGGAAAGCAGATCATCGCCATCGTCGAGGAACTCGGAAACCTCGTGACGGCCCTACGAGACGCCACGCCCGAACACAAACTGCAGGTCTACCGCGCACTCGGACTGCACCTGTCCTACACCCCGGAAACACAAACGATGCGGGCAAGTGTTGACCTTGCCGCGCACCGTTGGGATTCGGTTCGTGTCCGATGATCGACACAAGCCGATACCCAACGCCGATTGCGCCTCGTCGGGGCTATCCATGATTGCCCCGAGCTTCCGCCCGGGACCCACCTCGGCACGAGAGCGGCCTCGGCCGCACGCGCCTCATCGAGCCGATCCCGCGCACGCCCATGCCGAGGACCGTGAGTTGGACATCACGGACCATCAATACGCTACGCGAAGTGGTCGGCTCTGGGTTTCTCGCACATTGCGTGTTCGGTCGGCAGGCGTTGCGTATCTACACGGTGACAACGGTCTTCCCCCTCCCGTGGCCCGCGGCGACGTGCCGAATCGCGTCGGGCGCAGCGCCGAGGGGGTAGGCGCGGTCGATGACCGGCGTGACGGCGCCGGACTCGATGTGTCGGCGCAGCTCGTCGAGGTCTGCGGCGCGTACCTTGGCGACCAGGTTGCGCAGCCGCTGGTGGGTGACCATCGACAGCAGCGGTGCTCGCAGCATCGCTCGGTCGAAGCCGCCGAGCAGTGGACCGCCGCCGTTCTCGCCGCCGACCAGGACCAGCGTTCCGCGGGGCGCGAGCGCGCGCCGTAACAGCCGCAGCGGCCGGTTGCCGGCGGTGTCGATGAGGACGTCGTACCGGGCGCCGTTGCGGTCGATCTCGTCGCGGGTGTAGTCGATGACGTCGGCGCCGAGGGACCGCACGAGGTCGGCCTTTCCGGTGCTGCACACACCGGTCACGGTGGCGCCGTACGCCTTGGCGATCTGCACGGCGAAGCTGCCGACGCCGCCCGCGGCGCCGATGACCATCACCTGCTGGTCCGGCTGGACGCCGGCGCAGTCGCGCACCGCCTGCAGCGCGGTCACGCCGGAGATGGGCGCGGCCGCGGCCTGCTCGAACGTGGTGTTCGCCGGCTTGTGCGCCAGCCGCCAGCGGCGCGCGGTGGCGTACTCGGCGTACGAGCCGCTCTCGCAGACGCCGTAGACCTCGTCGCCGGGGCGCAGGTCGGTCACCGCCGCGCCGACGGCCTCCACCACCCCGGCGAGGTCGACGCCGCGCACCGGCACCTTGGGTCGGCGCAGGCCGAACCCGAACGCGCGCACCAGGTACGGGTAGCCGGTCATGAGGTGCCACACGCCGGGGTCCACACCAGCGGCGCGGACCCGCACGAGCACCTCGTCGTCGCCGACGGGCGGCTGGTCGATGTCGCGTAGCTGCAGCACGTCGGCCGGGCCGTACACGTGCTGGACGATGGCTTTCATGGTGTCTCCTCCTCGGAGGTGTCGGGGTACTGGAACACGTCGTCGAGCCGCACGCCGAAGACGTGCGCGATGAGGAAGGCAGTCTCCAGGGAGGGCGAGTACCGGCCCTGCTCGATGGCGATCACGGTCTGCCGGGTCACGCCGATACGGCTGGCGAGTTCGGCCTGGGTCATCTCGCCATGCGTGAAGCGCAGCGCCCGGATCGAGTTGGTCACGCGGGTCGGCTTCACCACTGCGGCAGCCGCCCGTGGTACATGCCGATCTTCGCGACCGAGCCGAGGACCGCCGACAGCACGAACGCCAGATAGATCACGTTGGCGATCCAGAACTGGTCCCACCCGGCCATCGCCATCAGCATCGCCGCGACCGCGCCGATCACGAGGAACGACTGGCCGACGTGGTCGCCGAGCTGGCCAATCTGCCGGTCCCGGGCGTCGGCCACGCGTGCCGCCTTCGGGCTCACCATGCCGATCGCCATCTCGGCCACGATGTTCGCCACGATCGACGCGCCCACGGTCCATAACAGCGCCGCGGCGTAGGGGACGTCGGCCAGAGGCCGCCCGCCCGTGCGGCCCACGACGATCGTCACGTAGATCGCGTACGCCACTACGGCGACGACCAACATGATCCACGCGCGCTTCTCTCGGTGTGCCATGACCAGCTCCTCGATGTACAAAATCTTCGACACGGCGAAGGTAACCCATACTTGACACCGTGTCCATATTTTTTTACATCCCCACCACGGCCTCGTCGGTTGGGCGCGCACTCGCGGCCAGCGCGGGCAGTCAATTGCGGCTTGACGTGCCGGACTGAAAGGCCGTACGCGCCCCCACCAGGCCCGTTGAGCTTTCTTGGAGCGCTGGTAGGCCCGTTCGAGGTCGCTGATCAGCTCCGCGGCGACCCGACGTCGGGCCTTCCCGACCGCGTCACGAGGTCTGACCGTGGCCAGCAGGGCCTTGGCCTGGGCGGCGGACAGCTCTTCGCCCCGCCGGGGATCAGTTCCAGCAGCAGTTGGTGCAGATGGGGAACCATCCGGGTGTGGTCCTCGCCGAGGGACCGGCGCCGGTCGACCAGAATCCGCAGCAGAGCCGACTGCTCGTCGTCGACGACCGGGCGCAGACCGGCCATCCGGGTGCCGGCCAGCGCGACGGAGCGGGCTGACCGCGCTTGCGCACCCCGCTGCGGCTACTTTTCTGCCGCACGCTCGCCCGAGTCCGCACACGTCTGGCGAGCTGACCGACTTTTGGCGGGTGACGGCGCCGGAGGTTCCGGGCCACCTCGCGGTGCTCAAGGTGGCCGGGCTGCTGATCTCGGCGCGCCGCGGCCGCTACGTGACGTACCGCCTGGACACGGGGGCCTGCACCGGCCTGGGGCGGCAACTGGTGGACGTCCTCGGGCGCTTAACAGCCAGGGCGGATGCGGTCGCCGTGGTGACCGCCTGGCTAGCCTCGATCTTGGTTTCTGTTGTCGTCGGCGGCGGGGGTGAACGCCGAGGCGTGGTCGCGGACGAAGTCGGCGATGTCGCGCGGGGGGCGGCCGAGCAGGTCGGCGACGGTGTCGGTGGTGACGTTTCCCCAGCCGGTGACGTACGCCTGCGCGTACTCCTCGAGCATGTCGACGATCCACGTCGGCACGCCGTAGCCGAGCAGTGTCTTGCGCTTGGCGTCGTCGCTGACCGGCAGGTACGTGACAGACCGGTCGAGAGCGAGACTCATCTGGTGGGCGACCTCGTCGAACGTCAGCGAGCGCGGACCGGTGAGGGTGTAGGTCTGGCCGTGGTGGCGGTCCGGGTCGTCGAGGAGCACGCGGGCGGCGCACTCGGCGATGTCGCGTGCGTCGATCATGCCGATGCGCGCCGCAGCCATGTTCAGCGAGAACGTGCCGGTGGCGGCGATGTCGCTCGCCTCGTTCAGCAGGTTCTGCATGAACCAGTGCGGCCGCAGGATCGTCCAGCGCAGGCCGCACCGTTCGGTTTCCCGATCGGACAGGGCGTGCAGCCGGCCGCTGCGGTTCGGCGCGTCGTGTGCCGCGCGGACGACGGACAGGCGCACGATGCGTTCCACACCGGCCTGCCGTGCGGCCCACACGGCGTTCATGTTGTGCTCGGGAGCGCGCGGGCCGTTCGGAGTGAGCAACCAGGCGTCCTGCACGCCCTCGAAGGCGGCCGGCAGGGAGCGGGGGTCATTTAGGTCAGCGATGACGACGTCGAGGCCCTGCTGGCGTAGGCCGTCGGCGCTGGCCTCGTCTCGGACGAGAGCGCGAAGTTTAACATCGGCGCCCTTGAGGGCTTTTCGCAGGGCGGTGGACACAGTTCCGGTGGCTCCGGTGATCAGCACTGTGCGTGACATATTCATGCTCCCTTGTTGGTGGCCGGGATGCCGACCAGGTTGCGGACGGCGTCCGGGGTCGATTGGGCGGCGGCGATGGTGGTCAGTGCGAGGGCGAACCCGACGCCCTGCCAGGGCGTCAGGGACTCGTGGAGGAACAGCCAGCCCAGGACCGTGGCCACCACGGGCGAGAGCAGGGCGAGGAACGACATGGCGACCACGGGCAGCTTGCCGATGCCGTGAAACCAGGCCACGTACGACAGCAGGGCGCCCACGACCGACAGCCACGCGTAGCCGCCGATGGCGCGGTGGTCCAGTGCGGACGGAAGTCCCTCGAACCCGAGCGCGAGCGGGAGGAGCACGAGACCGCTGGCGGTGAGCTGCCAGCCGGCGATGGTCGCGGCGCCGGCGCCCGCCGGAGCACCCCAACGCTTGGTCAGGACGACCCCGCCGGCCATCACAGCGGCGGCCGCGATGCCGGCCAGGACGCCAATCAGGTCGAAGGAGAGCTGGCCGCGCAGGACGATCAACCCGACGCCCACCACGCCGACCAGGCCCCAGCCGACCCGCCAACGGGTTGGCTGCTCACCGAGCAGCAGGTATGCCAGACCGGCGACGAACAACGGCTGGACGGCGACGAGGGTCGCCGCGACGCCGCCCGGCAATCGATAGGCGGCGACGAACAGCAGCGCGTTGAACGCGCCGATGTTGAGGGTGCCGAGCAGCAGCGAGCGCCACAGCCACTGACCGCGCGGCAGGTTACGCGTGAACGCGAGCAGGATCAGCCCGGCCGGCAGCGCGCGGATCACCGTGGACACCAGCGGATGGTCGGGCGGAAGGAACTCGGTGGTGACGAGGTACGTGGTGCCCCAGCTGATCGGCGCGGTCGCGGTCAGTGCGGTCAGTCCCATCGTGCCGGCGGGCGCGGACGCGGTGCCCGCGTCCGGCCGGCTCAGGGTCTGGGCCATCCAAACTCCTTAACATTGAACTGTTCAACGTTGACGAGAGTAGGCGACTGCTAGGCTAGCGTCAAACAGTTTCACGTTGAGAGATTCTGGAGGCGGCAGGCTCGTGGAGGACAACGTCGACTGGCGGCTGAACCAGTGGCGGACCGAGCGGCCCGACATCGATCCCACACCGATGGGCGTGGTGGCCCGGATCCAGCGCGCCTCCCGGCTCCTCGAGCGTGAGCTTCGCGCCAACTTCGCCGCGCATGACCTGCAGCTGTGGGAATTCGACGTACTGGGGACGCTGCGCCGGTCCGGGCCTCCGTATCAGCTCACCGCCGGGCAGCTGGTCGAATCGGCGATGGTCACCTCCGGAGCGATCACCAACCGGATCGACCGCCTCGTCGCCAGAGGCCTGGTGACCCGCGAGGTCGATCCCGCCAACCGCCGCAGCGTGCTGATCACGCTGACCGAACGCGCCCGAGAGCTGATCGACGACGTCGTCGTCGCCCACGTCGGCCTGGAGGCGAAACTGCTCAACGAGCTGAGCGGCGATGACCAGGACCAGCTCGCCGGACTACTGCGCAAGCTACTCACCAGCCTCGGCGACCACTCCCCCGGCAACCCCCTCAACCCACGAGACTGACGTGTAGGGACCCTGCGTCTCGTGAGATGCCCATCTCCGCCGCTACGTGGGCGATGGGACAGTCCGTGTAGCGTTCGACCAGGCGTCGTCGGCCTTCGATGGCAAGAGGTGCGTTGGCATGGGTCATCGGGCCTCGACCGCCTCGCCGTGCTCGCCATCAGCCGGGATGTCGTCCCTGACAGGACGGGGTAGTGAGTTCCCCCCGCTTTGATGGAGCGGTGGTTACCTGCTGCCGGCTGGTGCAGGGGTAGCGATTGTTGGCTCGGACAGGTCGTGCTGGCGGGTGTGCCAGGCGGTTTCGTACTCGTCGGGGCTGAGGTAGCCCAGTTCCTTCTAGATGCGGCGGGTGTTCTACCAGCCGTCGATGTAGGCGAAGATCGCGTTCTCGGCCTCGTCTCGGGTCCGCCAGGTCGTGCGGTAGACGAGTTCGATCTTCAGGGTGGACCCGAAGTTCTCTATCAGGGCGTTGTCGAACGAGTCGCCGACGGAGCCCATGGACGGCAGGATTCCGTTGTCCTGTAAGCGTTCCGCGAAGCGGAAGGACGTGTAGTCGACCCGCGGTCGCTGTGGTGGATCAACTGGCCGTCGCGGACATCGCGTGACCAGATTCCGTATTCGAGGGCGGCGAGGATCAGGTCGGTGTCGCAGCGGTCGGAGGTCTTCCACCCGACGATCCGGCGGGAGAACGCGTCTCGGACCGCGGCCAGCCAGAACACGCCTTCACCGCAGGGGATGCGGGTGGCGTCGGCGACCCAGAGCCGGTTCGGCCCGGCTGCGGTGAACTGCCGGTTGACCAGATCCGGCGCTGGCGTGTGCCGTGGGTCCTGCTTCGTGGAGCCGCCGCGCCAGCCTCGGCGCAGGAACGCGCCCTGCCAGCCCTGTTGCGCCATCAGCCGCTCCACCCGCTTGCGGCCCACGCGGATGCCGTCGCGACGTAGCTGTCGGTGCACCCGGTCCGCGCCGTAGGTGTGCCCCGATGTCTCCCAGATCTCGTGGATGTTGGAGATCAGGCCCAGGTCGACCACGTCCCGGTCGCACGGCTGTTCGACCTGCTTGACCCACGCGTAGTACGTCGAGGCGCCGACGTTCAGGACCCGTAGCAGGAGCGCGACCGCGAACTGGTCACGGTGTTCATAAATGAACGTCATGACCGTCGCCGGGTCGGGTCGACCGCAGTTCACCCGGGTGCTGGCCCAGATACGGGTCCCCGACCCGATGACGGGCGTCCGCGTACCCGCCCGGACCGGATCCTGCCCGACAAGGCCGACAGCTCGATCACAAGCCGTGAGCACCTGCGGCGGCGCGGCATCAAGGCGACCATCCCGATCAAGGTCGACCGGTTGCCAACCGGCGCAAGAAAGGGTCGAAGGGCGGCCGACCGCCGACCTTCGACCCCGAGACGCAGACCTCGGCCAGCGTCGGCGAGTCGGGGCCCGAGACGTTGCTGCTGGGCCGCTTCGACCGGCGGGGACGGCTGCGCTACACCGGCCGCACGCACCCGCTGACCCCCGGGCAGGCCGCGAACGATATCGCTTGCGCACGTCACGCCGGCTTTCGTGTCGCCGTCGTCGCTCACCGGATTTGACGTCAAGAGCTGACCTCCTACGAACCTGACCTGGTACTCGACAGTCTCGACCCAACGACGGTGGTGGCCGCCGTCAGTTCTCTGTTGAACTCGGGCGAGTCGCTGGCTATCCGTTAGGCGGCCACCGGCGGGGCTTGACCACCCGATGGGCGGGACTGGCCACGGCGTCGATCAGCCCGCCGGCGATGGCCCGGTTGTAGATGGCGCGAGCGGCGGCGATGACGTGCTCGCCGGCGTGCCGGCCGCTGCGGCTGTGACGCCGTGACCGGGCCGTCGCGGCGATCTGCTGTTGCATGGCCTCGATGTCGCTGGCGGCAATGGCGTCCAAGGCTCGATCACCCCACGCGGCGGCCATGCGGTTCCAGTACGTGCCATACGTGCGGCGGGCACCAGGCCCCGCTGCCGCGACGACGTGGGGCAAGTACTCAGCGAGTGTCGGCAGGCTCGGACCGGGCTCAGCCTGCAGATCGGCGATCGTGACACCGAGGTGGATCAGCAGTTGCCGGGCGGCGGCGACGCGGGCGGGATCAGCCGACACGACGATCTCCGATCACCTGGGCGTGCAAGTCCGTGATCAGCCGCGCGACGGTACCAGCCGGGTGGATCACCAGCAGGTCGTGGGCGACCAGGGCGGCGAGCAGCAGCGGCTGCCCGGGCGCGATCACGGCGCCCTGGCCGCGAATAACAGGATCGCCGGCAGCCCGAGGGCGAGGGGCCCGCAGTACTCAAGGCGGCACCTGCTGCTCGGTCACTGATTGAGGTAGGCAAGCACGGCGAGCACCCGGCGATTGTCGTCGGTAGACGGTGCCAGGTCGAGCTTGCCGAAGATGCTCGCGATGTGCTTGGTGACCGCGCTGTCGCTGACGTGCTGCGCAGCGGCGATTGCCGAGTTCGAACGGCCCTCGGCCATCAGCTGGAGCACGTCACGTTCCCGTTCGGTCAGGGCGCTGACGGTTCCTCTGGCGTCGTTGCGGCGCAGCAGTCGGGTGATGACCTCCGGGTCGAGCACGGTTCCGCCACCGGCCACCCGCCGGACCGCGTCGAGGAACTGCTCGGCGTCGAAGACCCGGTCCTTGAGGAGGTACCCGATCGCGCCGGCACCGTCGGCAAGTAGCTCGCGGGCGTAAAGCTGCTCGACGTACTGCGACAGGAGCAGGATCGGCAGGCCAGGGTGGCGTCGGCGGGCGGCGAGCGCCCCACGCAGCCCGTCGTCGGTGAACGAGGGCGGCAGCCGGACGTCGACGACCGCCACGCCGGGAGGATCGTCGAGCAGCAGGTCAAGAAGCTCGGGGCCGTTGTCCACCGCGTCGACCGCGAACCCGTGCTCACGCAGCAGCCGAGCCAGCCCGTCCCGCAGCAGAAACAGATCCTCCGCGATCACGACCCGCACGGGACCTCCAACTCGATCACGGTCGGGCCGCCGGCCGGGCTGTCCACCCGCAGCGTCCCGTCAAAGGCCGCCAGCCGGCGTTGCACCCCGCGCAACCCGCTGCCTCGGGACGGGTCCGCGCCACCGCACCCGTCGTCGCGTACCCGGATGCGCAGCAGTCCCTCGTCCAGTGCGATGCCGATGTCGAGCCGGTCCGCTCCGGAGTGTTTGGCCGTGTTGGCCAGCAGCTCGTTCACGGCGAAGTAGACCGCCGACTCCAGCGGCGGCGGCAGCCGGTGTGCCAGTCGGGCATCGACCTGAACATCCAGCGGACTGTCGAGGGCGAGCGCCCGCACCGCGTCAGGAAGACCACGGTCGGCGAGCACCGGCGGGTGGATGCCCCGAACCAGGTCGCGTAGTTCCTGCAACGCCTTCGACGAGTTCTGGCGTACCTCCGCGACCAGGGCGCGCGCCGTCTCGGGGTCGCGCTCGATCAGCCGCTCGGCGTTGCTCAGGCTCATGCCCATGGCGACCAGCCGGGCCTGCGCGCCGTCGTGCAGGTCCCGCTCGATACGGCGCAGCTCGGCGGCCGAGCTGTCCACGGCCGCAGCCCGGGTCCCGGCCAACTGCTCGACCCGGCGGGTCAGCTCCTCGGTCCGGTCCAGGGTGAGCAACGCCCGGGTCAGCCGGGCATGCACACGCAGCAGCCACGGTCCGCACCAGAGCCCGAGCACGGTGACCGCCACTGCGATCGGCACCGCCAGCAGCGCCCGGGGCAAGGTGTTGACGTGGACAGCCGTGTACCAGTTGCTCCCGCCGGCACGGTCGATGGGCTGCCAGACGAACGGCTGCACCAGCGCACCGAAGACGCCGTAGACGACGAGCGAGAACGGGATGCCGGCGACGAACGCCCCGACGATCGGGTCGATCAGTGACCAGCGGTACTCGTACCAGAACCCGCGGTCGGTGAGGGTTCGCCCGCACCAGCGAAGCCGCCCCGGCAGCCCGGCGGGCACGGCCGGCCGGGCCGGCTCGGGGTAGGCCACCGTCACCGCGGACCACCGCCTGGCATACCGGCGGGCGCGTTCGGCCAGACCGGACAGCCAGGCCACCGAGGGCGGAAAGAGATACAGCCCGATGCCGAGCGGGATCAGCATGGCCGTGGCCGCGACCACGCAGGCCACGACGGCCTCGGCCAGTGCCAGGCCGACGAGCAGCAGGCCGCGTCCGGGAGCCGCGAGCCGGGCCGGCCAGCCAGTGCGTTCCGAGGCAAGGATGTCGTTCACGCCCGGTCTCCTCCCCCGACTCTGGTGAGCGCGATGCCCCGCCGCGCGGCGACGAGGAGCACGCCGCACGCGGTGAGCACGCACGCCGCGGTGAGAGACAACTGGACGGCGTCGCCGTCGGAGTCGTTGGTCAGCAACAGCATGCCGATGTTGACGAGCATATGGAAGCCACCGGCGATGATCAAAATTCCGTGGCGGGACTGCTCCTGCAGCGCGGCGAGAATGATCGACAGCGCGACCGCCATGGCCAGGAAACCGGCGGTGAACACCGGCCCGCGACTGAAGACCTGGACGTGCCACACTCCCCAGAGCAACCCGACGAGGGTGCCCGAGGAGACCACCCCGAAGCGGGCCCGCAGGTACGGCTGGAGGAAGCACCGCCAGCCGAACTCCTCGCCGCAGGCGCCGATCAGTTGCGCGGCAAGAATCAGCCAGAACGGGTGCGGCAGTTGCCCCGGGCGGAGGCCGTGCCGCGACACACCGGCCAGCTCGGTGATGCCCACAAACACCGCGAAGATCACCCCCACCAGCACGACGAGGACGACCAGCCGGATCAGGACGTGGCGGGACAGGCCGAACCCGGTGGCCAGCGGAGGTCGCCAACCCCGCCAAGCCAGCAACACCGCCAGCACACCCACAGCGGGACCGAACTGATTGAACTGGATGATCACCGGATCGATCGCCAGAGCGGGCTGCACCAGCCCGAACAGCCCCGCAGCCACACAGGTCACCAGGTAGAACCAGAGCACCACCAACGGCATCCGGGGGTGCGCCGCGCCCCGTCGGGATTCCTCGTACGCCTGAGACGGCGTCGTCGTTCGCTCATCGATCACGCCTCGACGATGCCGGCCAGGGCGGCTCTACGCGCTGCACCCAGCCACCCGGTTCTACTGCACTTTTCTGCACCCCGGTCAGCGCGGCGTTCCGTGCGTGTCAAGCCCGACTACAGCCTCCAGTGTAGCGGCGGAGCGTGTGCCACTTGAAGGATCCTCATCTGCGCCTCGGTGGCCGCCGGCCGCTCGGCTGGAAGCAGCTCGACGCGGCACCTATCGAGGGCGCGAAAACCTCGCTATCCCTGGTGACGGGTCCGCGGTCGTCAGGAACTATCGTCTTCGCCACCTCGCTCAGGTCATTGTGCAGCTGGTGATCGCGCCCGGGCAGCCGGTGCAGCTGTGCCTGCGGAATGGCGCGGGCGTACAGGTCAGCATGCGGCGGTGGGGCAGTCTCGTCCTGGAGTCCATGGAAGGGCCTGCTCGGCTTGCGCATATTTGAAGCCTGCGGGTCGAACATCGCCGACCTCGGAGAGGAACACGGCCACCGGGTACTGCGCGTGCGCGGCAAGGGCGGCAAGGTCGTCCTGGTCCCGCTGCCACCCGCGGTCGCCAGGGCCATCGACCGGGCCGTCGATGAGCGCACTAGGGGGTGTCTCCTGGATCTTGGGACGGAGTTCGGCTATCCACGTCTGTCGTGGGTGGACGCTTCGAGTTGACCGAGGTCGAGTACGCGCGGATCGCGCCGTTGCTGCCGGCGATGACACCGCAGCGGGGTGGGCGGTGGCGTGATCACCGGCAGGTGATCAACGGGATCGTGTTCCGGGTGCGGACCGGGGTGCCGTGGCGGGACGTCCCGGAGCGGTACGGGCCGTGGAAGACGCTGTACAAGCGGTTCGTCCGCTGGCAGGAGGACGGGACCTGGGCGCGGATCGAGGCGATGCTGCAGGCTGACGCGGACGCCGCGGGGGATCTGGACTGGCACGGCAACGCCGATTCCACGATCGTGCGTGCTCATCAGCACGCCGCGGGTGCGCGTAAAGGGGGCTGAGCAGCAGTGACGCAGCGCGACGGGAAGGACTCGGCAAGTCGCGCGGCGGGTGGACCACGAAGATCCACACGATCGGTGACGGGCGGGGCCGGAACCTGACCAGCCACCTGACCCCGGGCCAGGACCACGACACCCGCCAACTGGTGCGACTGCTCGACGACGTGGCCGTGGCCCGCCCCGGCGGGACCGGCCGCCCCCGCAAACGCCTCGATTCCCTCTCCGCGGACAAGGCCTACAGCTCGCGCGGCAACCGTCGATCGCTGCGGGCCCGGCGCATCCCCCACGACATCCCGGAGAAGGACGATCAGAAGGCCAACCGCGCCCGGAAAGGATCACGTGGTGGCCGCCCGCCCACCTTCCGCCCGCACCGCTACCGGCAGCGCAACACCATCGAGCGGCTGATGAACCGGCGCAAACAGTTCCGCGCCGTGGCCACCAGGTACGACAAGCTCGCCTGCCGCTACCGCGCCACCGTGCAGATCGCCGACATCCTCATTTGGCTACGCGCGAAACCAGACCGCCGCAACCCATGATCCAGGAGACACGGCCTAGCGGGCCGATCCTGTGCAACATCCACGGTCGGCGGATGGATCGGCACGCCGCCACTCGCCGACTCAAGCACCTGGCCCAGGCAGCGGGGATCCGGATGCCGAGGATGCACCCCCACATGCTGCGGCACACGTTCGTGACCACGATGCTCGACGCTCGCGTCAGCCTCCGCGACGTGCAGATCGCCGCCCGCCATGCCGACCCGAGAACCACCATGCGCTACGACCGAGCACGCAAGAACATCGACCGGCACCCCAACTACATCCTCGCTGCGTAAATGGCCTCTGGGACGTAGCAAACGCTCGCGGCTTTGCCAATGAGCGGATATCGGATCGCGCGAAGTCCCTGGACGTGTCTTGCGTAATCGCGTCCGTGGGCGTTCGTGGTCCACCTGCTGCCCTTGCCCTCCTTCGTCAACTTCACGAAAGGCACCCCAACCTACTACGCAGGCGCGCGATCCCGGATGATCAGTTCGCCGGGTGTGCAAGTACCATGAGCCATGATCACTCCTTACTTCGCTCGGCCTGAACCGCCGTACTATGTCACCGTCTTCACGATCATGCCGAGCGGAACTGATCCCGACGGCTACGCCGAGATGAACAAGCGGATGTTGGAGCTGGTCGAAACTCACCCTGGCTACCTGGGCCGGGAGTCAGCGGTTCTGCCGGACGGCAGTGACCTCGTCGTCATCTACTATGCTGACGCCGAATCGATCCGCGCCTGGAAGCGGAACCCTGAGCATGTGGTAGCACAGCAGCTCGGCCGGCAAAGTTGGCTCGCGAGTTACCGTGTTGAGGTAGCGCGTGTCGAGCGCGCCTACGAGTTCACGGCAAGCTCCAGTGTAGATGCGGCGCCGGACGGCGATGGATAGACCTGCGGGTCAGCGTCGATCAACTCGTGCTGACAGGTAAGCGTACGACCGGTCGACAATCGCCCGCGCGACGTCGGGCTACCGGCACTTCGGCCCCGGTCCACGTACACGCATCTGGCCGCGATCCGGGCGCTTGCCTTCGCCAGCGAACGACCGGGTGTGCCGTTCGCCGATCAGATTCCTCCAACTCGAAGCCTGTCGTGCACAGCAGGTGCTCGGCGTCGGAGGCGATGCCCTCGAAACTGGTCCGGTTGGTGCCGGAGATCAACAGGCCTTGCCCGACGCGGGCGGCGAGGAGCAGTCGCCGTTCCCCGGCGGTCAGCCCGAACGCGTCGCCGATGGCGTCGATGGCCTGCGGGGCCTACTTGAGCAGCACCTGTGTGGCGGCGTTGGCGACGACGGCCTGGCCGAGGTCGGCGCCCGGGACGTCGGCGACATCCTGGGTGACGACGGTCAGGCCGGCGTGGCGTTTGCGGGTGGCCTTGGACGTGCGGAACAAGAACCGCGATCCTTCGCCGTCGCGCATCAGCAGCCACGCCTCGTCCACCACGACGAGCCGGCGGGTAGCCAGCCGAGCCGGGAGCGGGGCGTCCACCGCCCGCCAGATGGCATCCTGGTCGGCCGGTCATGCCAAGTTGGGTGTGCCCGAGAATTCGAGCCTCCCTCTTGTGCGGGAGACGAACCCCCTCAAGATGGGAGGCGTCATAGCGCCCGAGTCGACGATCTTGGTGGTATGAGAGTTCACGGCGGCCCTCGTTGGGCGTACGGCACAGTCCCGCGATGGGCAGAGGCGGCGGCCTGGGCGACGCTGTGGTGCACCGTCCCCTCGGCGGCATGGCGGGTCGCCGCCGGTTTCGGTGTTGACGTCGGTTTCACCGGCGACCTCGGCGAGATGTACCGGGGCCCAGCCTTCCTGCTCTACGTGTGGGTTCTTACCGTTGTCTCGCAGGCTGCGGCGTTCCTGACACTCGGCCTGGTCCGGTCATGGGGTGAGCGGGTGCCGTCCTGGGTCCCGCGGCTGGCAGGCCGACCGATTCCGCCGCTGGCGGTGATCACGCCGGCCCTGCTCGGCGCGATAGCGGTGACGGCGCTCTGCGCGATGGTCGCCCTGGCCCCGAACGGCCCGCTCGCCAATCCCGACTTTCCGCGCGGCGGGGCAGGCACGATCATGGCCCTCTGCTACGCGCCGCTCCTCGCCTGGGGCCCACTCGTCATCGCGCTCACCATCGCCTACGCCCTTCGCCGCGGCGTCGTACGCAGAAACCTAGATCCGTATGCCCCTGCGCGATCGATAGAAGGGCATCCATGAAAACCGTCCCACCCGTCGCTTTCCCCTGACCTCCCGACGCGCACGGCAACCGCGACGCCGCGTTGGGCCCTGTACGACGCTGTTGGCGATTCGGTGATCTGGTCGGCGTGTTGACCGTGGCCTGGCTGTTCTGGCTGGGATGATCTTGTGGCGGTCGGTTGGTTTCCCCTGGTCTCGGCCGCAGGATCGGGTGCTTGATGTCGCTGCAGCCTCGTCCGTGGCCGGAACCGGCCGATGAGATCCGACGGCTGCTCGACCACGTCGCTCCTGCGCGTGCGGGGCAAGGGCGGCAAGGTCGTGCTGGTCCCGCTGCCACCCGCGGTCCCCCGAGCCATTGACCGGGCCGTCGATGAGCGCACTAGCGGGCCGATCCTGCGCAACACCCACGGCCGGCGGATGGACCGGCACGCCGCCACCCGCCAGCTCAAGCACCTCGCCCACGCGGCGGGGATCCGGATGCCGAGGATGCACCCCCACATGCTGCGGCACACGTTCGTGACCACGACGCTCGACGCCGGCGTCAGCCTCCGCGACGTGCAGATCGCCGCCCGCCATGCCGACCCGAGAACCACCATGCGCTACGACCGAGCACGCAAGAACATCGACCGGCACCCCAACTACATCCTCGCTGCGTAAATGGCCTCCGGGACATAGCCAGCGCTCACGGCTCTGCCGATGGAGTGCGCTTTGCGGTCGCTATTGCAGCGGCCGCGGACGGAAACTGCCCTGACACGGCGTGTTTCTCAATCTGCTTTCTCAATCTGCGCGGCGCGTGGCGCCAGATCGTGGCAGGCAGGCTGTTCACCGAAGGTCAGGGATGCGGTCGCCACCCGACTCGAGTTGGCGATGAAGCCGGCCACGCAATGTCGTCAATCGCGAGCCACGGCGCGACGGCCACGGCCGTGGGCGTAAGTCCGGTGAACGCCTTGACCTCGCGGTGGAGGTGGGACTGGTCGACGTAGCCGCTCTCGGTGGCAACGCTGGCGGCGGCGTAGCCCGTCGCGAGAAGGTGGGCGGCGTGGTCGAACCGCACCAGTTGGGCGGCGCGTTTGGGTGTGATGCCGAGTTGGGACCGGAAGCGGGACCACAGGCGCTTGCGGCTCCAGCCGACCTGGTCCGCCAGGCCATCGACCCGTACCCGTCCCCGGCTGGTGAGCGTCCGCCGCCAGGTGTAGGCGACCTCCGGATCGACCGGTGGACGGGCGCCCAGCCGTCGGCCGAGGATTTCTACCGCGATCGTGAACCGTTCGTCCCATGACGCGGCGGCGCGCAGCCTGTCCTCGGCTCGCCCGGCGTCGCGGCCCCAGACATCTTCGAGGGATACCACCGTCCCGCTGAGTTCGGTCGATGCGCCGAGCACCGCTGCCGCCGCGGCCGGCTCCAGCCGGATCTGGAGGCATTCGCCGACCCCTCGGCCAGTTGCCCGAAGATTGCCGGGGAGAAGCCCGATGACGACACTGCCGCGCTCGTGCCGGCCATGGGTGTCGTAGACGAGGCCTTCCCCCTCGCTCAGGTCGATGAGCAGGGTGACGGCTGGGTGCGCGACCATGGCGATGTCCGCGAGTGCGGGGGCACGTTGGCGGAACCCGGCCATGCTGGTCCCCGGCAGCCGAGCTGACGGGCGCGGGACTGCGATCTCCACCGACGCCCAGTCGGGTGGTGTCCCGGTCGACAGCACGTGACCAGTCTATGCCTGAGGGAGCACGGGCGGGGTGTCAGCGACTGCTGCCGTGAAGCCCAGCAGCAGTTCGCTGGTCATCTCGGGGGCCTCGAGCATGGGTATGTGCCCGACGCCGGGCAGCAGCTCGACTCGCGCGTTCGGCACCGCGTCGTACTGGTCTGCCGACGACGGCTCCCAGCGGGGGTCGGCGGTACCGAAGATCACCAGCACGGGGACATCGAGGGCGGCGAGACGCTCGGACACGCTCCGCTCGGCGATGTAGGCGGTGTTGCGGCGCAGCACCGTCCTCATCGCCCGGTACGTGATGCTTCGTAGGTCGGCGACCAAGTCGTCCGGGACCTCCACGGGGCGAGCGCAGGTCACGCTTATCCCCCTGCGGATCATCGCGTCCGAACGCCTCAACCAGAGCAGCGGGCCGAGAGGCGGGGTCAACAGGACCCGAAGAAGGACCGGCTGCGGAAGGAGCGCATCGGGACTCGGGCCGCTGCTGATCAGCGCGAGCGACCTCACCAGGTCGGGGCGCTGTTCGGCAAGCGCGGTGGCGACGTACCCGCCGCTGGAGTGCCCGACCGTGGCGACCCGACGAAGGCCGAGGTCGTCGAGCAGCGCCGCCACCCGGCCCGCCTGCACGGGCACGTCGTACGACAGCCCGGGCGGGGACTGGCCGCAGCCCGGGAGGTCAACCCGGATGACGTGATGGTGACCGGCCAGTGCCGGGACCACCGGGCTCCAGGAGCCGCCCGAGAACCCTGATCCGTGGATGAGCAACAGCGGCGGCGCCTGCCGCGGGCCGTCGTGGACCACATGCATCGCCTGCGACTGCTCAACGTCGTGCTCACTCATGCAGGGGATGATGCATGGGCTGCCGGCTATCAGTCTTGGACAAATGTCGTCGTGGAGTGGGCCGGGGCCCACCCTGAGCTGCACGCGGCCTGGCGCGAGGCGTTACGGCCCATCTGGCCACCCACCCAAGCCACCGCCGTCCTCATCTAGTGCCGTGACCACGAACGTTGACGGTGTTGGTCAGGCTGCGCGGGTGGCGGGTTGGCCCCAGCGTCGTTGTCGTTCGCTGCGGATGCGGGC
>NZ_JBFAID010000068.1:0-29414 GCF_040654475.1 Micromonospora sp. NPDC050686
CTGCTCGTGGCCGACCGTTGGTACCCGTCAAGCAAGACGTGCTCCGGTTGCGGCACAGTGAAAACCAAGCTGGCCCTCTCCGAGCGTGAATACCACTGCCAGGCGTGCGGCCTAGTCCTCAACCGGGACCTCAACGCCGCCCGCAACCTGGCCGCGCTCGCGGCTGAGTTCGACACCGCCGGGAGTGGCCCGGTGGCTGGACGTGGAGCCGACCATAAGACCCCGCCCGCGAGGCTGGTGGCTGCGAAGCGTCAACCCGGCACCGCATCAGCGGGTCAGACCGGGACCGTCCCACCGCAAGGCGGGACTACCAATCGTGTGCTCGCTAGAGCGCACTGAAAGGTAACGGTCCCGGTTCGCGGCGCCCAGGCCCAGGGAGAGGATCAGCCAGCTGCCGGCCGGCAGGTCCAGCCCGCCGTGCCGGGCCGGCTCGGTGCTCATCCGGGAGGTCAGCTGCACCGGTGAGTCGTAGCGCAGCAGCTCGTCGACGTACCCGGCGGCGAACTCCGGGTACTCGCGCAGGGCCGCCGCCTCCCGCGGGTGGTCCAGCAGCACGACCAGACCGTTGCCGAGCAGGTTGGTGGTGGTCTCGAAGCCGGCCACCAGCAGCACGATCAGGTTGGCCAGCAGCTCGTCGCCGGAGAGCCGCCCACCATCGGTGTCGTGCGCCTGCACCAGCGCGGTGGTCAGGTCGTCGGCCGGGCTGCGCCGGCGCGCCGCGACCAGGTCGGTGAAGTAGTCCCGCAGCTCGGTGGCGCCCCGGTCGGCCACCGTCAGCTCCGCCGGGCTGATCTCCGGCTCCAGCACGCCGGTGAGGTCGGCGGCCCAGCGGCGGAACAGCGCCCGGTCCGCCGCCGGGACCCCGAGCAGCGCGCAGATGACCCCCACCGGCAGCGGGTAGGCGAACTCGTCCAGGAAGTCGACCGGCACCCCGTCGCGGCCCCGGGCGAGCATCCGGTCGACCAGCTCGTCGGCCTGGGCGACGATCACGTCCCGCATGGCGGCGATCCGGCGCGGGGTGAAGGCCCCGGCGGCGAGCCGGCGCATCCGGCTGTGGTCGGGCGGGTTGGTGCGCAGCATCGACCGGGAGATGGACAGCATCGCCGAGCTGTCCCGCCAGCCCGGCAGGAACTGGTCGCGCAGCGCGTCGTCCAGCACGCCGAAGCGGGCGTCACGCAGCATCGCGTCGACCTCGGCGTACCCGGTGGCGACGTAGAACACCGGCCCGGCCTGGACCACCGGGCCGTGGGCGCGGAACCGCTCGTAGACCGGGTACGGGTCCACCCGCCCGGATGGGGACAGCAGCGTCGCGAGGGCGTCGGCAGGGTCCACGGTCGGCCTCCCGAAAATCGGACGGAAGCCTCCATCATGCTCCGCCCCGCCCGATCCGGCGATCCCGTCCGGGTCGGGGGCAGGTCAGCCGGCGGTTCCCGGCTCCCCCGCGAGCACCGCGTCCCCGGCGAGCAGGGCGTGCGCCGGCAGCGGCAGCGTGATGCCGTGCGCCGCCTCCCAGTCGTGGATCACGCTCGGCCGGACCTGCGAGGTGAAGTAGTCCACCGCGCTCGTCCCACCCGCCACCGGCTCGTCCACCTCGGCGACCAGTTGGGCCGGGACCAGCGGGAAGTCGCTCTGCAGGGCGGCGCTGAGCCGGCGGTGGCCGTCGACCACGAAGAAGTACTCGCCGGTGTAGCCGATCCGCAGCGGCTCCAGCGCCTCGTCGCCGGCCTCGGCCACCTCGCCGACGAACTCCGAGTCCCAGAGCCCGCGCAGGGTGCCGATGTCCTCGGTGGGATAGATCCGTCGCGGGTCGAGCAGCAGCAGCGGGGTGCCCTCCCGCAGCACCTCCGCGCCGAGGCGGCCCTGGTGCACGTCGATGACGTGCTCGATGACCTGCTCGGGGGTGGCCCGGGTGGTGTCGCAGATCAGGTCGTAGTTGCGCAGCCGGGCCTTGTCCACGCCGTAGCGGAGGATGAACCGGCCGCGCTCGCTCTCGCTGCGCTCCCTGAGCTGGGCCTTCGCCTCCTCCAGCGAGGTGTAGCTCTCGGCCGGGCCGGACCGGCCCAGCAGCACCCGGCGGGCGGCCTCACCCGGCTCGGTGATCATGTGCACCTTGAGCGCGTCGGTGAAGAAGTGCCAGGCCAGCCGGGAGTCCATCACCAGGGCCTCGCCGGAGGCCGCGATGTCCCGCTGGAGCTGGTCGACGTAGCCGTCGACGGCCTGGTCCAGCTCGGCGTGCAGGTTGAGCTGGAGGGCGGTCATCTGCCGCTCCTGCGCCATCTGCCGGTAGAGGTCACCGACGCTGACCCGGCGCATGCCCAGCCGGTTGGCGATCTCGACGGAGACGGTGCTCTTCCCGCTGCCGAGGTCACCGTTGAAGACAATCGACTGACGAACGGTCACGGCTGGCCCACCCCTGCTCACCGGCATGACGGGCGATGCTATCACCCCGGTCCGGGGCCCCCGGCGGACGCGGAGTGCGACGAGCAGCGGGCCACGCTCAGAAGAGGCTCAGCGGGTCGATCTGGAGGCGGACCGGGTCGGCGGCCTTGCGGGCGCTGCGCGTCCCGGCCGCCGCGTGCAGGGAGCCGGCCAGCGCCGCCGCCCGGGCCCGGGGCACCCGGACCAGCATCCGTTCCCGATCGTCGTCGGCCGGCACCGGGCCGAGCAGCTCCGCGCCGGCCGGCAGCTCGGCGGCAGCGAGCAGGTCGGCCACCGCGTCGGCGGCCCCGGTGACGCTGGCCATCTTCACCGCCGGCGGGAAGCCCAGCTCCCGGCGCTCGGCGAGCTCCCGGGCGGCGAACCAGGCGGCATCCCAGCGCAGCAGCGCCTGCACCGGGGCCAGCGCGCCGTCGGCCACCACCACCACCCGGCCACCCGCCGGCCCCGGCCGGGCCAGCGCGGCCGCGGCGAGCCAACGGCGCAGCGCCTCCTCGCCGGCCCGCAGGTCGGCCCGGGTGAGCAGGGCCCACGAGTCGAGCAGCAGCACCGCGCCGTACCCGCCGTCGGCCACCGGTTCTGCGCCGGGGGTGGCGATCACCAGGCCGGCCCCGCCCGGCACGGCGGCGAGCACCTCCTCGCGTCCCGAGGTGCGCACCGGCACGCCGGGGAACGCCCGGCCCAGCTCCTCGGCGGTGCGACGGGCCCCGGTGACCGCGGCACGCAGCCGCCGGCCGCCGCACTCCGGGCAGGCGTACGCGGCGACCACCCGGCCGCACCAGCGGCAGGCCGGGGGCGCGTCGGCGGAGCGCAGGGCGAGCGGGCCGGCGCAGTGCGGGCAGCGGGCCGGGGTCCGGCAGTCGGCGCAGGACACCGCGGGCAGGTAGCCGCGGCGCGGCACCTGCACCAGCACCGGCGCGTCCCGGCGCAGCGCCTCCCGGGCGGCGGTCCAGGCCAGGCTGGGCAGCCGGGCCGTCGCCGCGCCCGGGTCGCGGGCCAGCTGCGGGTCGTCGCCGGCCGGGGCGATGGCCGGGGTACGCGCCCGCACGGTCGCCCGGTCCGCCACCACCTCGTGCGCCCAGCGGGTCTCCACCAGCAGCTGCGCCTCCGCGGTCCGGGCGTACCCGCCGACCAGCGCGGCCGCCCCGGCGAGCTGGGCCCGGGTGAGCAGCACCTCCCGGGCGTGCGGGTACGGCGCCCGGGGCTCGGCGTGCAGGTCGTCGCCGTCGTCCCAGATCGCCACCAGGCCGAGCCGGGCCACCGGGGCGAACATCGCGGCCCGGGTGCCGATCACCACGGGCACCTCGCCCCGACGGGCGGCCAGGAAGGCGCGGTAGCGCCGGGCCGGACCGAGCGCGGCGGAGAGACAGGCGTGCCGCCCCGGGCCGAGCACCGCGCTCAACGCGGCGTCGAGCCGGTCCAGGTCCCGCGCGTCGGACACCACCACGACCGCGCCCCGGCCGCCGGCCACGGTGGCGGCCACCGCGTCGGCGTACCGGGCGGCCCAGTCCTCGCCGGCCAGGGCGGACCAGACCGCACGGGGCAGCCGGCCGGCGGTGAGCGCCCGCAGGTACGCCGGTCCGGCCGGGTAGTCCCGCCAGCCGCGCGGGTCGACCGGCTCGCCGGTGGCCGCCTCCGAGGTGGCCGGCTCGGTCGCGGCGGCGGGTTCCTTCTCGACCCGGGCGTGCCGGGGCGGGACGGCCAGCCGCAGCACGTCGGCGAGGCTGCCGGCGTACCGGTCGGCGACCGCGCGGGCCAGCTCGGCGATCTCCGGGGCCAGCACCGGCTCGGGCGAGACCACCTTCTCCAGGTACGCCAGCCGGGGGTGCTCGGACGCGTCGGCCCGCGCCAGCAGCCAGCCGTCGACCAACTGGCCGGCGAAGCGCACCTTCACCCGCACCCCCGGCCGGGCGGCCTCGTCAAGGTCGGCCGGCACCAGGTAGTCGAACGGGCGGTCCAGGTGGGCCAGGGGAACGTCGACGCAGACGCGAGCGACCGGCGACCCGTCCGCGGGTCGCCGGTCGCTACGCCTGGTGCCGGTCAGGCTCCCGCGGCCGACTTGAGGTCGGCGGCCCGGTCGGTGCTCTCCCAGGTCAGGTCGGGCAGCTCGCGGCCGAAGTGGCCGTACGCGGCGGTCTGCTGGTAGATCGGGCGGAGCAGGTTGAGGTCCCGGATGATGGCGGCCGGGCGCAGGTCGAAGACCTCGGTCACCGCCTTCTCGATCGAGGTCACCGGCACGGTCTCGGTGCCGAACGTCTCGATGAACAGGCTCACCGGGTGGGCCTTGCCGATCGCGTACGCGACCTGGGCCTCGCACCGCTCGGCCAGGCCGGCGGCCACCACGTTCTTGGCCACCCAGCGCATCGCGTACGCCGCGGAGCGGTCCACCTTGGACGGGTCCTTGCCGGAGAAGGCGCCGCCGCCGTGCCGGGCGTACCCGCCGTACGTGTCGACGATGATCTTGCGGCCGGTCAGTCCGGCGTCGCCCATCGGGCCGCCGATCTCGAACCGGCCGGTCGGGTTGACCAGCAGCCGGTAGCCCTCGGTGTCCAGCCCGAGGCCCTCCAGCTCCGGGGTGATGACGTGGTCGCGCACGTCCGGGGTGAGCAGCGAGTCCAGCGAGATGTCGGCGGCGTGCTGGCTGGAGACCACCACCGTGTTGAGCCGCACCGGCCGCAGGCCGTCGTACTCGATGGTGACCTGGGTCTTGCCGTCCGGCCGCAGGTAGGGAATCGTGCCGTCCTTGCGCACCACGGACAGCCGGCGGGCCAGCCGGTGCGCCAGCGCGATCGGCAGCGGCATCAGCTCGGGGGTCTCGGAGCAGGCGAAGCCGAACATCATGCCCTGGTCGCCGGCGCCCTGCGCGTCCAGCGCGCTCTCCGACGCGCCGGTCCGCAGCTCGAAGGCATTGTCCACGCCCTGGGCGATGTCCGCCGACTGGGCGCCGATGGAGACGCTCACGCCGCAGGACGCGCCGTCGAAGCCCTTCTTCGACGAGTCGTACCCGATGCCCAGGATCGTCTCCCGGACGATCGTCGGGATGTCCGCGTACGCCTTGGTGGTCACCTCGCCGGCCACGTGCACCTGCCCGGTGGTGATCAGCGTCTCGACCGCCACCCGACTGTGCGGGTCCTGAGCGAGCAGGGCGTCCAGGATGCCGTCGCTGATCTGGTCGGCGATCTTGTCCGGGTGACCCTCCGTGACCGATTCGGAGGTGAAGAGACGTGTCACGGCACTCCTAAGTAACTTGAAATCTCGTGATGGTCGTTCGGCGGCAGTTTAGTCATCTCGCGGTGACCGGGGTGCCGGCAACGCGAGATGTGACCAGTGTTAAGGAAGCCCGGCGTCGGTGAAAACCTCAGGAATGCCCAGTCAGCCGCGGCACCACCAGGTCCCACACCGCGTCGGCCAGTTCCTCCTTGCCCCGCTCGGGCAGCTCGTGCACGGCGCCGCCGGAGTCGAGGACCGTCGCCGCGTTGGTGTCGGCGCCGAACACCTTGTCGACGCCGACCTCGTTGATGACGATCAGGTCAGCCCGCTTGCGGGCCAGCTTGGCCCGGCCGTTGGCGACCGCGTCGCCGGTCTCCGCGGCGAACACCACCAGCACCTGGCCGGGCCGCCGCCGGGCGCCCAGCTCGGCGGCGATGTCCGGGTTGGTGACCAGGTCGAGGACCGGCACGCTGCCGTCCTCCGACTTCTTGATCTTGCCGGTGGCGTAGCTGGCCGGCCGGAAGTCGGCGGGGGCCGCCGCCATCACCACCACGTCCGCCCGGTCGGCCGCGTCGAGAGTGGCCTTGCGCAGTTCCTCCGTGGTGCCGACCCGGACCAGGTCCGCGCCGGCCGGATCGGCCAGCGCGACGTTGGCCGAGATCAGCGTGACCCGGGCGCCGCGGGCGACGGCCGCCCGGGCGAAGGCGTAGCCCTGCTTGCCCGAGGAGCGGTTGCCGAGGAAACGCACCGGGTCCAGCGGCTCGCGGGTGCCGCCGGCGGTGACCACCACGTGCCGGCCGGCCAGGTCGGCCGGCGCGTCGACCCCGCGCAGCAGGGCCCGGCGGGCGACCGCGAAGATCTCGGCCGGGTCGGGCAGCCGCCCCTTGCCGGTGTCCGCCCCGGTGAGCCGGCCCACGGCGGGCTCGATCACCCGTACGCTCCGGGAGCGCAGCGTGGCCACGTTGGCCACCGTGGCCGGGTGCTCCCACATCTCGGTGTGCATCGCCGGGGCGAGCAGCACCGGGCAGCGCGCGGTGAGCAGCGTGTTGGTCAGCAGGTCGTCGGCGAGCCCGTGTGCGGCCTTGGCCAGCAGGTCTGCCGTGGCCGGTGCGACGACGACCAGGTCGGCGCGGCGGCCCAGCCGCACGTGCGGCACCTCGTGCGCGTCGGACCAGACGTCGTCGGCGACCGGCTGGCCGGAGAGCGCCGCCCAGGTCGGCGCGCCGACGAAACGCAGCGCCGAGGCGGTCGGGACGACCCGGACCCGGTGGCCCGACTCGGTGAAGAGCCGCAGCAGCTCGCACGCCTTGTAGGCGGCGATGCCGCCGCCGACCCCGAGGACGATCTCGGCGGTCATCGCGGGGCGGCGGGGACTACGGCTGGTCGGTCGGCTCGGCGGTGAGCAGACCCGCGTTGATCTCGCGCATGGCGATCGAGAGCGGCTTCTCCTGGGGGGTGGTCTCCACCAGCGGGCCGACGTACTCCAGCAGGCCCTCACCGAGCTGGCTGTAGTAGGCGTTGACCTGGCGCGCACGCTTGGCGGCGAAGATCACCAGCGCGTACTTCGAGTCGGTCTTCTCCAGGAGCTCGTCGATCGGCGGGTTGGTGATGCCCTCGGGGTTGGTGGCGATGGATCCCACGAATTGAACCTCTGCGTCTGAAGAGTTACCGCGCGAACGCGGCCCGACCCGTCAACCGCCGGGCGGCGGTGGGGCCGGAGCCAGCAATGAAGAACCGAGCAAGCCTACCAGCTCGTCCACCACCCGACCGGTCAGGTCGTGGGTCAGCGTGTGTTCGGCCGCGTCCGTGACGGCCGGGTCGGGACGGTGCCCGGGCGGGACGAGCAGGACCAGGCGTACGCCCGGCAGGCTCGCGCGGACCGCGAGCGCGCCGGGCAGGTCGAGCGGGAGCAGCACCGGCGTGCCGGCGGCCAGCCGGGCGCGCAGCGGGTCGCGCGGGACCCCGCGGCGGTACGCCCCGAACCGGCTCCACTCCAGCAGCTGCCCGGCGGCGATCATCCGGTCGAAGTCGACCGGGTCGAGGAAGCGCCGGTCGACGCCGTCCACCTCGCCGGGCCGGGGCGGCCGGGTGGTGGCCGGCACCGGCACCCACAGAGCGGGGAGACGCGCCCGGACCAGGCCCACCACACCGTCCCGACCCGCACCTGACGGTCCGGTCAGGACGGTGAGCCGAGCCGCCGGGCGCGCCTCACCTTCCGTGCTCACTGCTTGTTTCTACACGCCGCCGCGGTTCAGTTGGCGGCGAACTCTCCAAGCAGCGCCTTGCGCTGCTGCTCGCCCAGACCACGCAGCCGGCGGCTGTCGGCGATCTTCAGCTTCTCCATGATCTGGGTGGCGCGGATCTTGCCGATGCCCGGCATCGCCTGCAGGACGGCCGACACCTTGAGCTTGCCCACGACGTCGTCGGCCTCGGCACGGTCCAGGACGGCGGCGAGGGTGATCTTGCCCTGCTTGAGCTCCTCCTTCAGCTCAGCACGGGCCTTGCGGATCTCCGCGGCCTTTTCCAGCGCAGCAGCGCGCTGCTCGGGGGTCAGTGACGGGAGCGGCACCAGTTCTCCTCAGGTCCCTATTGCGACGGGCCGGACGCGCCGCCGCATCTGTGAAACGTGGTGTCGCTGGCAACCAAAGGGGTCCGTGGTTCCCAGCGCGGGGAAAACTAGCGGTCATCCGCGCTTTCGGCAACGTGGGCACGCAATGATCAACGGAAAGTGACCGAGCCGTCAGTCAGTCAGGAGGCGGTCAGGGCGGCCCGGCACTCGGCCAGCACCCGGTCCGCGGCGGCCCGCAGGGCACCGGTGTCGGGCCCCGCGTTCAGCACCTCGCGGGAGTACGACGGCAGCACCCACGGCAGCGCGGAGCCGAAGACCGTCCGCAGATCCGCCGCGGTCGCTCCCTGGGCGCCGAGGCCGGGGGCCAGCAGCGGACCGCTCACCGCGGAGAGGTCGTGGCCGGTGTCGCCGATGGTGGCCCCGACCACCGCGCCGATGCTGCCGAGCGGCTCAGCACCCCGGTTGAGCTGGGAAATCTCGTCGATGACGGCCTGCGCGACGGTGCGCCCGTCCGCCCGGCGGGCGTGCTGGACCGCGGCGCCCTCCGGATTGGAGGTGAGCGCGAGCACGAAGACGCCGCCGCCGTGCGCGGCGGCGAGTTCGAACATCGGCGCCAGCGAACCGACGCCGAGGTAAGGAGTGGCGGTCACCGCGTCCACATACAGCGGGCTGGCCGGGTCGAGGTACGCCGAGGCGTACGCGGCGACCGTGGACCCGATGTCGCCGCGCTTGACGTCAAGCAGAACGAGCGAACCGGCATCGCGCAACTGTCGGATAGTTGACTCAAGAATTTCCACACCTCGGGCGCCGAACCGCTCGAAAAAGGCCGACTGGGGCTTGACGACCGCGATCCGGTCACCGAGTGCATCAACGACGATCCGGCTGAACCGCTCAAGTCCCCCGGGGTCGTCGGACAGCCCCCAGCGGGCCAGCAACGCCGGATGCGGGTCGATGCCGACGCAGAGCGGCCCCCGCTCGGCGACCGCCCGGTGCAGCCGGCTCCCGAAACTCTCCATGGCGTCCCTCTCCTCGTCCTCCGAGTCACCGTCCCGGCCACGCCGGCGGTGGGTGCTGGTGGGGTGGCGCCACGCCGGCGCCCGGTCGGCTCAGCCGGCCGCGACGGCCGCCGCCATGCCGGCCGCGATCCGGGCCACGTCGGCGTCGTCGGTCAGGTACGGCGGCATGGCGTAGACCAGGTCGCGGAACGGTCGCAGCCAGACCCCCGCGGCGACCGCGGCGGCGGTGGCCGCAGGCAGGTCCACCTCGTGGTCGAGCTGCACCACACCGATCGCGCCGAGCACCCGCACGTCGGCCACCCCCGGCGCGCCGCGCAGCGGCTCCAGGCCGGCCCGCAGCCCGGCGCCCACCCGGGCCACGTCGCCCGCCCAGTCGCCGCCGGTCAGCAGATCCAGCGAGGCGTTGGCGACCGCGCAGGCGAGCGGGTTGCCCATGAAGGTCGGGCCGTGCGCCAGCACCCCGCCGGCGGAGATGCCCCGGGCGATCTCCGCGGTGCAGAGCGCCGCGGCCAGGGTCAGGTAACCACCGGTGAGGGCCTTGCCCACACAGAGCACGTCCGGGCCGACCCCGGCGTGCTCGGCGGCGAACATCCGCCCGGTACGGCCGAAGCCGGTGGCGATCTCGTCGAAGACCAGCAGGATGCCGTGCCGCCGGGTCACCTCGCGCAGCACCCGCAGGTAGTGCGGGTGGTGGAAGCGCATCCCGCCGGCCCCCTGCACGACCGGCTCGACGATCACCGCGGCCAGCTCGTCCGCGTGCCGTTGCACCGCGTCGGTCAACGCCGCGACGTACGCCGGGTCGGGCTCGTCGTCGAACCCGCCGGGCGGCACCGGGGCGAACACCTGCCGGGGCAGGAGGTCGCCCCAGAGGTGGTGCATGCCGCCCTCCGGGTCGCAGACGCTCATCGGGTGGAACGTGTCGCCGTGGTAGCCGCCCCGCCAGGTGCCGAGACGGCGCCGCTCGGGGCGGCCGGTGGCCCGCTGGTACTGCAGGCACATCTTCACCGCCACCTCGACGCTCACCGAGCCGGAGTCGGCCAGGAAGACGTGTTCGAGGCCGTCGGGGGCCAGCTCGACCAGGGTACGGGCCAACCGCACGGCGGGCTCGTGGGTGAGCCCGCCGAACATCACGTGGCTCATCCGCCCGAGCTGGTCGGTGACCGCCGCGTCCAGGACCGGGTGGCGGTAGCCGTGGATCGCCGCCCACCAGGACGACATCCCGTCCACCAGCTCCCGGCCGTCGGCCAGCCGCAGCCGTACGCCCCGGGCGCTGTCCACCACGTACGGCGGACTGGCCGGCGGCACCGCCGCGTACGGATGCCAGACGTGCCGGCGGTCGGCGGCGAGGATCTCCTCGGGCGTCACGCTGCTCTCCTTCGGTTCCGCGCGGGCGGGTCGCACCTCGACCGGCCTGGCGGTCCCGGCCGGCTCGCGGTCACCGGTGGCCGGCCCCCGCCGGCCGGCCGTCGGCCGGCACCGTCGCCGCGCCGGCCACCCGCACCGCCGCGCGGACGAGGGCCGGGCCGCGGTAGATGAAGCCGGTGTAGAGCTGGACCAGGCTGGCCCCGGCGTCGAACATGCCGGCCGCGTCGTCCGGGTCGAGGATGCCGCCGACGCCGATCACCGGCAGCCGGCCGCCCGTCTCCCGGTGCACGAAGGCCACCACGTCCCGGGCCCGCCCGGTGAGCGGCCGGCCTGACAGGCCGCCGGTCTCCGCCCCGCGCCCCCGGTCGGCCGGGGCCAGCCCGTCACGGGCCAGCGTGGTGTTGGTGGCGATCACCCCGGCCGCGCCCCGGTCCAGGCAGACCTCCAGCAGCTCGGCGATGGCCGGCTCGGTGAGGTCCGGGGCGAGCTTCACCAGCACCGGCTTCTCCCCCACCAGCGCCGCGAGCAGCGCGTCCAGGTGGGACCGGTCCTGCAGGGTCCGCAGGCCCGGGGTGTTCGGCGAGGACACGTTGACCGCGAAGTAGTCGCCGTGCCCCCGCAGCGCCCGGTACGACGCCAGGTAGTCCTCGACCGCCTCGTCGAGAGGGGTCACCTTGGACTTGCCGAGCGAGATGCCCAGCGGCACCCCGAGCGGCCGGGGCAGCGCGGCCAGCCGCGCGGCGAGGGCGTCGGCGCCGGCGTTGTTGAAACCCATCCGGTTGACCACGGCCTCGCTGTCCGGCAGCCGGAACAGCCGGGGCCGGGGGTTGCCCGGCTGGGCGTGCGCGGTGACCGTGCCCACCTCGACGAAGCCGAACCCGAGCGCCGGCCAGGCCGGCAGCGCGACGCCGTTCTTGTCCATGCCGGCCGCCAGCCCCACCGGGTTCGGGAAGTCCACCCCGAACACGGTGCGCGGCGCGGACCGCAGGTACCGGCGGCGCAGCGCGGCGAGGGCGGTCGGCCGCCGGGACAGCCCGGCCAACCGCGCCAGCGTCCACTCGTGCGCCGCCTCCGCGTCCCCGCCCCCGATCCGGAACAGGCGCGGCCGGACCACCCGCTCGAAGATCACTGCGCGGCCCGCAGGGCGGCGTGCAGGTCCTGCAGGGGGCGCACCCGCATGTCGCCGCGGATGCGGGCCTCGATGCCCATCACCGCGGCGGCGGCGCCGGGGACCGTGGTGATGCAGGGGATGTCCGCGGTCACGGCGGCGCTGCGGATCTCGTAGCCGTCGGAGCGGGCACTCGCGCCGGAGCCCTGCGGGGTGTTCACCACCAGGGCCACGTCGCCGCCGAGGATCAGCGAGACCGCGTCCGCGCCCGCACCCGACTCGTAGTGCTTGCGGATCTGCTCGCAGGCGATGCCGTGCCGGCGCAGCACCTCGGCCGTGCCGGTGGTGGCGACGATCTCGAAGCCGAGGTCGGCCAGGCGCTTGATCGGGAAGATCATGCCGCGCTTGTCCCGGTTGGCCACCGAGACGAAGATCTTGCCAGCGGTCGGCAGCGAGCCGTACGCGGCGGACTGGGACTTGGCGAAGGCGTGCCCGAAGTTGGTGTCGATGCCCATCACCTCGCCGGTGGACTTCATCTCCGGGCCGAGCAGCACGTCGATGCCCTTGCCCGACGGCGTGCGGAAGCGCTTGAACGGCAGCACCGCCTCCTTCACCGCGATCGGGGCGTCGGCCGGCATGGTGCCGCCGTCCCCGACGGGCGGGAGCATCCCCTCGCCGCGCAGCTCGGCGACGGTGGCCCCGAGCGCGATCCGGGCCGCCGCCTTGGCCAGCGGCACCGCGGTCGCCTTGGAGACGAACGGCACGGTACGCGAGGCACGCGGGTTGGCCTCCAGCACGTACAGCACGTCGTCCTTGAGCGCGTACTGGACGTTCAGCAGGCCGCGCACCCCGACCCCCCGGGCGATGGCCTCGGTGTAGCGGCGCACCTGGGCCAGGTGCGACCCGGCCAGGGTGATCGGCGGCAGCGCGCAGGACGAGTCGCCGGAGTGGATGCCCGCCTCCTCGATGTGCTCCATCACCCCGCCGAGGTAGACCTCGCCGTCGGCGTCGACCAGCGCGTCCACGTCGATCTCGATGGCGTCGTCGAGGAACCGGTCCACCAGCACCGGACGGTCGGGCGCGATGTCGGTGGCCCGGCCGATGTAGTCGTGCAGGGTCGCGTCGTCGTACACGATCTCCATGCCCCGGCCGCCGAGCACGTACGACGGCCGGACCAGCACCGGGTAGCCGATCTCGTCGGCGATCGCCTTCGCCTCCTCGTACGAGGTGGCCATGCCGTGCGCGGGCGCCCGCAGCCCGGCCCGGGCCAGTACCGCGCCGAACGCGCCGCGCTCCTCGGCCAGGTGGATCGACTCCGGGGAGGTGCCGACGATCGGCACGCCCGCGTTCTTGAGCCGCTGGGCCAGGCCGAGCGGCGTCTGCCCACCGAGCTGCACGATCACCCCGACCACGCCGGGGCCGCCGGCCGCCCGGCCGGAGGAGTCCTCGGCGTGCCACACCTCCAGCACGTCCTCGAAGGTCAACGGCTCGAAGTAGAGCCGGTCGGCGGTGTCGTAGTCGGTGGAGACGGTCTCCGGGTTGCAGTTGACCATCACGGTCTCGTAACCCACGTCCCTGAGCGCTTGGACGGCGTGCACGCAGGAGTAGTCGAACTCGATGCCCTGGCCGATCCGGTTCGGGCCGGAGCCGAGGATCAGCACCTTCGGCCGGGCCGACGGCGCCACCTCGGTCTCCAGGTCGTACGTCGAGTAGTGGTACGGCGTGGTCGCCTCGAACTCGGCGGCGCAGGTGTCCACGGTCTTGTAGACCGGGCGGACGCCGAGCCGGTGGCGCAGCGTGCGTACCCCGTCCTCGGCGGCCAGCTCGGGGCGCAGCGCGGCGAGCTGCCGGTCGGAGAGGCCGGCCCGCTTGGCCCGGCGCAGCAGGTCGGCGTCGAGCACCGGGGCGTCGACGATCTCGGCGCGCAGCTCGACCAGCGCGGCGATCTGGTCGAGGAACCACGGGTCCATCCCGCCGGAGGCCTCGGCCACCTCGGCGATGGAGGCGCCCAGCCGCAGCGCCCGCTCCACCGTGTAGAGCCGCCCGTCGTGCGGCATCCGCAGCGCGGCGAGCGTGTCCTCCCTGGTCGCCCCCGCCGGATCGGCGCCCGTCGGGGCAGCGACGACGTCGTCGGGCACGGTCCAGAATCCGGCTTGTTTGGTTTCCATCGAGCGCATCGCCTTGTTCAGCGCCTCGGTGAAGTTGCGGCCCAGGCTCATCGCCTCGCCCACCGACTTCATCGTGGTGGTCAGCTCCGGGTCGGCGCCGGGGAACTTCTCGAACGCGAACCGGGGGATCTTCACCACCACGTAGTCCAGCGTCGGCTCGAACGCGGCCGGCGTCTTGAGCGTGATGTCGTTGGGGATCTCGTCCAGGGTGTAGCCGATGGCGAGCTTCGCGGCGATCTTGGCGATCGGGAAGCCGGTGGCCTTCGACGCCAGCGCCGAGGAGCGGGACACCCGGGGGTTCATCTCGATGACGACGATCCGGCCGTCGTCGGGATTGACCGCGAACTGGATGTTGCAGCCGCCGGTGTCCACACCGACCTCGCGCAGCACCGCGATGCCCAGGTCGCGCAGCCGCTGGTACTCCCGGTCGGTGAGCGTCATGGCCGGGGCGACGGTGACGCTGTCGCCGGTGTGCACGCCCATCGGGTCGATGTTCTCGATCGAGCAGACCACCACCACGTTGTCGTGCCGGTCACGCATGAGTTCGAGCTCGTACTCCTTCCAGCCGAGCACGCTCTCCTCGATGAGCACCTCGTGCACCGGGCTGGCGGCCAGGCCGGCGCCGGCGATGCGGGCCAGGTCCTCGTCGGTGTGCGCCATGCCGGAGCCGAGGCCGCCCATGGTGAACGACGGCCGGATGACCACCGGCAGGCCCAGCTCGGTGACGGTCTCCCGGACCTCGTCCATCGAGTGGCAGACCCGCGAGCGCGGCACCAGCGAGGACGGGTCGGCCAGGCCCAGGCGTACGCCGGCCTTGGCCACGATGTCCTTGAACAGCTGCCGGTCCTCGCCCCGGTTGATCGCGTCGATGTTGGCGCCGATCAGCTCGACGCCGTACTTCTCCAGCACGCCGGCCTCGTGCAGGGCGACCGCCGTGTTCAGCGCGGTCTGCCCACCGAGGGTGGGCAGCAGCGCGTCGGGGCGCTCCTTGGCGATGACCAGCTCGACGAATTCCGGGGTGATCGGCTCGACGTAGGTGGCGTCGGCGAACTCCGGGTCGGTCATGATCGTGGCCGGGTTGGAGTTGACCAGGCTGACCCGGATCCCCTCGCTGCGCAGCACCCGGCAGGCCTGGGTGCCGGAGTAGTCGAACTCGCAGGCCTGCCCGATCACGATCGGCCCGGAGCCGATCACCAGCACGTGCCTGAGGTCGGTCCGCTTAGGCATTCTTACCGCCTTCACTGTGATTCGGGTCGAGGCCACGGCCCTCGCTCTGCTTCCGGTCGAGGGCAACACCGCCCTCGATCAGCTCCGCGAAGCGGTCGAACAGGTAGTCCGCGTCGTGCGGGCCGGCCGCCGCCTCCGGGTGGTACTGGACGGTGAAGGCGGGCACGTCCTGCGCCCGCAGCCCCTCGACCACGTTGTCATTGAGGCAGACATGGGAGACCCGGACGCCGCCGAAGTCGGTGTCGATCACCTGGTCGGGCACGGCCGCCCCAACGCCCGGCACGTCCACGGCGAAGCCGTGGTTGTGGCTGGTCACCTCGACCTTGCCGGTGGCCCGGTCGAGCACCGGCTGGTTGATGCCGCGGTGGCCGTACCCGAGCTTGTAGGTGCCGAAGCCGAGCGCCCGGCCGAGGATCTGGCTGCCGAAGCAGATGCCGAACAGCGGGATCCGCCGGGTCAGCACCTCCCGGGCCAGGGCGACCGGGCCGTCGGCGGTCCCCGGGTCGCCCGGGCCGGGCGAGAGGAAGACCGCGTCCGCGCCGGTGGCGAGCAGGTCCTCGATCGTCGAGCCGGCCGGCAGCACGTGGGTGGTGACGCCGCGGGCGGCGAGCCGGCGCGGCACGTTGCGCTTGATGCCCAGGTCCAGCGCGGCCACGGTGAACCGGTGCTCGCCCTGCGCCTGCACCACGTACGGCTTGGCGGTGGTCACCTCGGCGGACAGGTCCGCGCCGGCCATCTGCGGCGACCGGCGGACCCGCTCCAGCAGCGCCGCCGGGTCGTCGTCGACGCTGGAGACGCCGACCCGCATCGCGCCCCGCTCCCGCAGGTGGCGGGTGAGCGCGCGGGTGTCGACGCCGCTGATGCCGACCACGCCCTCGGCGGCGAGCCGGTCCTCCAGGCCGCCGGTGGCGCGCCAGTTGGAGCCGATCCGGGCCGGGTCGCGGACCACGTACCCGGCCACCCAGATCCGGTCGGACTCGTCGTCCTCGTCGTTGACGCCGGTGTTGCCGATGTGCGGGGCGGTCTGCACCACCACCTGCCGGTGGTACGACGGGTCGGTCAGGGTCTCCTGATAGCCGGTCATGCCGGTGTTGAAGACCGCCTCGCCGAACGTCTCACCGACGCTGCCGTACGCCTCGCCGTGGAAGGTGCGCCCGTCCTCAAGCACGAGGATCGCGCTTCTGCGCTTACCCATTAGTGAAGAGCCTTTCCGTCCAGGACCGTCGGCTCGCCGCGCAGGAAGGTCGCCACGATGCGACCCGGCAGCGTCATGCGGGCGTACGGGGTGTTGCGACTGCGGCTGGCCAGCTCCGCCGGTTCGATCACGCGGTGGGCGGCCGGGTCTACCAGGGTCAGGTTGGCCGGGACGCCGGGGGCCGGGTCGAGGCCGTGGGAGTCGAGACCGGCGATCCGGGCCGGGGTACGCGACATCCGCTCGGCGATCAGGTCCCACCGCGGGCCGAGCACGTCCAGCGCGATCGACAGCGCCGTCTCCAGGCCGAGCATGCCCGGCCGGGCGTACGCCCACTCGCACTCCTTGTCCTCCACCGCGTGCGGGGCGTGGTCGGTGGCGACGATGTCGATCACGCCCTCGACCAGCGCGGCCCGCAGCGCGGCGATGTCCGCGGCGGTACGCAGCGGCGGGTTGACCTTGAAGACCGGGTCGTAGGTTTCCGCTTTCCCATCGGTGAGCAGCAGGTGGTGCGGGGTCACCTCGGCGGTCACCTTCACCCCCCGCGCCTTGGCGTGCCGCAGCACCTCGACGCTGCCGGCGGTGGAGACGTGGCAGATGTGCAGCCGGCTGCCCACGTGCTCGGCGAGCAGCACGTCCCGGGCGATGATCGCCTCCTCGGCGACCGCCGGCCAGCCGGTCAGCCCGAGCCGGGTGGAGACCTCGCCCTCGTGCATCTGCGCGCCCTCGGTGAGCCGGGGCTCCTCGGCGTGCTGGGCGATGATCCCGTCGAACGCCTTGACGTATTCCAGCGCCCGGCGCATCAGCCTCGGGTCGGCCACGCAGTGCCCGTCGTCGGAGAAGATCCGCACCCGGGCCGCCGAGTCGGCCATCGCGCCCAGCTCGGCCAGCCGTTCGCCGGCCAGCCCGACGGTGACCGCGCCGATCGGCTGCACGTCAACCAGCCCGGCCTCCCGGCCGAGCCGCCACACCTGCTCGACCACCCCGGCGGTGTCGGCCACCGGGGAGGTGTTGGCCATCGCGCAGACCGCGGTGTAGCCGCCCAGCGCCGCCGCCCGGGAGCCGGACTCGACGGTCTCGGCGTCCTCCCGGCCCGGCTCGCGCAGGTGGGTGTGCAGGTCGACCAGGCCGGGCAGGGCGACCAGGCCGGTCGCGTCGAGCACGGTGGCGTCCGGCGCGGCCAGGTCCGCGCCGGTCTGGGCGACGACGCCGTCGCGGATCAGCAGGTCGGTCGGCGCGGCGCCGACGACGCTCACGTTCTTGATCAGGTACGCGCTCACCGGTTGTTCCCTCCGAGCAGCAGGTAGAGGACGGCCATCCGCACGGAGACCCCGTTGGCGACCTGTTCGACGATGGTGGAGCGGGGCGAGTCGGCCACCTCGGGGGTGATCTCCATGCCCCGGTTCATCGGGCCGGGGTGCATGACGATCGCGTGCTCCGGCAGCCGGCGCAGGCGCGGGCCGTCCAATCCGTAGCGGCGGGCGTACTCCCGGGCGGAGGGGAAGTAGGAGTCGTTCATCCGCTCCCGCTGCACCCGCAGCATCATCACCACGTCCACACCGGGAAGAACGGTGTCGAGGTCGTAGGAGACGTCGGCGGCAGGGGCGAGCGCGGCCGAGATGTCCACCGGGATGAGGGTCGGCGGGCCGACCAGGGTGACCTTGGCCCCGAGGGTGGACAGCAGCAGCACGTTGGAGCGGGCCACCCGGGAGTGCAGCACGTCGCCGACGATCGCCACGTGCAGGCCGGCGAGCCGGCCCAGCCGGGAGCGCATCGTGTACGCGTCGAGCAGCGCCTGGGTGGGGTGCTCGTGGGTGCCGTCGCCGGCGTTGACCACCGACCCGTCCACCCAGTCGGCCAACCGGTGCGGGGCGCCGGAGGCGGGGTGCCGGACGACCACCGCGTCGGCGCCCATCGCCTGCAGGGTCAGCGCGGTGTCCTTCAGGCTCTCGCCCTTGGCCACGCTGGACCCCTTCGCCGAAAAGTTGATCACGTCGGCGCTGAGCCGCTTGGCGGCCGCCTCGAAGGAGATCCGGGTGCGGGTGGAGTCCTCGTAGAAGAGGTTCACCACCGTCCGGCCGCGCAGCGCGGGCAGCTTCTTGACCTCCCGGCCGGCGACGGTGGCCATCTCGGCGGCGGTGTCCAGGATCTGGGTGGCGGTGGCGGCATCCAGGTCCGCGCCGGAGAGCAGGTGCCTGATCACTGGGCCTGCCTTTCGTTCGCGACTGCGGGGCTCCGCTTCGCTGCACTCCTCGCGCTCACCGGGCCTGCCTTTCGTTCGCGACTGCGGGGCTCCGCTTCGCTGCACTCCTCGCGCTCACCGGGGGGCCTCCCCGAACAGCTTGACCTCGTCGGCGCCGTCGGTCTCGGCGAGCGTGACCTTGACGTTCTCGGCGAGCGAGGTGGGGATGTTCTTGCCGACGTAGTCGGCGCGGATCGGCAACTGCCGGTGGCCCCGGTCGACCAGGACGGCGAGCTGCACGGAGGCCGGGCGACCGATGTCGTTGAGCGCGTCGAGGGCGGCCCGGACGGTACGGCCGGAGAAGAGCACGTCGTCGACGAGGACGACCCGCTTGCCGTCGATCCCGCCGGGCGGCAGCTGGGTCGGGCCGATCGCCCGGGTGGCGTGCCGGCGCAGGTCGTCGCGGTAGAGGGTGATGTCGAGCACACCGACCGGGACGTCGACGTTCTCGAAGGTGCTGATCCGGGCGGCGAGCCGCTGGGCCAGTGGCGCTCCGCGGGTGGGGATGCCGAGCAGCACGGTGTCGGCGGCGCCCTGGGTCTTTTCCAGGATCTGGTGGGCGATGCGGTCGACCACCCGCGACACGTCGGCGGCGGTGAGGATCACCTTCACCGTGGGTTGTCGCGGTGGCAATGGGTGGGCAGCCGGTGGGCAGGCCACGGCGGACCTCCTTCCCCGCCTCACGGGACGGGTCGTTAAAGGACGTCTGGCACCTCCGGTGGACCACGTACGGCCCGGACCGAGGCTCACGCCACGTTACCAGCGCTCAGCCGGCCGGCCGCCGCCGGCACTGATCTGCGGATCAGGGCGGCCAAATCCGGATAACTCCCCCGCACCCGCAACCGGACGGCGTCCCCCACTTGACCACGTGTCGCAATCCCCGTACCGTCACGCTCCGTAGCGATAGCTGGGAGAACCCCGAGCAGCACTGGGAGTGTCCGAATGCCCTCTGAATACGCCAAGTCGCTGGGCGCCCGCCTGCGCTCCATCCGCCAGCAGCAGGGGCTGTCCCTGCAGGGGGTGGAGGAGAAGTCGAACGGGCGTTGGAAGGCCGTGGTGGTCGGCTCGTACGAGCGCGGGGACCGTGCCGTCACGGTGTCCCGCCTGGCCGAGCTGGCCGACTTCTACCGGGTGCCCGTCTCGGAGCTCCTGCCCGACGGCAGTGGCGTGCGCCACGAGGCCACCAGCAAGATCGTGCTGGACCTCGAGCGGCTCTACGACGAGGCCTCCGAGGACCTGGCCTACGTCGCCCGGTACGCCCGCGCCATCCAGCAGCAGCGCGGCGACTACAACGGCCGGGTGCTCTCCATCCGCGCCGACGACCTGCGCGCGCTGGCGATCGTCTACGACGCCTCGCCGTCGGGTCTGATCGAGCGGCTGACCGAGCATGGCGTGCTGGTCGCCGACCCGCGGGCGTTCTTCGCGTCCTGACCCCGTACACCGAGAAGGGCCCGTGCCGTGCGGCACGGGCCCTTCTCGGTGTGTCGTCGCGGCGGTCGCCGTCAGCGGGTGGCGTACTCGGCGATGCGGCCCAGCAACCCGTTGAGGAACCGCGGCGAGTCGTCGGTCGACATCTGCCGGGCCAGCTCCACGGCCTCGCTGATGGCCACCGCGTCGTCGATCTCGTCCACGTAGAGCAGCTCGTAGACGGCGATCCGGGCGAGGTTGCGGTCGACCACCGGCATCCGGTCCAGCGTCCAGCCCTCGGCATAGCTGGCCAGCAGCTCGTCGATCCGGTCCAGGTGCGCGGCGACCCCCTCGACCAGGCCGACCGCGTAGCCGAGGTGCTCCGGCCGGGGCTTCTCGATCCGCTCGAGGTAGCCGGCGAGCACCTCGACCGGGGGGCGGTCCCGCAGGTCGGCCTCGAAGAGCACGTCCAGCGCCCGCTTGCGCGCCTTGCGGCGCGCCGGCATCTGCTGCTTCGGTGCCTCGGCCATCAGGCTCGGCCGAGGTAACGGCCGTCGCGGGTGTCGACCTTGATCTTCTCGCCGGTGGTGATGAAGAGCGGCACCTGCACGGTGGCGCCGGTCTCGACGGTGGCCGGCTTGTTGCCGCCGGTCGACCGGTCGCCCTGCAGGCCCGGCTCGGTGTAGGTGACCTCGAGCACGACCGAGGTCGGCAGCTCGATGTAGAGCGGGAGGCCCTCGTGGGTGGCGACGGTCGCCTCGGCCTCGGGGAGGAGGTAGTTGGCGGCCTCGCCCACGGTGCCGTCCGGGACGGTGATCTGGTCGAAGGTCTCCAGATCCATGAAGACGTAGTCCTCGCCGTCGGCGTACAGGTACTGCATGGTGCGCTTGTCGACGGTGGCGGTCTCGACCTTGGTGCCCGCGTTGAAGGTCTTGTCGACCACCTTCCCGGACAGCACGTTCTTCAGCGTGGTGCGCACGAAGGCGCCACCCTTACCGGGCTTGACGTGCTGGAACTCGACGACGGACCAGAGCTCGCCGTCGAGGTTGAGTACCAGGCCGTTCTTGAGGTCGTTGGTGGAGGCCATTTCCTGCCTTGATCATCAATTGGCGGACAGACGCAGGAAGTCTACAAGCTGTGTCGAACCGGGTCCGCCAGGCCGAGGTGCGGAACATCACCCAGAGCAACCTCCCCCACCACCCCCGTCGACCCCACTCGGCGCCTTTGCTCTGCTTCAACGGAGGCAACAGGCACCCACCGTGATCGGCCTCGGCCGCCGCGGGGACGGCACCGGCCCCGGCGTCGCAGCTCGGGGGCGGTGTTGCGGGCGTTGAAGCAGAGCAAAGGTGGGGAAGAAGGGGCGCCGACGCCGCCAGGCCGGTCACGGAGAGCAACGAGGATGGCGGTCCCCGGGCGCGACCGTCGCCCAGGCCGGATCGAGGCCCAGGCCGGGCCGGGGGGCCCAAGCCGGGCCGGCGCAGGCCGGGTCAGGCGCGAGGCCGGGTCAGCCGCCGGCGGCGAGGCGGGTGGCCAGGTGGTGCAGGGCCAGCCGGTAACCGTCCACGCCGAGCCCGCAGATCACCCCGGTGGCCACCGCGGAGACCACCGAGTGGTGCCGGAACTCCTCCCGGGCGTGGATGTTGGAGATGTGCACCTCGACCAGCGGCCCGCGCAACATCGCGCAGGCGTCCCGCACGGCGATCGAGTAATGCGACCAGGCCGCCGGGTTGAGCACCACGGCGGCACCCTCGTCGGCCGCCTCGTGCAGCCAGCCGAGCAGCTCGTGCTCGGCGTCGGTCTGCCGGACCACCACGTCCAGCCCCAGCTCGCGGCCGGTGTCCACGCACCGGTTGACCAGGTCGGCGTAGCTGGTCACGCCGTAGACGTCGACCTGGCGGGTGCCGAGGCGGCCCAGGTTCGGCCCGTTCAACACGTACACCCGGGCGGTCACGAGGCGACCTCCCGGTACGCCTCGTGCAGCAGCTCGTCGGAGGGGCCCTCCAGCAGCGCCGGGCGGGCCAGCCCGTCGAGCACCACGAACCGCAGTTGGCTGCCCCGGGCCTTCTTGTCCACCCGCATCGCGGCCAGCAGGTCCGGCCAGGCGTCGGCCGGATAGCTGGTGGGCAGCCCGAGCGCGGCCAGCACGTCGCGATGCCGCCCGGCGGTGACCGGGTCCAGCCGGCCGGCCAGCCTCGCCAGGGCACCGGCGTACACGGTGCCGACCGCGACGGCGTGCCCGTGCCGCCAGCGGTAGTCCTCGACCTTCTCGATCGCGTGGGCCAGGGTGTGGCCGTAGTTCAGCACCTCGCGCAGCCCCGCCTCGCGCAGGTCGGCCGAGACCACGTCAGCCTTGACCCGGATCGCCCGCTCGATCAGCTCCCGGGTCACCGCGCCGGTCGGATCCACGGCCGCGGCCGGGTCCCGCTCGACCAGGTCCAGGATCGCCGGGTCGGCGATGAACCCGCACTTGACCACCTCGGCCAACCCGGCGGCCAGGTCGACCGGGGGCAGGCTGTCGAGCGTGGCGAGGTCGGCCAGCACGCCGGCCGGCGGATGGAAGGCGCCCACCAGGTTCTTTCCGGCGGCGGTGTTGACGCCGGTCTTGCCGCCCACGGCGGCGTCGACCATGCCGAGCAGCGAGGTGGGCACCGCGACCCAGCGCACCCCGCGCAGCCAGCAGGCCGCGACGAAGCCGGCGAGGTCGGTCACCGCTCCCCCGCCGACACCGACCAGCGCGTCCGTCCGGGTGAAGCCCGCCGCACCCAACCGGTCCCAGCAGTCGGCCGCCACCTCGATCCGCTTGCCCGCCTCGGCGTCCGGCAGCTCGATCGGCAGCGGCGTCGCACCGGCGGCGCGCAGCCGCTCGGCGACCGCGTCGGCCAGCTCCTTCAGCGGCGGCGCGTGCAGCACCGCCACCCGGGCCACGCCGGGCAGCAGGCCGGCCACCTCGCCGAACAGGTCGCGTCCGACCAGCACCTCGTACGGTCGGTCGCCGCCGACCGCGATCCGGGTCACCTCGTTCATCGCCGGCAGCCTAGTCCAGCCGTGCGTTTAGCGCGGACCGGACGGGGCAGGCGAGGAGGACGACATCCGATCGCGGAGGTACGCATGGCCCGCACCACGATCGACGGCGCCGACATCCGCCTGCCGGCGACCATTCTCGGCGTCGGTTTCGGCGGCTTCGTCGACGGCATCCTGCTGCACCAGGTGCTCCAGTGGCACCACATGCTCAGCAGCACCGGCGCCGACCACATCGGGGTCCGGGAGTATCCGGTGGACACGGTGCCGGGCCTGCAGATGAACACCCTCTGGGACGGCCTGTTCCACGTGGTCACCTGGGTCGCGGTGCTCACCGGCCTGGCCCTGCTCTACGCCCGCGTCACCCGCTCCCGCGGCCGGCTCTGGCGCTCCCCGGCGCTGTGGGGCTGGGCGCTGGTCGGCTGGGGGCTGTTCAACCTGGTGGAGGGGACCGTCGACCACCAGCTGCTCGGCATCCACCACGTCCGAGGCGGGCCGCACCAGACCGCCTGGGACATCGGCTTCCTGGTGCTCGGCGCGGGGCTGATCGCGGTGGGCTGGGCGGTGCAGCGCCGGGCCGGCGCCGTCGATCTGTGCGCGGACCGGCGGTGACGCACCCGGGGCACAGCCCGGTCGGGCCGCTGCTGCTCGTACCGCTGCTCGCCTTCTGGGTGTACCTGGCGGCGGCGCTGCGCCAGCGCGACCCCGGCCGGGCCGGCTGGAGCCACTGGCGGACGGCGAGCTTCGGCGCGGGCTGCGCGTCGCTGGCGGCGGCGGCCCTGCTGCCCGGCCACGACCTGGTCACCCACATGGGGCAGCACCTGCTGGTGGGCATGCTCGCGCCGCTGGGCCTGGTGCTCGGCGCGCCCGGCACCCTCGCCCTGCGCACCGTGCCGCGACGGGTGGGACGGTCGGCGCTGCGCCTGCTGCGCCACCCGCTGCCCCGGGCGCTCGCCCACCCGGTGGCCGGCCTGCTGCTCACCGCCGGCGGGCTCTGGGTGCTGCACCTGACGCCGCTGTACCGGGCGATGATGGCGCACCCGGCGCTGCACGCGCTGCTGCTGGTGCACTTCCTCGCCAGCGGATACCTGTTCACCTGGTCGATCGCCGGCCCCGACCCCGGGCCGCACCGGCCCGCGGTACCCGTCCGGCTGATGGTGCTGGGCGGCTCGGTCGCGGCGCACGCCGCCCTCGCCCAGTTGCTCTACGCCGGGCTGGTCGACATCACCGCCCCGGTCGAGCAGCTGCGGGCCGCCGCCACGCTGATGTACTACGTCGGCGACCTGGCGGAGATCCTGCTCGCGCTGGCCCTGCTGGCCACCTGGCGCCCCGCCCCCCGCCGGGCAAGCCGCAAGGCGGAGCCCCGCCTGACTCCGGTATAGCCGCGGCCCCCGCTTAACCGCCGGGGCGCACGAGCCGGGCGGTTCAGGGCTTCAGCAGAGCGCCGATCTCCGCGGCGATCTCCTCCGGGGTACGCCCGTCGGTGAGCACCGTCGCCGTCGCCACCTCGGCGTAGAGCGGCCGGCGCTGCTCCATCAGGTGTTTGAGGGTGGCCCGCGGGTTGATCGCCAGCAGCGGCCGCCCGGCCCCGAGACCCACCCGCTTCACCGCGTCCGGCAGCTCCACCGACAGGTGCACCACGGTGTGCCCGATCAGCGCGCCCCGATTCTCTTCGGCCAGGATCGCGCCGCCGCCGAGGGCGAGCACGCCGGCGTGCGAGGCCAGCGCCGCGGCCACCGCCGCCCGTTCGAGGGTACGGAAGTGCTCCTCCCCCTCGTCGACGAAGATCTCCGGGATCGGCTTGCCGGCCAGCCGCTCGATGTCCACGTCGGTGTCGCGGAACGTCACCCCGAGCGCGTCGGCGAGCAGCTCGCCCACGGTGCTCTTGCCCGAACCGGGCGCCCCCACCAGCACGCACACCGGCCGGGTCACCGAGTCGACCTTTCGTTCGCGACTGCGGGACTCCGCTGCGCTGCGTTCCTCGCGCTCACCGGATGACCAGCGCGTCGAGGTAGCCCGCCAGGTTGCGGCGGATCTCGGCGACCGAGTCGCCGCCGAACTTCTCGGTGGCCGCCTCGGCGAGCACCAGGGCGACCATCGCCTCGGCGACCACCGCCGCCGCCGGCACGGCACAGACGTCCGACCGCTGGTTGATCGCGGTGGCCGGCTCGCCGGTGGTCACGTCGACCGTGGACAGCGCCCGGTTCAGCGACGAGATCGGCTTCATCGCGGCCCGGACCCGCAGCGGCTCGCCGGTGGTGATGCCGCCCTCCAGGCCGCCCGCCCGGTCGGTGATCCGGCGTACGCCGGTGGCCGTGGGCACGATCTCGTCGTGCGCCACGGAGCCGCGCGAGCGAGCCTGCTGCCAGCCGTCGCCGATCTCCACGCCCTTGATCGCCTGGATCGACATCAGCGCGGTGGCCAGCCGGGCGTCGAGCTTACGGTCCCACTGCACATGGCTGCCCAGGCCCGGCGGCACGCCGTACGCCAGCACCTCGACCACGCCGCCCAGGGTGTCGGCGGCCTTCTTCGCGGCGTCGACCTCGTCGACCATCCGGGCGCTGGCGTCCGGGTCGAGGCAGCGCAGCGGGTCGGCGTCGATGCGCTCGGCGTCCTCGGGCGTCGGACGCAGGCCGGGCTTGGCGGCGACCGGGCCCAGCTCCACCACGTGCGACACGATGTCGATGCCGAGCGCCTGCTTCACCAGCGCCTTGGCGACCGTCCCCACGGCGACCCGGGCGGCGGTCTCCCGGGCGCTTGCCCGCTCCAGGATCGGGCGGGCGTCGGTGTGGCCATACTTCTGCATGCCGGCCAGGTCCGCGTGGCCCGGACGCGGGCGGGTCAGCGGCGCGTTGCGGGCCTGCCCGGCCAGCTCCTCGGCGTCCACCGGGTCGGCGGCCATCACGGTGCGCCACTTGGGCCACTCCGAGTTGCCGACCCGGATCGCGACCGGGCTGCCCAGGGTGACGCCGTGCCGCAGGCCACCGATCACCTCGACCTCGTCCTGCTCGAAGGCCATCCGGGCGCCCCGGCCGTAGCCGAGTCGGCGGCGGGCCAGCTCACGGGCGATCTCGGTGGTGGTCACCTCGATCCCGGCGGGCACCCCCTCGATCATCGCCACCAGGGCGGGTCCGTGCGATTCACCTGCGGTCAGCCAGCGCAACACAGCGGTCAGTGTGTCACGGCGGGTGGTCGGGTCGGCGTTGTGTCCGGCGCGTCCCGCCCTACGGACCCCGGTGTCCACCGTCCCGACGGACCGCGATGATCGACTTGGTCAGGCCGAGCATCCGCTCGGCCAGGATCGTCGAGTCGGGAAAGAGGTAGCGCAGCTCCGCCCGCCCGATCAGCTCGGTGGTCAGCACCTGCTTCATCGCCTGCTCCCAGGACTTGCCGGGGGTGTACGCCAGCGGCCACCTGCGGGCCACCGCCACCCGGGCCGGCACCGGCAGGAACTGCATCCCGGGCGCCACCCAGTGCGGCTCGACGGGGAAGTACCGGTACGGGGTCTGCACCCAGTGCCGGGGGGCCAGCTCCCGGATCGCCTCGGCCATCCGGCGGCGTCGCTCGTGGCCGCCCACGTGCTCCAGCACGCTGTTGCTGAACACCAGGTCGTACCGGCGGCGCAGGATGGCTGGCGGCAGGTCGCAGGCGTCGGCGTGGTCCGCCTCCATCCCGTCGGGCAGCTCCGCCGGCAGCGGCTCCAGGTTGACCACGTGCACGTGCCGGGGCCGGACCGGCATCCGGGCCCAGCTGTCCACCCGGCCGCCCAGGTCCAGCACGGACATCTCCGCCAGGTCCGGGAAGGTCTCCGAGAGCCAGCGGGCGCGCCGCGCCCGGCGCTTCGCCCCGTACGAGTCCGGGGAGTCGACCAGCCGGAACCGCAGCGAGTTCAACGGGCTCCGGCCCTGCCGGCGGGCCGGGGCGGTCGGGTCGTCGGTTCGAGTCGCACCGGTCACGGGGTCAGCCCTCCCAGTCGAAGGTCATGCCCAGCCGGGCGGCGAGGGCGGCGTTGTGCGGCGCGTAGTACCGGGTCAGCTCGTCCCGGACCGCCGGGTCCATGGCGGTGCTGCGCCGGTCGTTGAAGACCTCGTACCGGTCGAGCCGGTGCGGCGGCAGGGCCAGGAAGTCCAGCACCCGGGCGTATGTGGCGGCGGGCTGCCGGTACAGCGTCTCGCTGGGCAGGAGCAGCAACTGTGCGGGGTCGAACCGGTCCAGCCAGGGTTCCAGGTGTTCGGCGTACCGGCCCCGGGCCCGGTAGCTGTACCAGTCGAAGGCGCTGCTCACGTACGTCGGGTCGGCGGCCAGCCGCTCCCGCTCGCCCGCGGTCCGTTCCTCCTCCGCCGCCAGCGCCTCGGCGAAGCCGAGCGGCTCCACGCCCTCGGTGCGCCGCTCCTTCCAGTGCGAGTACGCCCGCTGCACCGGGTCGCGGAGCAGGACGATCAGCTTCACCGCCGGCAGCAGCTCGGCCACCCGGCCCGGGGCGAGGGGATGGAACATGTACAGCGGCGCGGCCTCCCCCACCCGGGTCGGGCCGCCGTGGCGGCGTTCGAGGGCCTGCCGCTGGCGCAGCGTCGGGAAGTGCGAGCGGTACCAGGCCTCGCCCCGGCCGAAGGTGTCCTCGAAGTAGTGCGAGGTCTTGGTGTTCCAGGCCGGGAAGAGCCGGGGCACCAGCGGATGCTCCAGCAGGTAGCGCCAGAGCGAGGTGGTGCCACCGCGTTTGGTGCCGATGATCAGGAAGTCCGGCAGGGGCCGCCGGTCGCTGGTCCGCTCGCCGTAGCGCGCCAGACCGTCCCGTACCCCGGTCACCACCGGGGCGGGCACCAGGGCCTTCACCCGGTCCCGCAACGTCGTCATCGCGTTCTCCTCGTCATCGCGGCGCCCGGCGGGGCAGGATGGGTGCCGCCGCCCGCACCCGTCGGCGTACCGCGGGGTGCAGCAGCGCCGCGCCGGCCAGCAGCGCGACCACCCCGAGGGTCAGGAAGAGTCCGGCCACGTCCCGGCCGGCGACCGCCGCACCGGCCCCGGCCAGCCCGGTGGTGCCGGCGGCGGCGACCGCCGCGGTCCGCGCCACGGCCCGGGTGACCAGCGGCTCGCCGATCACCCGGCGGGCGGCGACGGTGGCGATCACGTTCTCCGCCACGATGCCGACGGTCCAGGCCACGGCGGCGCCCAGCGCGCCGTACGGCGGGATCAGCGCCACGGCCAGCGCGACGTTGAGCAGCAGGCCGGTGGCCGCGGCGAGCAGGTGCCGGCCGCTGCCGCCGCTCATCAGCAGCAGCGTCTGCACGATGCCGGTGCCGGAGTTGACCATCATCGCCCCGGCAAGCACCACCAGCGCCGCGTCCCCGGCGGTGAACTCCGCCCCGAACAGCCGCAGGAAGCCCGGGGCGAAGAACGCCAGCAGCAGGTACCCGGGCCAGGAGAGCGCGATGATCATCGCGGTGATCCGCCGGTAGACCGCCACCGCCTCGGCGGTACGCCCCTGCCCGAGCAGCCGGGACAGTTGCGGGGCGACCGCCACCCGCAGGCCCTGCATCACCAGCAGCCCGGCCAGCGCGTACCGGCCGACCGCGCCGATGACGCCGGCCTCGGCCTGGTCGGCGAGGGCGGCGGTGAGCAGCACCGTGAGCCACATGCTGCTGGCGTCGATGGTCGCGGACGCGGCCCGGGGCAGGGCGAAGCCCCAGAGCGTGCGCCAGTCGGCCTGTGCCGGGCGCAGCCGCGCCCCGGACGCCAGCCCCAGCGGCCCGACGAGCAGGGCCACGCAGGCCAGCGCGGCCAGCAGCACCGGCGCGAGCCAGCCGGCGAAGGCGAGGGCCACCCCGCCACCGGTGACCAGGGCGCCGGCCACCAGCGCCGGGCGGGCGGCGGGGACCAGGACGTACTGGACGGCCACCAGGGCGGCGACCGGGCGGACCGCCCGCACGGCGGCCAGCAGCACGGTCATCGCCACCACGAACGGCAGCCCGGCGAACGCCAGCCGGAGCAGGTCGGCACCCTCGGTCGCGCCGGGATCGAACAGCACCGGTGCGAGCGCCCCGGCCGCCGCCACGCCGGCCGCCGCCACCACGAGGGTGAACAGCAGGCTCGGGGCCAGCGCCACCGGCAGCAGCCGGGCCGCGTCGCCGGCGCGGCCCGCGGTCCGCCGCGGCAACGCCCAGACCAGCGCGGTGTCCGCGCCCGCGCAGCAGAGCACGCCCATGATGGCGACGACGCCGATCGCGGTGAACATCGCGCCGGACCCGGCGGGCCCGAGCGCCCGGACGATCACCACGGTCAGCACGAAGCCGAGCAGGCCGTTGACCGCCGCGCCGGCCAGCCCGACCAGCCCGCTGCGGGTGCCCCGGCGTACCTCCCGGTCGCCGCTGGTGGCGGCGGTGACGGCCGTACCGCTCATGGCGTCTCCTCCGGCCGCGCCGCGCCGCCCGACGGCGGCGTCGGATCCGGCGCCGCCGT
>NZ_JBFAID010000069.1:0-29222 GCF_040654475.1 Micromonospora sp. NPDC050686
CCACCGCCACAGCCTGACCCCGGCGACGCCGCCCGGCTGACAGGCCGGACGGCGTGTCATCCATCACCGCGAACGTTCGTGGTCACGGCACTAGCCAGGCGTGGTGGGCGGCAGCGGCGGCGCAGCGTTCCGGGTCGTCGTACCGCTTGACGAAGAGCGCACCACTCACGGCCGCACCGCCACGACGTAGCTGACCGTGGATCGGGTCGTGTACGGCGGTGGCGCCAGCCGCTGCTGGAGGGCTGCCGCGAGGGCGGGGATTCCGCCGGTCAGGGCGATCCGGTATTTGGGTGTGGTGATGAGGTACCGGGCGAGGTGCGTGGCGTCCGCGAAGTGGAAGACGTGTGGCTCGTGCTGGATGTCGAGGACGGTCAGATGGGTGGCGGTGATGGTGTGCAGGTTGCCGCTGTGGAAGCTCTCGTAGAGGCTCGGTCGGCTGGTGGCGTCCGGGTCGAGGCCGGCAGCCTGGACCAGGTGGTCGAGTTCGGTGTAGCTGTCCAGGGACTTGGTGACCAGGGCAGCGGTGCCGCCGGGGCGTAGGCAGCGGGCGATCTCGGCGATGGCCCTTTTCGGCGTTGGCGAGTGGTAGAGGCAGAAGGCGGCAACCGCCGCGTCGGCCACGCTGTCAGGCAGTGGCAGGTGGTGGAAATCCGCGCAGACCACTGAGCCCAACGCGCCAGCGTCGCCGAGGCGGTCGCGGGTGGTGTGGAGAAGCGCTGTCGAGGCGTCGACGGCAACGAGCCGGCGTGGTCGGAGCCGGTCGGCCAGGCGCAGGGTTGTGGTGCCGCGCCCGCAACCGATGTCGAGCACATCCGCTCCGGCCGGGACCCAAGCGGCGAGCAGGCCGGCGATCGTGTCGGCGGCGTCGCTTCCGCTGATCTTGGCGCCGTGTAGCGCGTTCGTGCGGTCGGCGAGCCGGCCGTCACCCTGGTAGAGGTCGCCGTGGACCAGGCTGGGGTCAAGGAACGGGTTGGCCGACATGCGTCGCCTCCCGTTCCGCTGGGGTCAAGTCACGGGCGGATGCTCGTCGCGGACGCGTTTCAGCAGTTGGGCGGCCTGACGGCGACTGGTGAGGGTGATCAGGTGGACGTGTGGTCCGTGTTCTCGGATGAGGTTCTGGACTCGCGGGCGCATGGTGCGTCGGTAGCCGAGGAGGTAGCGGACGAAGTTCCAGGTGATGCGGTCGTATACGCCGTCCTGGTGGTGTTGCCCGCCCCGGTAGCGCCAGCGACGCTGGGCGATGCCCCACAGGCAGGTGATTGCCGGTAGGTCGAGGAAGATCACGGTGTCGGCGGCTGCGAGCCGGATCGGCAGGGTGCCGGCGTAGTTGCCCTCGATGATCCATCGTTCGCCAGCGACCAGTTTCTCCTGCTGGGCGGCGAATTCGTCCTGGGGTAAGGGGTTCCAGTGCTCGTCGTAGTAGGTCGCGTCGAGGTGCGTCAGCGGCGCGTCGAGGATCCTGGCCAGCTGGCGTGCGACGGTGGACTTGCCGCTGCCGCCGCAGCCGATGATGGCGATCCTGTCCATGGTTCTCCAGGGTAGAGGTGTGGTGCGCTTGTCTGGTGGTGACACGGTGGGTCATGACGGCACCGACTCCGGGTGATGTAGCAGGTAGGTGAGCACCTCGAGCTGGGTCGAGAGTCGGAACGGGTCGAGGTGACGTAGGCACTGCGCGATCAGGCTGGCGTGGTCACCGGTGCCGGCAATCTCGCTGAGCCAACCGATGCGGTGCCGCACGTCCGTGGCGTCGCGGACGATCAGTGACGAGGGAACAAGGGCGTCGGCGCCGCGGACGTCACGAGGCAGCAGGGGCACGCAGCCGGTAAGGATGGCCTCGAAGATCCGCTGGGTCATCTGCCCCGCTGTGGCGTACCGGGCGGGCAGCAGCAGGACGGTGGCGAGCGCGTCGGCGTAGATCGCGGACACCCTAGGGAACGGGACTCGGCCGATGAAGTTCAGATCCGGCCAGCGTCGGGTGTCGGCCCATTTGCCCGCGATTAGGTGGGGTAATTGGGCGGCGGCCGGCGCGAAGTAGGTGTCGAACGCGTGGTCGCGGTCGTACTGGTTGCCGACGTAGACCAGCGGGCTGCGGCGGGGCAGGGCCGCCAGCGCAGCCGGGTCAGCGGAGTCGATAGCCGTGTCGGCGACCGGGAAGAGAAGTGGTACTGCGTCTGGAGTCGGATGCAGAGCGGGTTCACAGACGGTCATGTTGTGGGCACGGCGGAGGGGGTGCGTGGTAGGCAGTCGGCGGTCCTTGTCCCACAGGATCGTGGGAATGCCGACCTGGTGGGTGTAGTGGCCAAGCAGCTCGCCCTGCCGATGTAGGTCGCAGGTGTGGCCGGGGCGGCCGCAGGCGGTGGTGTTACGGCCGGGAATGGGCCAGCGCCATTCGAGGAACAGCGCGTCGATCTCGGGCAGGCCGACGTTCCAGCGGTAGTGACCGGTGAGGTCGTCGCCGGCCTCGCACAGGTCTCGGTTGGGTTGAAGGAAGACGATGTCATGGCCGGCTGCCTGTAGTCCGTCGACCAACGTGCGGCGGTGGCTGCGGCCTCCGTCAGGGGTGTCGGTGATGCCGGGGCCGAGGAATCCCCAGAAGCTGTAGCCGATCCTCACTTGGTCACCCACCAGCCTTCGATGAGCAGGGCGTTCAGGCCGGACTCGGTGAGGCAGTCCAAGGCCATCTCCGGTGTGCCGCAGATCGGCTTGCCCTTGATGTTCAGCGAGGTGTTGATCAGCACGGGGTGGCCGGTGAGCTCGCCGAACCGGGTGAGGACGTCGGCGAGGAAGGGGTGTTGCTCGCGGGTGACGGTCTGAACTCGGGCGGTGCCGTTGACGTGCACGATCGCGGGTAGCTTGTCGCGGGTCAGCTCGGTCACGGGAGCCGCTAGCGACATGTACGGCGACGGTTGGCGCAGCCGGAAGTAGTCGGTGGCCTTGTCGGCGAGGACGACGGGGGCGAACGGTCGGAACGGTTCGCGGAACTTGACGGTGGCGTTGAGCCGCTCGACCACACCGGCCTCCAGGGGAGAGGCGAGGATCGACCGGTGTCCCAGTGCCCGGGGTCCGGCCTCCAGCGCGCCGGTGAACAACCCCACGATTGTGCCGTCGGCCAGCTGCCGGGCCAGATGGTGGACAGGTTCGGCGGGTCGGCTCGCGTGCAGGCCAGCGCGCGGTGCTGCCGGTAGTGCCAGGTCGGGATAGGCGGGGCCGAGGTAGCAGTGGTGGCGGAGGCCGGTGGGTGGGCGGCCGGTGACGTCGAGCCAGGTGTGGGTGGCGGCTCCGATCGCGGTACCCGCATCGCCGGGAGCGGGCGGTATGTGCACCTCGTCGACGATGCCGGCCTGGGCGATGAGGCCGGCGCTGACGCAGTTCACCGCGACCCCACCGCCCAGGCAGAGTAGCCCTGAGCCGGTCAGCCGGCGGGCCCGCGCGGCGAGATGCAGCATCACCTGCTCGGTGCGTTCCTGCAGCGCAGCGGCCAGGTCGGCATGCACAGGCTGCACCGGTGCCGTCGGCATGCGGGGCGGGCACGTGGCAGCGGTGAACGCGGGTGTGACCCGGCCGTAGCGGCTGGCGAGCACCCGCAGGGCGATCAGCGCTGGGTCAAGCGTGAACCCGTCGGTGGTGAGCCGGATCGCCCGGGACATCAGCTCCCGGAATCGGGCGGGGTCGCCGAGGGCGGCCAGCGCCATCACGGTGCCTTCCTCGTCACCGCGCCGCCAGCCGAGGTGTTCGGTGACGGCACCGTAGGCGTAGCCGAGGGAGGCCGGGTCGTCGATCGCGTGTGCAAGGTCGAGGCTGAGCCGCGAGCGGCGTTGACGGGCGTGCCAGGTGGTGGTGGTCTGCAACTCGCCGAGGCTGTCGACGATCAGGACTGCCGCGTCGTCCACGCCGGCGGCGGCGAAGGCGTACAGGGCATGCGCCCGGTGATGCGGAACCGGCTGCAGTCGAGCGCGCGGGAAGCGTTCGGCCAGGTCCCGCATCCGGGCCTGGTAGCGGCGGTGGACCGTGGTGAAGCTGCGAGCCCTCGGCACGGCTCGGGCGCGGCTGGCCGCCTGCCGCAGATGACTCGGCAGTTGCCCCAGTGCTCCCAGGTAGCGGCGTCCATCGAAGTTGTACGCCACCGAAGTCACCTCCGACGGCGACAGGCCGGCCTCGTCGAGCAGCCAGGCGACACCGAGTGCCGGGTAGGCCTTGCTGTGCTTGACCCCGTCGAGCCGTTCCTCCTCGACGAAGCCGATCAGATGGCCGTCGACCAGCAGCGCCGCCGCCGAGTCATGCGTGTACGCACACAGTCCGAGCACCACATCGGCAGTCATGCCGACTCCGCCGAGGCGAGGGCCGGCTGGGTGAGGTGCTGGTACCAGGCGACGAGGGCAGCGCCGAGCGGCCCCGGTGTTTCGTGGGCGATCTTGCGCGCCAAGTCGCGCTGGCCGCGCTTCCAGGTCCGGTAGCTGGTAAGCACGCGTCCGAACGTGTCCCACGGGCTGCTGTCGGGTAGGTCGCCGTCGCCACCGATGATTCGGGCGAGGATGGCATCCAGGCTGGGCCAGTCCACGCCGAGCGGATCCATCTCGGTGACGGTCGGCTCGTGGTGGAGGCACTCGGCGGCGGCCGGGGCGTGCTCGGCGTACAGGTGCAGCGAGTCGACGTGGTGGTGGTATTCGCCGACCTCGACACCGAGCCAGCCGGCCATGAGCTCCTGCAGGAGCGTGGTCGCGAAGATGTCGTACGGGAACCCGAGCCACAGGTCCTGGCTGCGCATGGTGGTGTGCATCTCGAGTCGGCCCTGCCGGATCAGGAACCGGTATCCGAGAGTGCATGGCACATCCCGGTGGCCGCGGTGGTCACGTCCCGGGTCGTAGATCTGGACGACGGCCTGCCGGGAGTCCCGGTCGGCCGTCAGCTTCCGTACGACCGCGTCGAGCTGGTCGAGGCTGCCGCCCCACCGGCGGATGCGTGGCCCGTACGCGCCCTGCAGGACTCCGTCGTCCGCGTAACGGCGCAGGTTGTCGTTGAAGTCAAAGATCCAAGGGTCGTCCGAGCCGGAGAGGATCCACAGTGCCTCGGCGACGGCGAACGCCGGGTTGATGACGCGGATGGGCGGCACGGAGACCAGCCGGCGCCGAGGGTTGGTCAGGCACAGGTGCGCGCCGATGACCTCGGTGGTCATCATGTCGCGCGGGCAGGCGATGCGGCCGTTGAGCAGTACTGCCTGGCAGGCTGCGGTGAACAACTCGCTCGCGGAGTCCGCTGTCAAGACGATCATGAGAAGCTTCCTTCTAGGTCAGGAGGTGAAGGCCGCGAGCCGGTCGCGGGAGAGATTGACCAGCCAGGAGGACTGCCGGGCCATGCCCTCGTGCAGGCCGACGGTGGGCCAGTAGCCGAGCAGCCGGCCGGCAAGGGTCAGGTCCGCCGACGTGGCGGGAACGTCACCGGGCTGCGCATCGGCCACCTGAACTGGAATGTGTCGTCCGGTAACCGTGGACGCCTCCTGGATGGCGCCGCGCATGGACACGCTCGCGCCACCGCCGACATTCACCACAGCGCAGCGGGTATCGATGTGAGCGGCGGCGATCGTCGCGGAGACCACGTCGGTGATGTAGGTGAACTCCCGCCGTTGGCTGCCGTCGCCGAACAGCGTGACCGGCAGGCCGGTGTAGGCAGCGAACAGCAGCCGGCCGATGGCCATGTCGGGTCGCTGCCGTGGGCCGTACACGGTGAAGTAGCGCAGCGCCACGACGCTGAGTCGGCTGTCGGGGCGACGGGCGTAGGCCAGGCACAGTTGCTCGGCGGCGAGCTTGCTCACCCCGTACGGCGAGACCGGGTTGGTCCGGTCGTCCTCGCGGCTGGGCCGCTCTGCCGGGCCGTAGACGCTGGACGAGGAGGCGTAGACCAGTCGCCGTACGCCCGAGCGAGCGCAGGCGTCGAGCAGCCGGTGGGTGCCGAGCACGTTGGACTGGGCGTAATCGTGGAATTCAGCGCCCCATGAGGGCCGGACCCCTGGCCGGGCGGCCAGGTGAAACACGATGTCGCAGCCTTCGAGAGTGTCATCAAGCCGGTCGGTGGCAAGATCGCGGCAGAGCGGTGTGAACAGCGGATTGCCGGCTGCGGTTGCCAGGTTCTCGTCGGCGAGGGCGTCCTGGCCGAGGCGGCGGCGATCCAGGCCGACCACCTGCATGCCTCGGGCGAGGAGCGCGTCGACGACGTGCGAGCCGATGAAGCCGGCTGCGCCAGTCACCGCCACCCGCGCCGTCACCGGCGGCCACCGGCCTGAACTGGTTGCGACAGCATGCGCTGCCACACGAAGGTGAGCAGGATGGGCTCGGTCTGGGAGACCTTTGCCCGGCCGGTCGCCGGTATCCGGGGCTGCACCGTCGGGCCGGGCCCGTCTGTGGAGGCGTGCCGGGAGACGTACACGGTCATGCCGTCACCGCGCGACGGGTTGCGGTTGACTCCCGCTGGTTGGTCCAGTCGTGGCGGGCCCGCCGAGGCGCCGGCGGGCCCGCCGTGGTGAGGCGGCGGCTGGGAGCACCCCGCCGGTCACCCGCTCGCGCAGCCCGGATGGCAGTACGCGGACGAGGAATCAACCTCACGACTGCACCCCCGGCCGCCGCCGCATCAGGCAGTGCCTGCTTGATGGACGTTCTGTCCGATCTCTTCACCGTGGATCCCCTGGCGTCGATGACAATGGGTTGGTGAGCTGGCGCTGCCCAGCAGCGTCCGTCGATGCTCGTCAACAGCGAACCGTCCGGCGGATCGGATCGGTACCGTCCACGAGCCGTCCGCTCGCAACCAGGTAGTGACGGGCGGTAGCGGAGATGGCTAACGTGACCGTCGTCGACACAGGACATATGGAGGTGCCCGCATGGCCGGACGGCGCTACCCCGCCAATCGGCGGCTAGCGTGGGAGAGGCTCCAGCGGGGCTGGTCCTACGAGGAGGTCGCCGAGCGCATCCGCACCGAGATGAGCCACGCCGGGGAGGCCGACACCGGCCTGAACGCCAACACGGTGCGGCGGTGGGAGACCGGTGAGCGGTGGCCTGACCCGCGCTACCGCAAGCACCTCGTGGCCATCTTCGACAAGCCGGCGAGCCAGCTCGGACTTCTGACTCCCGACGAGCTGGCGATGCGTCCCCAGGCGGAAACACTGCACGAGTTCAGGAGGTTGTGGGAAATGATCACCGGAGGCGACGAAACCGGCTGGGACCGGGCAACCGTTCTGCGCGCGTTGTTCGGCGCCAGCATGCTTCCCCTGGTAGCGCCCCTGCTGTCACTCGATCCGCAAGCCGCCTACGCCCAAGCCAAGCCAATAGATCCAGAAGCGTACGGCGAGATCGTGCGGTGCCAACGCACGCTGTACTGGACCAGCCCCGCCCGACCGCTCTACGAGGCGGCCTACGCCCACACCCAGCTCGGTAGCGGCCTCGTTCGGGCGGCCACCGGCACCAGCCGGGTGACCCTCGCGGGCGCCCTCGCCGAATCGGCGCTGCTGACCGCGCGACTGGCGTTCTTCGATCTCAACCAGCCCGCCGTCGCGCAGCGTTGTTACGACGTCGCGCTCGCCGCCACCCGTGAGGCCGGAGACCATGCTCTGGCCGCCGCCGTCCTCGGCCACATGGCCTTCATCCCCGCCTTCGGACATGACCCGGCCGCAGCCCGGTCACTGATCGACGCGGCGCTCCAGCACACCTGGCACGGCGTCAGCCCCGCAGTCCGCTCCTGGCTGCACTGTGTGGCCTCGGAAGTCGAAGCCCGCGCAGGCGCCGGAGCGGCCAGCCGCCACCAGATCGACCTCGCCGCCACCGCGCTCGAAGCGCGTCCTGAAGCGCCCGCATGGTTCGACTACTACGACGCCGGCCGGCTGCACTCCTTCGCCGGCTACGCGGTCCTCGCCGCTGGCGACCATGCCGAAGCCGCGCGCCACCTGGCCGAGTCCCTCACCCGCTTGGCCGCGACGGGCGCCAAGCAGCGCAGCGTCGTCCTCGCCGACCTGGCCTTGGCGCACGGCAGCGACGGCGACCACGCCGCCGACTACCTCAGCCAGGCCCTGGACGCCCTGAACACCGACTGGTACGGCACCGGGCTGGAGCGGGTCAGAATCGTCCGGCAGGTACTCGGCGACAGCCGAGCCGGCGGCCAGCTCGACGACCGCATCGCCGCCCTCGCGACCAGCCGGGCCGCTCTGCCCGGGAGCTAAGCCGCCGACTCGTTGTGTCGGCGTACCAGCTCGGGCAGCTCTGCCAGCGAGTCGAGCTGGAAGAGGCAGCGGTCGCTGATGGCGTTGTCGTCGAGGATGTATCCCCACGGCCCGCGTCGTATCAGGGCGGTGGGGAGCCCGGCGGCCTGAGCGGGGCGGATGTCGTTGTCCAGCCGGTCCCCGACGTAGAGGACCTGGTCGGCGGGGCAGCCGGCCTCCGCGACGACGCGGTCGAAGAACGCGGCCGAGGGTTTCTCGACCTTCCAGCCATCCGAGGTGCCGATTACGTCGACCGGCAGGTCCAGGGCGCGGAGGATGGTTTCGGCTCGGGCGGTCTGGTTGCCGGCCAGGCCGACCTGTACGCCCAGCTTCTGCAGGGCCGCTAGGCAGGGCCGGGCGTCCGAGTAGAGGTTCTCCTGGGAGAAGTGTTCTGGCTGCCCGGCGTCGGTCCGGCGCTGCCGCTCCTCGGCTAGGTCGAAGCCGGGCCGGAACACCTGGAACGTCTCGCGGTAGTCCAAGCCGCGGGCGATGACGGCACCGAAGACGGCCGAGAAGGTGTGCCGTGGGACGCCGAGCCAGTCGGCCCAGGTGCCGTACTCCCGGGACTCGTCGACGATCGTCTCACCCACGTCGAAGAACACGCTCGAGATCATCCTGGGATTGTGCCTCTCGGGCTCAGCCGGATCAACGTGTGCCGCAGCCGGGGCCGTCGCACGGGTTCTGTGCCGCAGTGGTGGCAGGGAACCACCATTGCTGGGCGTGCTCTTCCCGCGCCGGCGATAGGGCCTAGCTCGCTACCGGTGGAGACCGCGACGCCATTCTCGAGGTAGACGCCGCCTCACCCGATCGCGGCGACCGCCGCGGCAACTCGCCGAGCCAGCCGGGGGATCAACGCTTCACCCAGGCGCTCCGGCTCGACGAACTCGAACCGGTCGAGCTCGTCCCGGCACAGGCGGATCGTCGCGATCTGGCCCGTTGTCAGTGTGCCGAAGTCTCACAAAGTGAGATGCCTGCGTATGTCGGCCAAGATTCTTTGTCCAGTTGGGCGGGGATTCCGTGCGAATCCAGGTCAGTGCAGGTTAGCGGGTGCCGACGCGTCCAATTGGATCCGGGAACGTGATGATCGACTGCCGGTGATGCTGGTTGACAGGGTGCTGCCGGCGGAGGCGTACTGGTACGCATGCGACCGCGTGGCGGTCCGCCCGCCGGGGCTGATCGGCCGGGCTGGTGGCGCTCCTTCAGGAGCGTCACCGGTCGTTCGAGGGTCCCGGGAGTGGGCAGGCCGTCGATGGGTCTGAGTAACAGGGGGTTCGCGATGAAGGATCTTTCTCCGGCGGGTTGACCCGACGCCCTACTCGGGTCGTCGTGATGTCGACGGACCTTGGTGTTCCTGTCCTGGGTTGAGGCGAAGCCTGCTCCCGGTGCGGCGCTATTCCGCCCGCCGCCCGCTGCAATTGCCACCGTTGTTCCCGTTGCACGCGGCTGCCCTGCTGTCGGTCGTGTCGCTCGCTGCTGCCCTGATTCGCCCTCGGACCGGCCGGTACGCCGGTCGGCGTGTTCGTTGACAACTCCACAGCGTGAAACGTCCACAGCTCGTCGTACTCGCCGCGCGATGCTCGGCGGCTACGGCGGGGCATCCGTGACTTCGCCGCGGCGTCGTGACTGTCGACGCCTTTCTCGTCTTCTTCGATCAGGGAGTTGCTGTGTTCTCCGTCCATCTCGTCTCTGCGCGCCCCCGCTTCCGACCGGGGGCAGTGACAGATCCCGTCTCGATCCCCGTTGCGGGGTCCGGGTTGGCGTCCGGGTTGAGGTCAGTCTTCGCCCGGACGCCGGAACGGACCCCCTGTTCCGTCTCACACCGCAGGTCAGGCCGGCTGTCAGTGTCGTCGGCTTGTCCTGCGACAGACCCTGCCTGGTCTCGGGTCTCTCCCCCTGGGCTGGCGTTGCGTACTGGAAGGGAGGTGGTGGCTGGTGGATGATCCGGTCCTTCGGGTCCAGTCTCAGCTGACCGGTCGTGATCGTGTGCTGCTGGGCTGGTTGTACGACCACGGCGTGTTGACGTCGTTCCAGCTTGCGACCGCCTTGTTCCCGTCCCTCGATTTCTGTCAGCGGCGGCTGCGGACCCTCTACCGGCTGCGCCTGGTGACTCGGTTCCGGCCGCAGCGGGCCGACGGCGGCTCGTACCCGTATCACTACGTCATCGATCAGCTTGGCGCCGAGGTCGTCGCTGCGGCCCGGGATGAACGCCCGCCGCGGCGGGACCACGCCCGGGTGGAGCGGCGGCGGTGGACCTCGACCCGCACCCTCGCCCACCGCCTTGGGGTGAACGGCTTCTTCACCGATCTGGCCGGGCACGCCCGCACCCACCTGGGCGCCGGGTTGGTGGAGTGGCTGCCGGAGGCGGCGTGCCAGCGCGCCGGAACGTTCATACAGCCGCAGGATGCGGCGCTGCTGCGGGCGTACCAGCCGCGCGTTCGCCCGGACGGCTACGGCCGGTGGGTCGACGGCGGGGTCGAGGTGCCGTTCTTCCTGGAGTACGACACCGGTGGCGAGCAGTTGTCGATCCTGGCCGGCAAGGTGGCCGGCTACCGGGAATTGTTCGGCACGGTCCGGCGGGCGTGGCCTGTGTTGTTCTGGCTGCACTCGGCCGCCCGGGAACGCAACCTCCGCCGCGTCCTCGGCGAGGTGCCACTGCCGGTGCCGGTCGTCACCGGTTCCCGTGACCACGCCACTGCGGCGGGCCAGGGCCCGGCGGAGGCGGTGTGGGCGGTGGCCGGTGGGGGCGGGCAGCGGCTACGCCTGGCCGACCTCGCCGGGTACGTCGTGGACGCCTCCACCGGGGCGGGTGAGGCTGCATGATCGGCCACGGCCTGACGGCGGCGGACGGTACCTCACCCGCGCGCCGGACAGCCACCGTCGGCCTCTGTCACGGACCTGTCCGGGACCGCATGGCCGCTGCTGACAGACCCGTGACAGCATCGGCGGTCAGCTGCGGCAGCGAGAGGTCGGATGTCCGGTCCTATCCCCGCGGCGGCCGGTCCGTGACCGAGGTCCAGTCCGCGTTCTCGTCGTCGCGTAACGGTGGGCCGGTCCGTCCATCGGTCCCGTCTCCTGCGGCCGGCGGACGGGGCATCGCCCAGGGCCGGATCGGGGAGGTGGTCTGCCACGGCGACACCGACACCTGACCGGCAGACCGGTCCGGGCGGTAGCCGCGTCGAGGGCGGCGTCCAGGTCGTCATCATGCTGGCCATCGGCGGCGCGGCCGGGGCCGCCAGCTTCACTCATGTCCACAACGTGGCTGCCGCGCACGGCCAACCTGGCTGGCTGGCGTGGGCCGAAGCGATCGTCCTGGAGCTGATGTCCATCGCCTCCGGCCTGGAACTGCGTCGCCGCAAACGCACCCACGCCCGAACGATGTTCCCGGCCGGCGTACTGGCCTGCGCCGTCACCCTGTCCCTGGCTGCGCAGGTCGTCGAGGCCGAACCCTCGATCATCGGCTGGGTCGCCGCCGCCGTACCGGCGCTCGGGTTCCTCGTCATGGTCAAGGTGGCCCTCGGTCGGACCAGCACCCCACGGCCGCCTTCAATCCCAACGAACGCCGAGTCCACCACAGCCGAGCAGCCGGTCCGCGCCACGCGGAGCGTCCCGGACAGCGGACCGGATGGGACAACCCGGTCCGCAAGGACAGTGGGGGAGCAATCCACCCCCCGGACCGTCCAGGACGCTCGACGCCGTAGCCGCAGACGGGACCCGCGCAGACCGGCGGACCGGGGACGGTCCGCGCAGCCGTCCGGCGACGTGGCCGAGCTGCTGCCGGCCGCGCGACAGGTCCGGGACCGGCTCGCCGCGGACGGGCAGCCACTGACCCGGGCGGCAATCGCCGAAGCCCTCCGCACCGCCGGCCACACCGTGTCCAACACCCGCCTGTCGGAACTTCTCAAAACCCTCAAGACCGAGCCGCCGGTACCACCCGGACTGCCTGGCGACCCCGTCACGCCCACCGATCCGCCGCCACCACCTCTGTCATCGGACGGACGCGGTGACGGCACGGCCAGCATCCCCGCGCCGGCCACCGCCGGCGGGATCGCCCCGCTCGTACCGCCCAGTCATCCCTCTCACGGCCAGGAGAAACCTGATCATGAACAGCCACTCGAACCCCGTTGACCAGACCACCCACACGACCGACACCGCGTCCACGCCCGCCGTCGAGGAGGTGTGGACCGTTGAGCGGGTCCGCGCGCTCGGCGTCACCACCACCCTCGCCACGACCGCGTCGGTGCTCGGGATCAGCCGATCCCAGGCGTACCGGCTCGCCGCCACCGGCCAGTTCCCGCTCCGGCTGATCCGGGCCGGCAGCCGCATCATCGTCCCGGTCGCCGCCCTGCTCCAGCTCCTCCAACCCGACCCCGCCGCAGCCGGCGGCGAACGACTTGATGCCGACGCGAAGGTGAGCGTGGATGCGATGACCCCGTCACCAGCGGATTCCAGCCGACACCGCTGGCGGCACCGTACGAAGCATCCAGGAGACGATGAGTGAAGGGATCCACCTTCAAACGCTGCGGCTGCCGCGACAGCGTCACGGGCCGGCGACTGGGACGCTCCTGTCCCCGGCTTCGCCGGCCCGGCGGCGGCTGGTCTCGCACCCACGGCCACTGGCACTGGCAGATCGAAATCCCTGCCCGCGCCGACGGCACTCGCCGCCCACTGCGCCACGGCCCCTACTCCACCCAGGCCGACGCGGACGCCGTCCTGGACCGCATCCGGGCCGCGCTCGCCGTCCCTGATCCCACCGACCCGCACACCACCGTCAAGACCGGTGACCTGATCGAAACCGCTGTCAAGGCCGGTGCGCCCGTGCCCACCCCGGAGCAGGTCCGGCGGGCGCTGCACCTGGACATCACCCCGACCGAACTCCCGACGATGGAGGTGTCGTCGATCCGATCACGCATCCGGCGGGCCAGCGCGGCGAGTTTACGGCCGGTCTTCGACTTCTCGTGCTGATGGTCCTTGACCGCGACCAGGGCGGCCTGGCGGAACAAGCTGGTCTGCTCGGCCAGCAGGCCGGGGTCGATCCCGCATGCCCTGCCGGCGCGGGCGGTGTCCGCCGCGGTCTTGAGCCGTAGGAGCGCGTCGCCCGCCTGCCGGGGCCACACCGCCTGCGGCGCCAGCTCGGCGGCGGCGGTCAGCTCGCGCAGCAGATGGGCGCAGCACAACTGGTGTCCGGCCGGGGTGTAGGTGTCGTACGGCGCCCACGCGTCATGCACGGCGATCCCGGTCAGCGAGCCCATCACCTGCCCGGCGTCGATGCCGGCCCGGCCGCGTTTCGGGTGCACCCAGACGAGGGTGTACTTCCCGGTGGTGGCCACATGCACCCAGTGCAGCCTGCCGGCGACCCGTAGCCCGGACTCGTCGACGTGCACCACGCTCGCGCTGGTCAACGCGTCACGCACCTGGTCGACGAACTCCGAGTCGGTCAGGGCGTCACCGGCGCGTGCGTGCGCGGCGGCGACCGCGCCGGCCGACATCGGCACCCCGAACAGATCCGTCATCGCCCGCGCGGTCCGCGCCTGCGCCCCAAACAACGCCTGCTGCAGATACACCGCGGCCGCGTTCACTCTCGGCCCGTACTGCACCGGGGCATCCACCCCGCCAGGGGCCCGACCGGCGGTGACCTGCCCGCACCGGCACCGACGTGACACGATCCGATGCTCACTGACCCGCACCCCGATGTCCGGCAGATCGAACACCTGCCGCACCGCCACCCCCGCCAGCCGAGCACCGGTCAGATCGTCACCGCACCCACCGCACCCACCGCAGCACGCCGGCTCGTGCTCGAACCGCTCATGCGGACCAGCCACCTGCCGCAACGTGCGACCCTCATGGCCAGGCTGCCCACCCGGCCGCCGACCCGACCGCGTCCGCAACGACTTCGGCGCAGGCTTGGCCAACCCATCCGACGACGGCGGCCGCGACGAGTTCGACGAGTCCCGCCCGAGCCGAGCCCGCAGATCCGCGTTCTCCGCCCGCAACACCGCGTTCTCCCGCCGCAACCCGGCGTTGTCTGCCTCAAGCTCAACGATCCGGGCCTCCAAACGCGCAAGCCGCTCAAGCAGCTCCACGATGGACGGCGTTCCGGACACCCGACCATGATCCAACCCAGGTCTCGCAGGTCAAGCCGACCCGCCGACGAGCACCTGATCAGTCACAATAGGACTTGCTGAGGGTCAGATGTTCCTGTCACGGAAGGCACTTGCTGGGTGAAGGCTACCGCAACACGTCCGAAGATCATGGTGACCGGCGGCGGGCGGGGTGTAGTCGGGCACGTCGGCGCCCGCCTGCTCGCCGATCTGGCCGACGTAACAGGGTTGACCAGCACGTTCAGCCTTGCGTTGGCGAATCTGCGGCAACGGCGCAGTGGTCACGATCCGGGCCGTGTCGCCGTGGATCTGGCGGTGATGCTCGCCGACGGCGGTGAGGCCATCGCCGATTTGGCGGTGCTGCGTGACCAGCCCGCCCTGTTCGGGCTGGTCGCCTCCGACCCGACCGCGTGGCGACTGTTGTCCCAACTGGACGAGCCGATGCTGGCCGAGCTGCGGGCCGCGCGGGCCCGGGCCCGCGAGGTCGTCTGGGCCCAGCACGCCGACGTGCACGGTGACCTGCCCGCGGTGAACGCGGCCGGCCGGCAGGTCGACGGCCTGGTCCTGGACATCGACGCGACGATCGTGATCTGCCATTCCGAGAAGGAATCAGCGACTCGGACGTGGAAGAAGACCTTCGGCTATCACCCGTTGCTCTGCTTCCTGGACAACACCGGCGAAGCTCTCGCCGGCATGCTGCGTGAAGGCCGGGCCGGCTCGAACACCACCGCCGATCACATCACCATCCTGGACCAGGGGCATGGCCCAGATCCCCGACGCTGTCCGGCACGGCACCCCGATCCTGCTCCGCAGCGATGCAGCCGGCTCCAGCCACGGCTTCCTCGCCCACATCCGATCCCTGCGCGAGCAGCACCTCGACATCCGGTTCTCCGTCGGCGCCGCGATCACCGAACCGGTCCGGGCCGCGATCCAGGCGGCCACCGGCTGGATCCCCGCCGTCGACACCGACGGCGGCCTGCGGGAACACGCCGAGGTCTGCGAGATCACCGGCCTGTTCGAGGCGGCTGGCTGGCCGCAGGGCACCCGGTTCCTGGTCCGCCGCGAACGCCCCCATCCCGGCGCTCAGCTGTCACTGTTCGACACCGTCGAAGGCTGGCGGCACCAGGTCGTCGCCACCGACACCCCGCCCGGCAACGGCGGCATCCAGCACCTGGAGGCCCGGCACCGCGCCCACGCCCGCGTCGAAGACCGCATCCGCACCGGCAAGGACACCGGCTTCGGCCGGTTCCCGTCCCGGGTCTTCACGATCAACCAGGCCTGGCTCCAACTGGCACTGACCGGCATCGACCTGCTCGCCTGGACCCAAACCCTGCTCCTCGACGGTGACCTCGCCCGCGCGGAACCCAAAAAAACTGCGCTACCGACTGCTACACGTCGCCGCTCGCCTCACCCGCACCGCCCGCCGGACCCGACTCGCCATCGCCGCCAACTGGCCCTGGACCAGCGCTCTGACCAGCGCATTCAACCGCCTCGCCACACTGCCGCGACCCGCCGGCTGACCCAGCAACCCCACACCCGATCAGCAACACGGAGGAACCCGGCCCAGCGCCGGGCCGTCAGCATGCCAGCGAACTGGCACGCGAATCCCGAACCGGATTCATCGAACAAAAGCTATGGACAGCCGCCCAAATGAAAGACCGAGGCTGGTGGGCTGGGTGGTTGGTCAGATCCCTGAAGAGCTACCGGCAGGTGCAGCCTTGAGGTTGCGCATTTCCTCGCGCTTCGTGCGGCCTTCGGCCGTGCGGCGGGTGACGTAGGCGCAGGTGCGGGGGTCGGGGCCATGCAGGCCAGCGTGAGGGTGTAGAAGACTCCGTTGAGAAGTCGGTCGCACTGCGGCTGAGCCCGTGCTGGGTGGGGTTGCCACACCGGCTGTAGTGAGGGGACGCCAGCCAGGGTGGCGAACGCGGACTTGGATTGCCGCACCCGTCCCGGCCTGCAAGATCATCTTGGCGCGGCTAAGTGGGCAGGGCTGGACCTGACACGCCACAATCGACGAGTGACCGACGCATCAGTGACGACCGGGAAGCTGCTCCTTGTCGAGTACGAACGGTTGAAGGACGAGCAGAAGACGCGCATCGGTTTCCGGGACAACCTGATCTACGCGACGCTCGGCTCGATGGCTGGCGTCGTCGGCGCGACGTTGACTCCCAAGGGAAATCTTGGCCTGCTTCTCCTGCTCCCGCCGGTGTGCCTGGTGCTCGGATGGACGTATCTGGTAAACGACGAAAAGGTGTCAGCGATCGGGCGTTATCTGCGGCTCACGGTGGCGCCGAAGCTGTCCGAGTTGTCTGGGGCGACCGGCGACGAGGCGGCTGCGGTCTTCGGGTGGGAGGTGGCACATCGCTCCGATCCTGACCGGCTCATCCGGAAGCATCTTCAGCTTGCCGTCGATCTAGGCACGTTCTGTGTGCCGGCGCTGACAGCCCTGGTGATCTACTGGGTCGCCGGGCCGCGCCGCGGCGATCTCATGACCGCGTCCGTGGTGGAGGCGCTGGCGATAGCCACCCTCGCCGTCCAGATAATTCGCTACGCCGATCTAGCCCGCGAGAGATGAGCGAGGGGGGACGTCCAGGCAGCGCTGTGCCGGCTCCTTCTCGGCGTCCTCGACGCCAGGCATGCCATTGATGGGCAGGCCGCGCGGGCCGCGCTGGTCCGGCCGGCGACCTAACTTGAGCTTTAACCCGCTTGGGGATCCGATGATCAGCAACAGCTCCGGCGTACAGATCGGCGACGGCAACACTCAGCACAACCACTACTACGGGCTCCCCACGCCCGGCGTGCCGCTGACGGAGTGGTGGAACGACACATGGTTGCCGTTCACCGACCCGCCCCTCGGCGTGGAGATCGTGCTGGCCGGGCGCCCGGAGCAGGCCGCCGCCCTGTGCGCCGCGCTCGACACCGGCCCGGCCGTCGTCGAGGTCGGAGGCGAGCTAGGCGCGCTGGAGCTGAAGGCGTTCATCGCGGCGGCCCTGAACGGCACGCCGTTGGGCATTCGCACGCTGCTGATCGACGATCAGGCGGCCCTCCGCGCCCACCTGGCGGCGCAGGACCCGCGGATCCTGGCCGTGCCGACTAGCCTGCCGCTGAACGAGATCCCGCTCCGGCGCCCGCACACCATCCTGGTGTACGGCAAGCTCGTGCCGAACCCGGCCGTGAAAGTGCCCGCGCTCGACGAGGAGGAGGTCGAGAGACACCTGTCCGCCTCGATCGAGCCGGACCGGGCCCGGTCCCTCGGCATCCTGGCCCGGCGTGGGCTGGGCCAGCTGTGGCGGGCCCTGGCCAAACACCGCTCGCTCGCGATCCCGCCTTGGGCCCGGTCGACCGATGTCCGCATTAGGCGGCTGGCGCTGTTGGGCGGCTGGCACGGCGATCACGACGGCGATCGGGCGATCGTCAGTGAGTTCACCGGGGTGGATAACGCCGAGATGGCCGAGATCTCCACCCAGGCGGCCGCAGACCCGGACACGGCGATGCTCGGGCACCTGGGGCAGCGGTGGTACGTGCAGGCGCCCGAAGACACCATCGTCCTGCTGGCGCCCAGCTTCACGGAGGAGGACCGGGCGGCATTCGCCGGCCTGGCGGTCCGCGTCCTCACCACGCACGGCGGGTCGGTGGCGATCCGGCGCGGCATCGCGGAGTCGCTGGTCGTCCTCGCGGTCCGCGGTGGTTCGGCCGACCTCGTGCACGGGGTGGTGCGCGAGGTTATGAGCCAGGCGAACGTCTCCCTTGCGGACGTGCTGACGTATCTGGCCGAGGCATCCCCCACCGCGTTCCTCGACGCCGTGCGGACCGGCCGCGCCTCCTCGCGGGCGGCCCTGGAGCTCCTCGCTTGGCCGACCGAGCATTTCGGTGGTGCGGTCGAGGCTCTGGCCCGTATGGCCGCGGCTGATCCGGGCAGCAATCAGCCGGACCGGCCGGGCGTCTCGCTTGCCGAGATCTTCGAGGTCACACGGCCCCAGACCAACGCACCCCGACCGGTCCGGCTGCGCGCACTGAAGCGGATGCTCCGCGACCAGCCCGAGGTCGCCCGGACGCTGCTGCTCGACCTGCTCCGGTCGGCCCGTCACGGAACCATCGGTACGCTCCACCCGACGCCGCTCCTGCGGGACTGGCCGATACCGGAGGCGCCGCCGCCGGCCGAGACCTACGACGCCTTCCGGGACGTCGCCGGCTTGGCCCTAGACGACCTCGACGACGATCCGGAACGCGCGCTCGCCCTCGTCCCGCTGTCCGACAACCTGCCCGACGACCAGCGCTCCGGCTTCGTGGAACGGCTGATGTCCCTGTCCGGGTCGATCGACGACCAGGACATGCGGCGGCGTCTGTTCGAGGCGCTCCGCGAACTGATCGCTCTGCACACCGACGTCGGCGACGCGCCGTGGGCGATGTCGGCCGACGAACTCGCGCCGTTCCGGCGGGCCGCCGACGCGCTCGCGCCGTCGCAACCGGCCGACCAGACGTTCTGGCTGTTCGGCAACCGGTGGCCCCAGCCGGAGGGCGTCGCGAGGAGACGATCCAGCGCGGAGTACTTCACCGAGCTGTCCCGGCTACGAGCCGAGGCGGTGGCGCGGATCCTGGCCTCCGGCGGTCTCGACGCACTGGTGGCGCTGGCTGACCGGACCGGAAACGGCGACCTGATCGGGGCCGCCCTCGCCCAGTCGCCGTCTACCGAGCACAATGACGTGCTGCTGACCTGGCTGTCCGAGGACCGCCCGGCGAGCCGGCCGGACATCGCGTTCGAGTACTTCGCGCTGCGGATCCGGCGCGGCGCCGACTACCTCGACCGCACGTCGGATCCGACTGCGCGGGCGAGGCTGCTGCTGGCGCAGCGCGATCCGGAGAACACCGATCCCGGCCCCGAGGAGGCCGCCGTCTACTGGCGCGAGTTTGGGGTCAACGGCCTCGGCCCCGAGTTCACCGGTGTCGCGAAGGCGGCGGCCGGCCTGATCAGCGTGGGCCGGTTCGCGGCGGCCCTGGACCTGATCGCGATGTACGCCGAACAGGTCGACACGCGCGAGGTCGCCGTCGAGGCGGCCACCGCCTGCGAGGGATTCGTCCGGTCGGCGGAGGAGGACCGTCGGCTGTCCGGATACGACCTGCAGATCGTCGTCGAGCTGCTCGAACGTCATCGGGACGTGCTCGGGCCGCATCGGGTGACTGAGATCGAGCTGAGCCTCGTCCCGCTCCTGCGATACGACGCCCGTACGCCGACGATCCACGCCCGCCTCGCCGAGGACCCGGCCTTCTTCGCCGAGCTCGTCGAGACCGCCTTCCGAGCCGAGGGCTCCGACGAGACCGTCGACGACCCGGACCAAGTCGCCCGGATCCGCGCCATCTCCCAGGTCCTGCGTTCGTGGCGCCGCTGCCCAGGCACCGGCCCGGACGGGACCATCGACGCCAACGCCCTCGCGGCCTGGGTCGAGGGGGCAAGACGACGGTTGTCCGCCTCCGGCCGGCTGCGCCTCGCCGACGGAAAGATCGGCGCCGTCCTCGCTTTCGCCGAGCCGGACGAGGACGGCTCGGTGCCACCGCTGGCCGTACGCGAGGTGCTGGAGGACGCCGACAGTGACGCGATGGACAGTGGCCTCTGGGGCGGCCTCTACAACCGGCGCGGGGTGACGTGGCGTAGCCTCCGGGACGGCGGCGCTCAGGAGCGGACCCTGGTCGAGCGTTTTCGGGAGTACGAACGTCAGGCCGAGGGATGGCCTCGATCGCAGCGGATCCTCCGGCAGTTGGCCGGCACGTACGAGCGGGAGAGCCGCGATCATGACCACGACGCCGAGGTCTGGCGACGCGGAATCGAGTGGTGACCATGGAGATGACATGGACCGTGTGGACGTTCTGATCGTCGCGGCGATCCCGCTGGAGCACGAGGCCGCTAAGGCAGGCATCGAGGACTGGACACTCTGCGACGAGGACGACCCGCATCCGTACCTGCGGGGCGAGTACCGATGCTCCGACGGCCGGCGGTTGTCGGTGGCTCTCGCCCGGCCGGTCCGGATGAGCGGCCGCCCGACTGGGGTCGCGGCCACCGCGCTGGTCGACCGGCTGCGTCCGGGCTGCCTGGCCATGCCCGGCGTGTGCGCGGGCAATCCGGGCCAGGTCGCGCTGGGCGATGTGGTGGTGGTCGAGATGACGTACGAGTACGACGAGGGCAAGCAGACCATGGACGGCTTCGTCGGCGACCACCGGCAGTACCAGCTCGACCAGAAGTGGATCCGCGCTGCGCAGGAGCTAAATCCTCCGAGCGGGCTGCCCAGCTACGGCCCCGCAACCGAGGAGGAGGCCGCCCTCTGGCTGCTGGAGCGGCTGCTCCTCGATCAGGACCCGGTGAAGCACACGGCGTTCGAACGCTACTTCCCACCGGGCACGTGGCCGCAACGGCCGGAGGCGATCGAGGCCCGGAGGCACATCGTCCGGCCCGGGGTGGAGTGGGTGCTGACCGAGGAGGGCCGCACGTTCATCGAGCGCGCCCGCTACGACGATGTGTACGGGCCCGCGAAGCTGCCGTTCGCGGTGGCGGTGGCGCCCATGGCCAGTGGGAGCTACGTGGCCAAGGACGGCGAAGCGTGGGCGCGGCTGTCGGCGATGGGCGTACGCACCGTCACCGGCCTGGATATGGAGGCGGCGACCATCGCCACCGTGGCCGAGACCCAGGGTGTACCGGACTGGCTGGTGGTCAAGGGCGTCATGGACCACGCCGACCCGGCCAAGGACGACCGCTACAAGCGGTTCGCGGCCCGTGCCTCGGCCGAGGTCCTCTACGCCCTGCTGGACCGGCGAGCCGGCCGATCACCGAACCCGGCCGCACGCGACGTCCGGCTGGAGAATGTCCGGGGTCTGCAAGTCGGCGACCACAACGTCCAGCACAACACCTTCAACGGGCTGTAGCAGAGCCCCGGCAAAGCCGTCAGGTGATGCCGAGTAGGGGTCGGCCGGTCGTCACGCTGACCGCGGTCGGCTTCGTCCTGGCGGATCCAATTGCGCAACGCCTCGTGATGCACCCCAAGCTGGCGGGCCAGCTAGCGGATCTCGGGCTTCGGGTCTGACTCCCGATACAAGCGCACCGCACGTTCACACAGCTCATCGGGGTACTTCTTCGGTGCTGCCACGGATGACTCCCTTTAGTTCCATCAGAGCATGATCGAAAGCCTCCTAGCTACCGGGGGAACCTCAAGGCCGCCCACGGCGTCCCGCACCGCTCCGGCTGACTTGTCTCCCGACGCTCATTTCTGTCGGTAACCAGACTGAAGTCCCCACTCGGGCGTTCGTGGCCGTCTGGATGGCTGACCAGCCGATCTGAGTCGTCGATGTCCGCCCGAGGGCTACGGCGCTACCGTCGTCGGGCCGTGGTGAAGCCTGGGGGAACAATGGGATACCGCTTCAACGCACCACCGAACTGGCCGACGCCGCCTGCTGGATGGGTCCCGCCTTCGGGCTGGACACCGGATCCCGCTTGGGGCCCTCCTCCGCCGGGGTGGCAGTTATGGATCTCGGAATCGCCAGCTCCGGCCCCGGCTGAGCCCGTCACGGCTGCCCCGCAGGCTGCTGGTGCTCCCGCAGTCGTTGTCTCGCAGCAGCGCCACGCAAGTCCGGACATTCCTCTGTTCGGTGCCCGGGGCAAGGCGCGTGAGCTGGCGGTGGAGAATGCGCAGCTCCGCGGCGAGCTAGTTCAGGTACGCGTGGAGCTGACGGGTCTACGGGCGGAGATGTCACGGCTCGGCGTGCTGTCCGCGATCGAGCTGGAGCAGCACCGGGTTCGACTCAGTCGTGAGATCGCGGACCTGACAGCGAAGGGCGAAGCTGAGAAGGCTGAACTCGATCGACACCTGCGCGGTCTCCGGCAGCAGATCGTGGTCACCGAGGAGACGGCACTGCTGCAGGAAGCTGGTGTCTATAGGTACCGGCATCCCTTGTCGGACGCGGTCACCTACCAGGGCCAGCTCAGCCGGCTTCAGGACCAGATCAAGGCTATGACCAGGAAGGATGGGGGAGCGGTCAAGGCTGCCACCGGATGGACGGTCAACGGCTCGGCTGCCGAGGGCCGCGCCATGGTCCGGGACTTCTCCAAGCTCATGCTTCGCGCCTACAACGCCGAGGCTGACAACCTGGTACGGGGGTTGAAGCCTTACAAACTTGACTCGGCCGTGGAGCGGCTTGGGAAGGTGGCGGCGACCATCGCCAAGCTCGGCAAGACGATGGACATTCGGATCGCCGAGGAGTACCACCGGCTGCGGGTCAAGGAGTTGGAACTCACCGCCGACTACCAGGAGAAGCTGGCTGAGGAGAAGGAGCGGGAACGGGAGGAGAAGGCCCGGCTGCGCGAGGAGCGACGTGCCCAGCAGGAGATCGAACGCGAACGCGCTCGGCTCGACAAGGAACGCCAGCACTATGCCAACGCCCTGACGGCCTTGCAGGCCAAGGGCGATGCTGACGGTGCCGCCCAGATGCAGGATCGGTTGGCCCAGATCGACACTGCGATCCAGGATGTCGACCGGCGGGCCGCCAACGTCCGGGCTGGCTACGTGTACGTGATCTCCAACCTCGGTGCGTTCGGCGAGAAGATGGTCAAGGTGGGCATGACCCGTCGCTTGGACCCGCTGGACCGGGTACGCGAACTCAGTGATGCGTCGGTGCCATTCAACTTCGACGTCCACGCCTTGTTCTTTTCCGAGGATGCTGTCGGCATCGAGGCGCAGATGCACGCCCGGTTGGCCGACCGGCGGGTCAATCTGGTCAACCATCGTCGCGAGTTTTTCTACGCCACGCCGGAGGAGGCCAAGGAACACCTGCTGGCGTTGACCGGCAGCCTGCTGCAGTACGAGGAGGTTCCGGAGGCCCTGGAGTACCGGCAGAGCCTCACCCAGGCACAGGAGCAACCAGTCGCGACCACATGACATAGCGAGGAATTGGACGGCTCGGGCTCGGCGAGCCGGCGCGTCCAACGGATCACTCGTCCAGCTTCCGTACCGACGACTGTCATGAGCATCCGTCGCTGGAGCCAGCCGCTCTAGCCATGATCGAGCCGAATTGCCGAGATAGAGAGGTACACATGTCGCAGGTCGGACTGTTCGCCTACGGGTCAGCGGGCGGAAGGGAAGGTGTCGACCTGGGTGAGGTCCCGTTCGTGGTGGTGGACGTGGAGACGACCGGGCTGTCACCGACGTCCGACCGGATCGTGGAGATCGCCCTGGTCCGCATCGAAAAAGGCCGGGCGGTCGATGAATGGGCCACCCTCGTCGACCCCGGCCGCGACCCAGGTCCAACCTTCGTTCACCACATCACTACGGACATGTTGTCTGGAGCGCCGACGTTCGCGGACGTGGCCGGGGAGATCCTGTCCAGGCTCGACGGAGCTGTGGCGGTGGCGCATAACGCCCGCTTCGAGGAGGGGTTCATCGCGCAGGAGTTCGCTCGAGTCGGCATCAGCACCGCACCCCTGCCGGCGGTGTGCACTCTGCGGCTGGCCCGACAGGTCCTGGCCGCGCCAAACTTCCAGCTCGTCTCCTGCTGCAGCGTGTACGGCATCGACCTGCACGACGCCCACACCGCTCTCGGTGACACCCGGGCAACCGCCCAGCTTCTACCCAGACTTCTGGCCCACGCGCCCGCCCTGCGATTCCCCTCCCCTCCTGTCCCGATGCCGCAGTACCCGCGCCACACCCGGGCCCGTACGCGGGCCACCGGCCTTCGCAAGGGCGCAAACGGCTGGATCCATTCGCTGCTTGGGAAACTGCCCTACTCCACTAGCGACGCCGACCCCGCGTCCGCCGAGGCGTACCTCGCGGCGGTCGGAAGCGCACTCAGCGACGGAAAGCTGACCGGCGTCGAGGCCAAGGCGCTGGCACGACTGGCCGGGCAGTCCGGCATGGGTGCCCAGCAGGTGCGGGACCTGCACCACCGCTACCTTGACGGACTGCGGGACGCCGCACTCGCTGACGACATCCTGACCAGCACCGAGTACCGGGAACTCGTCACGGCCGCGCAACTTCTCGGCGAACCGGACTACTTCGCGGACCTAACCGCCCCCGATCTAGAAGCCACGGACCGCACCCAGGTTGCCAAGCAGAGGGGACAACGCGTCTGGTGCAGCCCGTCCGTGTCCGCTGACGTCCGTGATCACCTCACCCGGGCTGGGTACGTTCTGGCGCTGAACCTGACCCGCAACGTCGTTACCGCCGTTGTCGCTGCCGCTGACCAGGACAACCCGAAGGTCGCGCGAGCACGCGAACTCGCCGTACCTATCCGCTCCGATCTGACCCTCGACGACATACTCGGGGCCGCCGCCACGCCTTCCCTGGCATCCCAACAGGCCGGCAGTACAGCCGCCGCTGTGGGCGCTGAAGGGACCGGGCCCCGTACGGTGCCGACACCGGCTGCTGCGGCGCACGTGCCCACTCAACGCGTACCGCAGGTCATCGCTGGCTGGTACCTGGACCCGTCAGGGCGGTGGACCTACCGATTCTGGGACGGCCAGGGCTGGACCGAGAAGGTCAGCGGCGGAGACGGCCGTACGTGGTCGGACAGCACTAGCCTCCCACTGTGGTGTGCGCCTACGACAGATGGCCTGGTTGACGGCCGCCAGCCGCACACCCTCACGGACCAAATCATGACGATGCAGAAGAACGACGTCCACGCGGCGCTGCTCCTGACTGTCCGATGCATCGACGCGGTGGAGAACGACTCACGAATTAACGGATACGGGGTGGCTCCCTGGTACTACGAGAGGGCCGCGATCATATTCGCCCGACTGGGTGACCCCGCTGCCGAGGCCGCCGTGCTTGAACGATTCGCGCGGCAGAGACATGCTTCCGGGGCCAAGCCGCCTCAGCTCCTCGATCGCCTCCGCAGACTGCGTGAGGCCACTACCGGCGCATAGCAGCGACGAACCGTCAATGATTCGCGTTCACGTTATGAAGCTGTGATCAGCCCTGCTCCGACACCGGATGCGCGGCCCCGCTGTCCAGAACCCTGCTTAACTACCTCGCCACCGCAGGATGAAAGCCACGCCCGGGCGCAGAAGCCGCAGGTGCCAGACCGGTGCTCAGATGCACGATGACCTCGTTCGCCCCTCCACGGTGGCGGATAGTGAGGGGGAAGTGGTGCCGGACCCTGCCATGCGGCTGTTGCTGAGCGCGGCCCGCGCCTGTCAGCAGCAGGCCGACACGTTGCAGCAGACCCTGACCCGAGTGCATAACGCGACCCCAGCTCCGGACGCGTGGTGTAGCCGCGACGACTGGGCGCTCAACACGATGGTCCGTGCTCAGGCCCGCCGGCAGATCTGGCGCGACTGCGTGCTCACCGCGATGAGCATGGGGGTGCATGTCGCCGACCATGTTCGCGCCCTTGGACTGCTGCTGACCCACGTGCGAAAGCAGGGCGCTCCCGTCTACGCGCACGCAGCCTTGACGCGCGGAGCGGTCGAGTCGGCGTCATGGCTGTGGTGGCTGCTCGCTGAAGGCGAGCCGTTTGTCACCCGGTTTGGTCGCGGCGTCGCGTTTCTGGTCGAGGACGCGACCCTCGCGATCAGGGCCGCCCAGCGTGTTCCCTCAGCCGCATACATGGCCGCGCCCGGCGACGGCATCAAGCGGCGGCGCCAGGCACTCCTTGACCGGCTGGAGGATGCGCGTATCGAGACAATCGCTGATCGGCCAGGCACACGCCTCAAGGGCGTGCGGGTGGTCCGCGGTGGCGAGGAGACCTCGACGGGCACGAAGGTCAGCACTCTGGTGCCGGAAGCGTTCGGTGACCTGCCCGCCCTCTACGACCTGTTGTCCGGGACCGCGCATGCCCGCGCGTGGGGCCTGTCGGACAGCATGAGCATGCACGGAGACGAGGCTGCCTGGTCCGCGAATGTCATCGACGTGAGCGCGTCGGCGCTGACGGGGTTGTTGGCTGCGCAGCGCGCCGGAGCGATGTTCGCCACCTACCGGGGCTTCCCGGACGACCCCGGCGTCGCACATATGCGCGACCGGCACATGAACTTCGACCAGGAGATGGTCCGCTACGGTCGTGCTGCCGGCCTTCTGACCGGTGTGGGTCCGGTGACTGGGTTCCTCGACTGACTGGCGTCTGGGGTTGGTCTCGCCGCAACGTCCGATAATCCAAGTGGTGTGCACCCCCGGCCACCAACTCCGTCGTTGATCATGGTGACGGGCTGGCGAGCGATGTCCTCGTACTCGCTTCGGGTTGGTTGGCACCGATGATGGGCGTGTATAGGTAACGGCTGATCGACCGCTCATGGCTGACACTCCCGGAAACCGGATGGTCGCACATCCGGGGTGCTCGGCGGGTGCTCGGTCGCCGTGGACAGGGTCGGCGTCGTATGGATTGTGTGGTATGTGCGTCCGGTGGGATCAGCCGAGACCTGCCGATGCGTGGACTGGTGGGACGCACAGGCACGCGAGGCATTGGTTCGACGCTGGCTCTTAATCCGCGGGTTCGGGGTTCGAGTCCCTGGCGGCACACGGTGATCAAGGCCCTGACTTGGTGTTTCACGCTGGGTTGGGGCCTTTTCCGTGTTCGGGGTTGGTGGTGGTCGCTCGGTGGGTGCTCGGGAGCCGTTGGACCTTGGCTGGCTCGTTTGCGGTCAGGTGTGGCCGGAAGCGGCCGGTCGAGAATCGTGGGCGAGCTGGGCGGCTGTCTCGAAAGCCACCGTCCAGGGGAAGGCTTTCTGCCGCTCGTTGCCGTTGCCGGGCGGGTGCGGTTCCCACTGGTCGTCGAGGCCGAGCAGGAGGCGTACTCCTTCGTCGCGGAGGCTGGCCACGGCGTGCCGGAACGGCGCCCGCGCGGCGAGGGCGGCGTTGACGAACGGGACGATGACGGTCGGCACCTGCCTGCCGATCAGTTCGGCGACTGAGGTCATGGCGTAGTTATCGGCGAGGCCGAGGGCGATCTTGTTGATCGAGTTGTAGGTAGCGGGTGCGATGACCAGGGCGTCGGTGGCGGGAAGCGACCGGCGGGTGCGGGGCGACGACTGGTACGTCGACCGGACCGGATGACCGGTGAGGCTCTCGAGCGGCCGCGGTTCGATGAAGTCCATCGCGCTCGGCGTCGCCGTGACCGCCGCTGTCCAGAATCGCTCCTGTGCGGCGTTGACAAGGTGGGTCACGTCAGAGGCAGGACCGGCGCCGCAGACGACGATCTGGAGGTGGCCGCCGGTCACAACCGGATCCCGGTGCTTTGGGCGAAGCCGGCAGCCGCGGTGCGGACAGAGCCGGTGGCGAGCACGGTGAGGTCGCTGGCGATGCGCTGGACTGTCGGTCGGCAGCGGATCTCTTCGGGTGCCACTTCGTACGCGGTGCGCAGCGCGCTGAGGCCGTGCTCGTAGCGGCCCCACTGGGTGTAGGCGCGTGCCACGTCAACGAACAGGGATGCTTTGCGCTCGGCCAGCGTTACCTTCTCCAGCCGCACCGTGCGGGCGATCGCGATGGCTGTTCCGGCGTCGCCGAGGGTCAGTGCGATGTTGACCCGGTGCAGTAGGACGTTGGTGGCGCCGAAGCCGGTCCACCGGTCGTTGCCGTCGTAGCCGAGGCGGGTTGCCGCGCGTGTTGCCTCATCGAGCATCGCGTGTGCGGTGTCCCGGTCGTCTCCGCGGGCGGCGGCGATGGCTCCTCGCAGGACGAGGGCGCCGTAGACGGCTACCGCATCGGTCAACGCGAGGCGGGTTTCCCGGTCGAGCGAGTCGGCCGCGTTACTGGCGAGGGCCACTGCCTGGGCGTCGTGACCGCTGCCCATCAGCGCGTGGGTCATGATCCGGGCGCTCGCGGCGATCGCCACCGGGTCCTGGCTCATGGCAGCGGCCCTGGTGCTTCTCTCGGCCGCCACCAGGGCCATCCCGCGATCGCCCACCTTGAGCAGGACGCTGCCCACGACGTGGTACAGATCGGCGGCCAGGACCTCGACCTGTGACCGCTGTTCGCACTCAGCGCCCGACTTCACCGCCTCGAGGGACGGCAGCAGCGTCACGAGCCGGTCGAGTACGCGTCCGTACCGGCAGGCCTGATAGTCGATCTTGGCGGCGGCGACGGCCCGGGAGAACTGCGGCAATGACAGCGCCGCACCGTCCGAGTGGGCGGGCGAGATGAGCGCGTCGAGCAGCGGAGCGACGTTGGGTGCGGCGGCAACGCTGATCGCCGCCCTGCGTAGGAGATCTCTGCGTCGCACGTCACCATCCGAACCCGAGCCACCATCTCCGTCATCGCCAGTATCCGCATGCGCGCCAGCTTGCGGTCGCGCGGCACCCGTAGTTGCACCGCTGGTGCCAGCCGTCCGTAGCGCCTCGAAGCGTTCCCGTACCTCAGGTGTGGCTCGGGACAGCACGGTGTCGAGCGCGGCTTGCATGTCCGCGCGGGGGCGCACGTTGTCGCCCTGGCTGCTCCACTTGGCCACGGTCCGCCGCGCCGCGCCGAGGTGCTCGGCGAAGGCGGTCACGCTCATCCGCAACGCACTCCGGAGCGCGTTCGCGTCCTGGCCGGTCCAGGTCGTCACCGTAGCCATCGCACGTCCTTCCGGAACGGACAGTCATCGGTGGGGGTGATGGTAGCCCGCACAGTGGTGACGGCAGGTGCACTGCGGGTGCACCGGCGAGACATTCCATCCGTCCACCGCCCAAGCCAGCCTGGATGTGCCGACGCGCCGATCCCCAGCGGTGCGCCGGTGGGCCAGCGGCAACCTCACGGCAGGGAGATCCAAATGGACGTGCCGATCGGCGACAGGTCCGAACGCGACCCGACGCGCCGGCAAGCGCTCGCGCCGGGCACTCCGTCGACCGCATGGGTGACTCCCCGTTCGCGTACCGCCAGCAGGGCTGCGTGGGCGGGTGGCCGGCGGTCTGCTCCCAGCCGCCGGCCGACGGCGGTGGG
>NZ_JBFAID010000070.1:0-28849 GCF_040654475.1 Micromonospora sp. NPDC050686
ACGTGGTCGGATCGGTGGACCTCGGTGAGGTGACCATGGTCCTGCCCGGCGACACCGTCGACATCACGGTGGAGCTCGGCAAGCCGGTCGCGATGGACGTCGGCCTCGGCTTCGCCGTCCGGGAGGGTGGCCGTACGGTGGCCGCCGGCACGGTGACCGAACTGCTCGACTGAGCCGCGCGTGGAAGGGCCCCCGACGGCGGGGGCCCTTCCACCGCCGGGTGGGCCGCGGTGGTGCCAGCACCACCGTGGACGCGGGAGCCAGCACCGCTGACCCGGCGGCGCCGACGGCGCATCGTTTTCTGCATCCGGTCCGCCGCGTCATGAGCGGCAGTGAGGAAGGCAGGGAGCGACATGCCCACGAAGGTCGACAACTCGCTGACACGGCCGGTCACCGGCGCTGCGGCCGGCCCGAGCCGTAAGAAGCGGCAGCTGCGCTGGGCGGTGCCGCTGCTGCTGGTCGCGGTCGCGTTCGTCGGGTACGCGCTGCCGCCCTATCTGACGCTGGACCCGAGCCGGTCCCGGCTGCCGGTCCCGGAGGCTCACCCGCAGTACTATCCGCTGCTGGTGGCGCACATCGTGTTCGGCTCCGTGGCACTGCTCGCCGGCTGTTTCCAGGTCTGGCCGTGGTTCCGCCGCCGCTATCCGCTCGCCCACCGGTGGATGGGCCGGGCGTACTTCTTCGGCGGGGTCTTCCCCGCGGGCATCGCCGTCCTGGGCGTCGCGCCGCTGAGCAGCACCGGCTTCGTCTCCCAGGTCGGCAACACGATGCTGGCGGTTCTCTGGCTGGCCACCTCGGTCGCCGGATACCGGATGGCACGGCAACGCCGGTTCGTCGACCATCGCCGATGGATGATTCGCAGCTTCGCGTTGACCCTGTCGATCGTGCTGAACCGGCTGTGGGTCGTGCTCTTCGTCGTCCTGCTGCTGCCCCAGGTCGACACGACCTACGGCGGCGACCAGGACGCCCTGATCCGGGCCGCGGCCGGCGCCAGCGTCTGGATGAGCTGGGTGGTCAACCTGCTCGTCGCCGAGTGGTGGCTGGAACGCGGCGACGCCCGCGGTCGGGCCCGCCGCGCCGGCCGATCCGCCGGCCGCCGTCCGGCGGCCTGACCGCGGGTTCCCGCGTCGCCGCCGGTCGCTACGGCAGGATCGCCTCCGGATCGCACGCATCGGTAAGGGGCAGCTGCTGGCCCAACTCCCGGCGCAGTTGGTTGATCAGCCTGCGTTCCAGGTCCCAGAAGACCAGCAGCTTCTCGTGAAGCTGCGGGTCCCGGTCGACGGCCGCCACCGCGATCCTGCGGGCGGCTCGGAACACCATGTGGGCCTGGTTGACGGTCTCTTGTTCCGCCGCGACGAGTTGGAGCGCCGTGTAGCTGGTCTCGAGGGCCTCTCGAACGTCATGGCCTCTACCGCTGAACGCCGGCCTCGGGCGCGGGTCGCGGTCGCGGATGACCGAGATCTCCGGCGCGTGCGACGTGACGTACGCGATGTAGGCGCGATGAGCGGTCAGGCTCGTGTACGCCGTCCGTTTGATCTCCGCGGTCCGCCGGTCCTGTTCCTGTCTCAGCGCTTGGTCCTGGGCCCGTCCGGTCATTGTCGTGCCCAGCCAGACGCCCAGCAGGCGCTGATCGGGCCGGCCAGGGCGATCACGAGATTCATGCGCCCAGGGTGCTGGCTCGGCGCAAGGCATCGCCCGCCGGTCGCTAGCCGGCGAGGGCGGCTTGGACGGCCTGCTCCGGGGTGTCCACGTGGTGCGGACCGGGCACCTCCGCGCCGGTCGCGTCGCGCACCCGCCAGCCGCCGAGCACCACCACCGGCAGTCCGCCGCGCCGCATCCCCAGAGCCACCTCACTCAGCGTCCCCCACGAGCCGCCGACCGCGATCACCGCGTCGGCGCTCCACACCAGGATCGCGTTGCGCGCCTGGCCCATGTTGGTCACCACCGAGGCGGAGACCTCGGCGGGGCCGGGCTCGGTGCCGTCGTCGGGGCGTACGCCGATCACCAGGCCGTCGTGGGAGCGGGCACCGGCGGCCACCGCGGCCATCACCCCGCCGCCGGCGCCGCAGAGGACGGTGGCGCCGCGCTCGGCCAGCAACTCGCCCACCCGGCGGGCGTGTGCGAGCTCGGTCGGCGTCGCCTGCGCCGGCCCGCACACCGCCACCTGGATTCGCATCCGCCCATTGTCCCGGTGCCGGGGGCGCTCGGCGTGCCGTTCACCGGTCAGTGCGCGCCGCCGAGGTTGAGGACCACCACCCCGGCGATCACCAGCCCGACCCCGACCACCTTGGGCACGCTCAACGGCTCGCCGAGGAAGACCGCGCCGATCGCCACGATGGCGGCGGTGCCGAGCCCGGACCACATGGCGTACGCCACCCCGACCGGGATGTCGCGCACCACCAGGGCGAGCAGCCCGAAGGCGGCCAGGTAGGACACGACCAGGCCGAGCGTCGGCCAGGGCCGGGTGAAACCGTCGGTCGCCTTGAGCAGGCTGGTCCCGAACACCTCGGCCGCGATCGCGAGCAGCAGGAAGACGTACGCCATGTGATGATCCTCCCCCCGCGACGGGAACGACGGCGGAGGGAGAGCGACATGGGTACGGACATCGACGGTGGGGTGGAGATCCGGCCGGGCGGGCCCGGTTCGCCGTGGGAGCTGGCCGACCTCGACCTGGACGCCCTGCCCCGCCATTACGACGCCTTCGGCCTGCTGTTCGGGGTGTGCAACTTCGCGGGGTTCGCACCCGTCGCCGCCGGGCGCGGTCTGCCACCGGACGCCAGCGCCGGGCTCCTCGACCGCCAACTCGACGCGGACGCGCACGACCACAGCTGGGTGACCTGGTCGGAGCTGGCCCGGGTCGACTGGCGGGCGCGGGCGCCCCGGGTGGACGACCGGATCCACGAGTACGAGCTCACCGGCGATGGGCCGCGCCGCACGGGTAAGGCGAGTCGGAGCATGGCCTGGCACGCGGTGGCCGGCGCAGACGCCGATCCCCGGGGCAGCAGCTATCCGGAGGGCACCGAGTGGCGCTGCGGCGAGCGGCTGTGGCGGGTGGAACGGCTGTCCCACGACGACGTGCTGCGCACCGATCCGGAGCTGCGCGCGCTGCTCGACGGGATGCGCGCGTTGGCTGCCCGGCACGGCGACGACAACATACGGCTCGTCGTGTGGTTCGACAGCTGACCGGCGGGCCCGCTCAGGCCAGGTAGCCGCTCAGGTAGCCGAAGGCGGCTGCGCTGTCCTGGCCCTCCCCGTGCGGACGGCGGAAGTCGGCGACGAAGCCGGCGATGTCGGCGACCGTCCAGCGCAGCCGGTACAGGGCGAGAGCGTCCGGGTTCACCGGCCGGCCGGTGGCGGCGGCGTAGCCGGTTAGCGCGTCCGCCCCGCCGTCGTCGCCGCCGGCTAGGAACCACAGGTCCCGCTCGGGCGGGCCGAGGCGGACGGTGTCCCAGTCGACCAGCCGCAGCCCGGCCGCGGTGCGCATCAGGTTGCCCGGGTGCGGTTCGCCGTGGGTGACCACCCAGTCGGCGCCGGCGGCGGCCACCCGGGCGACCAGCCGGTCGACCTCGGCGAGCAGGCCGGCGACGCGCGCGGCCCGGTCGGCCAGCAGCCGGCGGGCGGGCTCGGCGAACGGGCCGCCGGTCCACGGCCGGTCGAGGTCGCGCAGCGCGGCGACCAGCCCGGCCCGGCCGGGCACGGCCAGGTCGGCGGGCGCGACGGTGCCGGCCGCCGCCGGGGTGGCGGCGTGCAGCCGGGCCAGCAGCTCCAGCACCTCGGGCACGTCCTGCGGCCGGTGCGGGCCGAACCGGCCGGCGGTGCCGTCGACGGCCGGGAAGACGGAGACCGCGTAGCGGGCGTCCAGCCGGCGCAGCGGCTCCCCCGCCCGGCCGAGCACCGGGGCGACGACGAACTCCAGCCCGGCGTCGTGGTGCAGCGCCACCGCGGTCGCCAGGGCCCGTCCCAGCGCGGCGCAGGTCGCGTCCGCCGGCTCCGGACCCGCCGCCAGGTCGTCGACCGTGACGAACCAGCACCGTCCGTCGTGGTCGGTCACGCTCCAGTGGTACGCCCCGAAGCCGACCGGCAGGTACGTCGACGCGCCCACCCGCAGGCCCCACCCGTCGGCCAGCGCGGCGGCGAGGTCGACGTCGTCCAGTCCCTCCGGCCTGTCCTGCACGGTGGCCGATCATGCCACCGCCGGATCCCGGCGCGACAGCTAATTTCCCGGCTCACCCGCCGGCCGACTCGGGTGCGCGGCGGGGCGCCGGCGCCGCGCCGCGCACCACCAGGGCACTGTTGAAGCCGTCGAAGCCCCGGGCACCGACCAGCGCGACCCGGGACCGGGGTCGCCGGGGCTCACGCAGGAAGTCCAGCTCGCAGCCGTCGGCCGGGTCCTCCGGCCCGGCGGAGGCGGGCAGGCTGTCGTGCGCGAAGGCGAGCAGCGCGGTGGCCACGTCCAGCGCGGAGCCGCCCTGGTGGGCCCGGCCGGTCAGCGGCTTGTGGGTGGTCACCGGCGGTGGGCGGTCGCCGAAGACGGTACGCAGCGCCGCCGCCTCGGCCCGGTCGTGCGCGGGCATCCCCAGCGCGTCGGGGAGCACCACGTCCACGTCCTCGGGCCGTACCGCGGCCCGGTCCAGGGCCTGACGCAGCGCCCGGGCGTAGTGGACGGGGTCAGCCCGGTCCGGGTCGGTGGGCGCCCCGTCGTGGGTGGCCGCCCAGCCGGTCACCTCGCCGTAGATCCGGGCCCCCCGGGACAGCGCGTGGTCGAGTTCCTCCACCACGAAGACCGCCCCGCCCTCGGCGGGCACGTAACCGGCCGCCGCCCGGTCGAACGGCCGGTACGCCCGCCGCGGGTCGGCCACGTCGCTGAGCAGCCCCGACCGCAGCTGGCAGGCCAGCGCGTACGGGCTCAGCGGGCACTCGGTGGCCCCGGCGATCACCACCGGGGTGCCCCGGCGGACGGTGCGGGCGGCGTGGGCCAGGCTGTCCAGCCCGCCGGCGGACTCGGCGACCAGCACCCCGCACGGGCCCTTGAACTGGTGGTGGATGGAGAGCTGCCCGACGCTGGCCGCGTAGAACCAGGCAATCGACTGGTACGCCCCGACGGTGCGCGACGGGCCGCCCCAGAGCCGTTGCAGCTCCCGCTGCCCGAACAGGTTGCCGCCGGACGAGCTGGCCAGGGTCACCGCGTAGCCGTACGGGTCGGGGGACACCTCGGGCAGCCCGGCGTCGGCCAGGGCCAGCCGGGTCGCGGCGAAGCCCAGGTGGGTCCACCGGTCGGTCTGCACCAGCCGGCGCTGGTCGGCCCAGTCGGTGGCGGTGAAGCCGGGCACCTCGCCGGCCAGCCGGGTGGGATAGCTCGCCGGGTCGAACAGGCTGATCGGGCCGAGCCGGCGCGCGCCGGTGGTCACCGTGGCCCAGTGCGCGTCGGCGCCGACGCCGCTCGGCGCGACCACGCCGATCCCGGTGACCACCGCCCGCCCGCTCACCGCGGCACCGCCGTCCGGTGGCCGGGCCGGATCGGCGCGCTCATCCGGTCACCGCCGGGGCCAGCCGGCGGAACAGCATCGCCGACTGGAAGCCGCCGAAGCCGCTGCCCACCGAGAGCGCCACGTCCACCGGCAGTTCCCGGGCCTCGTTCGGCACGTAGTCCAGGTCGCACTCCGGGTCGCGGGTGGTCCAGTTGGCCGTCGGCGGGACCACCCCGAACTCGATGGCCAGGGCGCAGGCGGCCATCTCGATCGAGCCGATGGCGCCGAGCGAGTGGCCCACCATGGACTTGATCGAGCTGACCGGCACCCGGTACGCGGCGTCACCGAGGGCCCGCTTGAACGCGGCGGTCTCGTGCCGGTCGTTCTGCCGGGTGCCGGAGCCGTGCGCGCTGATGTAGGAGACCTGCTCCGGGCGGAGCCGGGCCTGCCGCATCGCCGCGCTGATCGCCAGCCCCATCTCCACCCCGTCCGGGCGCAGCCCGGTCATGTGGAAGCCGTTGCTGCGGCTGGCGTACCCGGCGACCTCGCAGTAGACGTGCGCGCCACGGCGGCGGGCGTGCCCGTACTCCTCCAGCACCAGCACGGCCGCGCCCTCGGCGAGGACGAAGCCGTGCCGGTCGGCGTCGAACGGTCGGGAGGCGTGCGCCGGGTCGTCGTTGTCCGGGCTGGTGGCTCCGATCGCGTCGAACGAGGCGACGGTGACCGGGGAGATCGGCGAGTCGGCCGCCCCGGCGAGCACGACGTCGGCCTCGCCGTCGGCGACCAGTTGGTGGGCGTACCCGATGGCGTCGATGCCGGAGGTGCAGCCGGTGGAGATCACCTGCGCCGGGCCGTGCAGGCCGTGCCGGCAGGCCACGTCGGCGGCCAGGCTGCTGGGCATCAGCGCCTGATACAGGTACGGGCCGCCGAGGCGGTGGTCGACCAGCCACTGCCGGCCGGAGTCGCTGACCCGGATGTACTCCTGCTCCAGGGCCATGGTGCCGCCGACGGCGGTGCCCAGCACCACCCCGGCCCGCTCCCGGTCGGCGTCGGTCAACGCCAGGCCGCTGTCGGCGAGCGCTTCACCGGCGCAGGCGAGCGCGAACTGCACGTACCGGTCGGCGCGCTGCCGTTCGGCGAGGGTCAGCCCGGCGGCGTCGGGGTCGAAGTCGCACTCGGCGGCGATCTGGGAGCGGAACGGCGACGGGTCGAAGAAGCTGATCCGCCGGGTCGCCGTGCGTCCCTCGGTGACGGTCTTCCAGAACCGGTCCCGGGTGGCGCCGCCGGGGGCGACCACCCCGATGCCGGTCACCACCGTGCGGCGCCCGGTCACGACGCCACCCCACTTCGCGACTGCGGGGCTCGCAAACCCGGCTCACTCCTCGCGCTCACGACGCCACCCCAATTCGCGGCTGCGGGGCTCGCAGACGCGGCTCACTCCTCGCGCTCACGACGCGCCCCGCTGCTCGACCAGTTCGGTGTCGACGTGCCCGAGTTCCGGGCGGGGCGCCAGCGGTCCGAGGTGGAAGACCACCTCGGCCGGCTCGTCGCCGGTGTTGCGCAGCCGGTGCCGCACGTTGCGGGGCACGAAGAGCGCCTCCCCGGCGGCCAGCGACACCGGCTCGTCGTCCAGGTCGACGGTGATCGCGCCGCGGCTGAGGTAGAGGAACTCCTCGCTGTACGGGTGGTAGTGCTCGGCGATCCGCTCCCCGGGCGCCAGCGTGGCTACGCCCAGGAAGCCCGAGGTGGCGCCGACGGTCTTCGGGCCGAGCAGCACCCGCAGCTCACCGCCGCGCCGCCGGTCCGCCGGTACGTCCCGGGCGGCCACCAGCCCGAGCAGGGTCTCACCCATTGTCGCCTCCCCGGTGGGCGCGCTCGACGCGCTCCTTGATGACGGCCAACTGCACCTTGCTGTTGGCGTTGATCCGCGCGGTCATCCCCGCGTTGTCCAGCGGCGCGGTCGGCTTCATCGCGAAGTCCTGCACCCAGGTCATCCGGGTGCCGCCGGGTTCGGTGTCGTAGTGCCAGTGGATGTTCATGTACTCGAACGGCCCGGTCTCCACCCGGTGCGCCCGGACCTGGTGGGTGGCCCGGTCGGCGGTGCGTTCGCTGACCCAGCTCCAGGACACCCCGTTGGAGTCCGGGTGCATGGTCAGCCGGAACAGCACGGTGTCGCCGTCGCGGCGCAGCACCTGCGCCGAGGCGTACTCGGTGAACAGCCGGGGCCAGTTCTCGACGTCGTTGGTGAGGTCCCAGACCAGGTCCAGCGGAGCATCGACGACGATGCTGTTCTCGGTGTGCCCGGGCGGGTCGGTCCGGCGGGCGACCAGGTCGGCGACGCCGGCGATGCTGAGCTCCGCGGCCTGCTCGGGGATCTTCACCCGCCACCGGTCGGCGACCACGGCGGACAGTTCCAGCAGGGCCAGCGAGTCCATGCCCAGCTCCGCCAGGGACGCGGCGGGCGCGCGGGCGGCCGCGTCGGCGTCCAGGCCGCAGTGCGTGACCAGGATGTCGGTTATCTCGGTGGCCAGGGGTCGGCTGTCGGCGACGGTCATCGGGGGTCCTCCTCAGATGTGGGGCGAGCGGGGGGCACCGGCGGTGGTGGCGGGGCGCGGGGCGGGCACCCCGCCGGGCCGGGCGGGCGGCGGGCCGGCCGCCGGTGGTTCGGTCGCCGGCGCCGTGGCGGCCGGCGGTTGGGTCTTCGTCGGGCCGGCGGCCGGCGGATCGGTCTTCGTCGGGGCGGCAGGGGCCGGCTCGGCGAGCAGCCGGTCGACCAGGGCGGTGGTGTGCCGGGCGGCGCGGAACGCGGGGTCGGCGAGCACCCGCCGGACGAACGGGATGGTGGTGCGCACCCCCGGGCCGGCCACCACGAACTCGTCGAGGGCCCGGTCCAGCCGGGCCAGGGCCAGCTCCCGGTCCGGCGCCCAGGCCACCACCTTGGCCAGCAGCGAGTCGTAGTGCGGGGACACCAGATAGCCGGCGTGGCCGTGGGTGTCCACCCGGGTGAACGGCCCGCCGGGCGGCTCGAACCGGTCCAACCGGCCGGGGGTGGGCACGAAGCCGCGCGCCGGGTCCTCCGTGTTGACCCGGCATTCGACGGACACCCCGCGCGGGCGTACGTCGGCCTGCCGCAGCCGCAGGGGTTCCCCGGCGGCCACCCACAGCTGCTCGTGCACCAGGTCGACCCCGGTGATCATCTCGGTGACCGGATGCTCCACCTGGATCCGGCAGTTGATCTCCAGGAAGTGGAAGCCGCCGGCGCCGTCGACCAGGAACTCCACCGTGCCGGCGCCGGTGAAGCCGACCGCCAGCGCGCCGCGCAGCGCGGCCGTGGTGATCTCCCGCTCCAGCTGCGGCGACAGCGCCGGGGCGGGCGCCTCCTCGACCAGCTTCTGGTGCCGCCGCTGCACCGAGCAGTCCCGGGTGCCCAGGTGCACACCGTTGCCCCGCCCGTCGCAGAGCACCTGCACCTCGACGTGCCGGGCGGCGGCCAGGTACCGCTCGACGTACACCCGGTCGTCGCCGAACACCGCCTGCGCCGCGGCCCGGGTCCGCGCGTACGCCCGGGGCAGGTCGGCCGGGTCGCGCACCACGGTCATCCCACGCCCGCCGCCGCCGGCCGCCGCCTTCACGATGACCGGGTAGCCGATCTCGGCGGCCACGGCGCCGGCCTGCTCGACGGTGGGAACGGCCTGCACGCTGCCCGGTGGCAGCGGCAGGCCGGCCCGGCGCATCAGCGCCCGCGCCGTGGCCTTGTCGGCCAGCGCGGCCATCACCTGGGGCGGCGGGCCGACGAAGGTCAGCCCGTTCTCGGCGCAGATCTCGGCGAAGTCGGCGTCCTCGGAGAGGAAGCCGTAGCCGGGGTGCACCGCCTGCGCCCCGCACTGGCGGGCGGCCTCCACGATCGCGGCGGCGTTGAGGTAGCTCTGCCGGCTGCCCGCCGGCCCGATCCGGACCGCCTCGTCGGCCAGCCGCACCACCGCCGAGTCGGCGTCCGCGCTGGAGTAGACGGCGACCGTGCGCACGCCCAACTCCCGGCAGGCCCGCAGCACCCGCAGGGCGATCTCGCCCCGGTTGGCGATCAGCAGCTTTTCGAACATAGCGCCACCACCCGCCGTCTCAGGCCGGTTCCAGGACGAGCAGCGGCTGGTCGTACTCCACCGGCTTGCCGTCCTCGACCAGCACCTCGACCACCCGGCCGGCCCGGTCGGCGGGCACCTCGTTCATCAGCTTCATCGCCTCGACCAGACCCACCACCTGCCCCGGCCGGACCAGGTCGCCGACGGAGACGAACGGGGACGCGCCCGGTTCCGGCGCCCGGTAGAAGGTGCCGACCATCGGCGCCCGCACCACCACCCGCGCCGGCTCCGGCTCGCCGGCCGGCGCCGCCACCTCCGCCGCCTCCCGGGGCGCCGGCACCGCCGGGGCGGGGGCGTGCCACTCCACCTCCAGCACGGTGTGGCCGCTGCGCAGCCGTACCCGCCGCACCGGCCCGGCCAGCTCGTCGATCAGGTGCCGGGCGTGCCGGTGCAGTTCGGCCAGGACTGCCTCCTCGGCGCCCCCCGGGCCGGCGCTCACCGGGTCACCGCCGGCGACCCGACGCCCGCGGCGCCGAACCGGCGGAACCGTTGCCGGCGGCGGCGCACCAGGGTGGCCACCGGCGTGTCCCACAGCGGCTCAAGGTTCGCCGCCACCGCCCGGCGCAGCAGGTCCGCCGCCCCGCCGGGGTCGGCGTGGGCGCCACCGGCCGGTTCCGGGACGACCTGGTCCACCACGCCGAGGCGGGAGAGGTCCGGTGCGGTCAACCGCAGGGCGCGGGCGGCCCGCGGGGCGGCGGCGCTGTCCGGCCAGAGGATCGCCGCGCAGCCCTCCGGGCTGATCACCGAGTAGACCGCGTTGCGCAGCATCAGCACCCGGTCCGCCACGGCCAGCGCCAGCGCGCCGCCGCTGCCGCCCTCGCCGGTGACGACCGCGACGACCGGGGTCGGCAGCGCCGTCATGGTCAGGATGTTCTCGGCGATCGCCGCCGCCTGGCCGTGCTCCTCCGCGCCCACGCCCGGGTCCGCGCCGGGGGTGTCCACCAGGGTCACCACCGGCAGGCCGAGCCGGGCGGCGAGTCGCATCAGCCGCAGCGCCTTGCGGTGCCCGGCCGGGCTGGCCATCCCGAAGTTGCGGGCCACCAGCTCGGCGGTGGTGTGCCCCTTCTGGTGGCCGATCACCATCACCGGCCGTCCGGCCAGCCGGGCCAGGCCGCCGACCACGGCGGGGCAGTCCGCGCCGAGCCGGTCGCCGTGCAGCTCGAGAAACCCGTCGAACGCGCTGTCCAGATAGTCCAGTGTGGTGGGTCGGCCGGGATGCCGGGCCGCCCGTACGGTGTCCCACGCGTCGGCCGGGTCGGGCCCGCGCCGGTCGGCCGGGACCTCGCCGGCCGCGGCCGGGCCGGTGGCCGTCGCCGGTGGCCTCCCGCCTGGCGGCGACCCCGGTGGGGCCCCGGCGGACGGCGACGCCGCCGGCCCCGCGGACCGGTCCCGGCCGGCGGCGGCCGCGGCCAGCACGGCCGCCAGCCGCCCGCGCAGCGCGCGCCGCGGCACCACCAGGTCGACCTGGCCGTGGCGGAGCAGGAACTCGGCGGTCTGGAAACCCTCCGGCAGGGGCCGCCCGGTGACCTGCCGGATCACCCGGGGACCGGCGAAGCCCATCCGGGCGCCGCTCTCGGCCAGCACCAGGTCGGTGTTGGTGGCGAAGGAGGCGGCCACCCCACCGTACGTGGGGTCGGTGAGCACGCTGACCGTCAGCAGCCCGTGCTCCCGCAGCACGCCGATCGCCTGGCTGACCGTGGCCATCTGCATCAGCGACAGCGCACCCTCCTGCATCCGCGCGCCGCCGGAGGCGGTCACCACCACCAGCGGCAGCCGGTCGGCCAGCGCCCGCTCCGCCGCGCAGGTGATCAGCTCGCCCACCGCGCAGCCCAGGCTGCCGCCGAGGAACCGGAAGTCCATCACCGCCAGCACCAGCGGATATCCGGCGACGCGGGCGACGCCGCACAGCACCGCCTCGTCCAGGCCGGTGCCGGCCCGGGCGGCGGTGAGCCGGTTCGGGTACGGCAGCACGTCGACGAAGCCGATCGGGTCGACGGTGACCGCCCGGTCCGGCAGGGCGTGGAACGAGTCCGGGTCCACCAGCTGGGCCAGCCGCTCCGGGGCCCCCAGCCGGGCGTGCGTGCCGCACTCCGGACAGACGTCAAGGTTGCGCCGCAGCCGCTTGCGGTACAGCAGGGACGAGCAGCCCGTGCACCGCGACCAGAGCTGCTCGTCGCGGGGGGCGGTGGTGGTCACGGCTGCCGCCCGGCGATCGGCCTACGGTCCATCGAGACTCTCCCCCTCCGGCGTGTCCGGCGCCGCGCGAGTTGCGCAGCATCCGGGACAGGCTGAGGGGCAGCATCCGGCCGCCGCCGTCAACGGAGCGTCAATCCCGGCCGCCTCTGGCCCGCGTTACTCGGTGACGCTGCGTTGACGCAAGCTGTGGGCAGGCTATGTCCACGCTGGCCGGCACGGCCTCCCATCGACGCTCTTTAGCAGTTCAGACCGGGTACCCGTGCGCCGAGACGGAAAAGTCGCCATCGCGACGGTCTATTGACTCAGAGTAACCACGATTGATAACCTTCAGCACGGTCAGCCCGGTGGACCGGGGCGGGTGCGACGCCTCCGGTGGCACGGCTTTCGACAGCGCAGTCACGCGCCCGGCCGGGGGACACAGGCGATTCCGGACTCCACTTCCGGTACTGGGGGGTGCCAGGTGGCCGCTGATCCAACCCTGCCTGCCGGCGAGGGCCCGCCCCAGGACACCGTCCACCTACGTCTGCTCGGTGGCTTCCGGCTGCTGCGCGGGACCGTCCCCGTCGCCGTACCCCGGGGCCTGCAACGGGTCATCGCGCTGATCGGCCTGCGGCCGGGCGCCACCCGCAGCAACCTGGCCGGCCTGCTCTGGCCGGACAATGCGGAGGAACGGGCCCTGGCCTCGCTGCGGACCGCGCTGTGGCGGCTGCGCCAGGATCCCTGCTGCCCGATCTCCGCCGCCGGCGACACCGTACGGCTGGACCCGGTGGTCCGCCTCGACGTGGACGACCTGGTCCTCTCCGCCGCCCGGATCCGCGAGGGCGAGAACCCGCGCGCCCTGGCCGACGCTCTCGACGCCGGCCGGCACGACCTGCTCCCCGGCTGGTACGACGACTGGGTCCTGCTGGAACGGGAGCGCCTGCGTCAGCTGCGCCTGCACATGCTGGAGCAGATCGCCGGCAACCACCTCGTCGCCGGGCGGCACGGCGAGGCGTTGCAGGCCGCCCTGGAGGCGATGGCCGCCGAGCCGCTACGCGAGACGCCGCACCGGCTGGTGGTGCGGATCCACCTCGCCGAGGGCAACGCCTTCGAGGCCGTGCACGCCTTCTACGTCTACCGTGACCTGCTGCTGCGGGAGCTGCGGCTGGAGCCCTCGGCCGCCATGTCCGCCCTGCTCGAGGAGACGCTCGGCCCGATCCGGGAGGCCACCCGCAACGGCGGCCTGCCCACCGGCGCACCGGCCGACACCGCGTCACCGTCCCGCCGGGGCACGTGACGACCGGATGACAGTCCGGCCGGCACGCTGGCCATCCAGGTGTGCCTCGTGGTTTCGGGCGACACCTACCGCCGAGAGGGGTACCCCCATGAGTCGTCTGCTGGTCGTCAGCCGGATCAGCCCCGGTGCCGAAGGTCGGGTCGCGCAGATATTCGCCGAGGCCGACGCGACCGTACTGCCCACCCTGACCGGCATCCGGCACCGGTCGCTCTACTGCCTGCACGACCTGCTCGTCCACCTCATGGAGACCACGGACGTGGACGCCGACAAGCTGACCGCCGCCCGCAACCACCCGCTCTACCTCCAGGTCAACGAACGGCTCTCCGCGCACACAACCTCGTACCTGCCGACCTGGCACTCCCCTCGGGACGCCGTCGCCGGGTGCTTCTACCGCTGGGACGCCACCGAGGCGCAGGCCCTTCCGCAGTGCCGGGGCGCCGCCGCCGGCTGAGGGGTGGTCGAACCGGTCCACGCCGCACGCTCGGTCATCGTCGCGCCACTGTCGGGCACCGCCCGTCCCATCAGATACCCGCGCCGGCGACCTCGCTGTCCTCCACGCTGCACGTGTGCGAAGCTGCCCCGGTCCTTTCAGATCTTCACGCGTACACAAAAATGGAGGTTCGAGTGCCGTCGACGTACGGGCAATGGCTGATCGTGATCCTGGCCCTGCTGGTGGTTCTGGCGGTCTGGTGGGTGCTGCGCGGCCGGCGGGCCGCCACCAGAGCGACGCAGTCGGTCGTGGAGGGTGACCCGGTCGCCGGGGTCGCCGAGACGCACCCGCCGACGGAGGCGACCGTCGACCAGCGCCGTGCCGAAGCCACGATCGACGAGGCGCCGTCGGCCGCGGTGACCGCCGAGCCGGTCCCGGCCGAGCGGGAGGCGACGCCGGCCGCCGCCGCGCCCGCCACCCCGCTGCCGCAGGACGACACGCCCGCCGGCGCGGAGGTCATGTCCGACCCGACGCCGGCCGCCGCGTCCGACCTCACGCGGGCCGCCGCGTCCGACCTCACGCGGGCCGCCGCGTCCGACCCGGCGCCGGTCGTCACGGACGAGCCGGTGACCGCGCGGTCCCTGCCGGGCCAGCGGTCCGCCGAGGACGCGCCGGTCGCGGGCGCCGGGGCCGCCGAGGAGACGAGCGCCGCCCGCCCGCCGGTCGTCCCGGCCCCGCGGGCCGCCACCCGCGACGCCGACCTGGTCGAGACCACTCCGGCGCTGGCCGCGGACCCCGACGGCGCCGCGGCGCCCGAGGCCACCGACCCGGCGGCGCCCCCGACGCCGGCACCCGTCGCGGCCGGCGGGCAGCCGGCGGCCGACGACTTCCGTCGGATCCAGGGCATCGGGCCGAAGATGGCGGGCGCCCTCCAGGCCGCCGGCATCCGCACCTACCGACAGCTCGCGGACCTCGACGAGGCCGCGCTGCGGGAGACCATCCGGGCCGCCGGCCTGCGTGCGACGGCGAGCCTGGCGACCTGGCCGCAGCAGGCCAAGGTGCTGGCCGGCGCCCCGGCCGAGGCCGAGCAGGTGCTCCCGGCGGCGGTCGGCGCGGGCACCGACGCCTGATCGACTCCCCGGCGGCCGGCGTGCGCCGGCCCGCCGGGTCCGGGCCGGTGGCACTCCCCGCCACCGGCCCGGGCCGTCACCCGTGCCGGTACTCCGCGCACACCGCGTCGAGCGTCGATCGGGCCTCCGCAGCCCGGAACGGGTCCGGATCGTCCAGCGTGATGAGGGACTTCCACGTCGCCCAGCCGCGACCCCGCGCCCAGGTGGCGTCGTCGACCCCGAGCGCCGCCCGGAAGGCCGACCGGGACTTCCCGGACAGCAGCGTCCAGGCCACCGTCAGGTCGCAGGCCGGGTCGCCCACCCCGCAGCAGCCGAAGTCGATCACCGCGGCCAGCCGCCCCTCCCGCAGCAGCAGGTTGCCGAAGGCGACGTCGCCGTGGAACCAGACCGGCGGGCCGGTCCAGGTGGAACCGAGCGCCGTGGCCCAGATGCCGGTCACCTCGTCGACCGGGATCCGGTCGCCGAGCGTCGCGACGGCCCGCCGGGTCTCCTCGTCGTACGTGGACAGCGGCGTGCCGCGGAAGGCGCTGTGCCCCCCGGCGGGTGGCCCGCCCGCCGGCTCCGGCCGGTGCAGGGCGGTGAGGAAGCCGGCGAGGTCGGTGGCGAACACCACCGGGTCGGCGATCCGGTCGGCGACCGCCGTCTCCCCCTCGATCCACCGGTACACCGACCACGGGAACGGGTAGCCCTCGCCCGGCTCGCCCCGACCGAGCGGCACCGGAATGGCCAGCGGCAACCGGGGCGCCAACCGGGGCAGCCAGCGATGCTCCTTGTCCACCTGCGGCACGTAGCCGGGCGCGCTGGGCAGCCGTACGGTCATGGTGTCGCCGAGGTGGAAGGTCCGGTTGTCCCAGCCGTCCCACTCCACCCGCCGCACGTCGAGCCCCGCCCAGTGCGGGAACTGCGCGGCGATCAGCCGGCGTACCAGGGCCACGTCGATCGGTGGGACCACCGGCGCGGTGGCGGTCGCGAGCTTGCCGTCCTGCTGCGTCATCCGGCTCAGCCTCTCCCGGCGCGTACCGGCCCACAACCGGGTTTCCCGGGTAGCGGTGCGGACCGCCCACCGCCGATCCATGTCCGACTGCGATCACCGTTTGCGCGCGCGTCGGGTCTGGGTACAACGCCTGCACCTCGAATCCACCACAACCCCGTGGAGGCAACCCATGCGCGGTACGTCGATATTCGGTGTCCTCGTCGTCATCTGGCTGATCATCGGTGCCATCGCCGCCGGGCAGCGCGGTTACTACAGCAGCAACGACGACGCCAACTGCGCCGAGGCCGGCACGATCCTGGTCACCATCGTGGCCGGTCCGCTGAATTACATCGGTGCCAACCCCAAGGTCGACTGCAAGCTGCCCGAGCCGTCGAAGTAGGACGTACGCCCCTGTCGGCCCGCGCCCCGCTCCCCCGCGGCGCGGGCCGTTCCGTGTCCGGAGGCGGTCACCGCCAGCGCTCGGGGCTCGGGCCCGGGGCGGGATGTGGCACCGCATCGCGCGTAGGGCTTCCTAGGAGGATGGGCTACCTGCGCCAAGGGGCCCCTCCTCTACCGAATGCGTTGACCGGAGGTCCCTCCTTGCACCTCAGCCGACGTGGATGCCGGGGCGGCGGGTGGGATCCGGCTCGGACTTGCGGATGATCTCGCGGACTACCGGCGGGGTGTCCCCGCGTCCCAGGATCAGGTAGCGCAGCAGGTGCGCGATCGGGTTCCCCTCGGACCACTCGAAGTGGCAGTGCGGGCGCACGCCGGTGGCGTCGCGCAGCGCGAGCAGGATCGCCGCGATCGCGTTCGGGGCGGCCGGGCTGCTGGCCCGCAGGATCCGGTACCCGCCGGCCTCCACCCCGTGCACCCGCAGCACCTCGCTGAACTGCGACGGGTCGGAGATGTCGATCTCCAGGAAGAGCACGTCGGCGGCGCCCGGCACCGGGTTCATCCCGCGCTGCGCCCGCTCCTTGAGCTTGTACTCCTTGACCGAGCCGCGCTGCCGCTTGTTGGCGATCAGGTGCAGCCGGCCGTCGTGGGCCACCGACTCGGCGACGAACCGCCGGGCCGGCTCGTCGAACTCGATCCGTTCCGCCCGCAGTTCGGTGGTGCGGGACACCCGGGAGACCAGGGAGACGACGATGATGCCCGCGATGAACAGCGCGGAGATGGCGATGCCGTCCGGCTTCGCCACCACGTTCTCGGCCAGCGCGTAGAGCAGCACCACGCTGAGCACCGTGAAGCCCACCCCGGCGCCCCGGCGCCGCGCCCGGTAGGCCGAGATGGTCACCGCGATCGCGCCGGAGACCATCATCGCCAGGATGCCGGTCGCGTACGCCCCGGCCTGGGCGTTGACGTCGGCCCGGAACGCGACGGTGATCGCGATGCTGATCAGGGTGTAGACGAGCACCACCGGACGCACCGCCCGACCCCACTCCGGCGCCATCCCGTACGTCGGCAGGTAGCGGGGCACGATGTTGATCAGACCGGCCATGGCCGAGGCGCCGGCGAACCAGAGGATCAGGATGCTGCTGATGTCGTAGCCGGTGCCGAATCCCTCGCCCAGGTGCTCGTGCGCCAGCCAGGCCAGGGCCCGCCCGTTGGCCGCCCCGCCGGGTGCCAGCTCCCGGGGCGGGATCAGCACGGTGGTGACGAAGGTGGTGGTGATCAGGTAGACCGACATGATCAGGGCGGCGGCGGCGAGCAGCTTGCGGGTGTTGCGGATGCGCGCCCTCAGCCGCTGCTCGGCGTCCGGCCCGTCCCCCCTGACCAGCGGCATCATGCTCACCCCGGTCTCGAAGCCGGACAGGCCGAGCACCAGCAGCGGGAAGGCGAGCACGCTGGTGGCCAGCATGTCGGTCGGGCCGCCGACCTGGGTCAACCGGTCGGTCCAGCCGCCCAGCGCCGCCGGGTCGGCGGCGATTTCGGCGACGCCGACCACGACGATCACCGCGTTCAGGGCGAGGAAGGCCGCGACGAGCGGGATGGCGACCTGGACCGCCTCGCGGAACCCCAGCAGGAACACCCCGCCCAGCACGAGCAGCAGCACCACGGTCACCACGACCGGCGCGGTGCCCCCGTGCGGGAAGGACGCCGGCAGCAGCGGGTTCTCCAGCAGGTGCACGGTGGCGTCGGCCGCGGACAGGGTGATCGTGATGATCCACGAGGTGGCCACGAAGCCGAGCAGGACCAGCACGAAGAGCTTGCCCCGCCAGAACGGCAGCAGCCGCTCCAGCATGGCCACCGAGCCCTGCCCGTGCGGGCTCTCCCGGGCCACCCGGCGGTACATCGGCAGCATCCCGAACAGGGTCAGCGCGACGATCAGCAGGGTCGCCAGCGGGGAGAGCGCGCCGGCGGCCACCGCGGCGATCGCCGGCAGGTAGGACAGCGTGGAGAAGTAGTCGACCCCGGTCAGGCACATCACCTGCCACCAGGGATGCGCCGCGGCCTGGTGCTCGCGGGTCTCCGGGCCGACCGGCTGCACCTGGTGCTGGAACAGCCAGCGGGAGAACGCGCTCGCCGGCTCGGCCGGGCGGGTCGGGGAATCCACGCACGCCGGCACCGTGTGCGGGTCCCGGCTCGCGCGTTCGCCGTGCCCGGGGTCGCGGGCGGCCCGCAGCGCCCGTCCCGGGCCAGCCGGGGCCGTGGTGCGCCGCCGGTTGCGTCGGGGCCGCGCTTCGTCCCGCCGGTCTGCCATGCCCGTGTCCCACCTCCCGCCCTGAACCGACGGTAGGCGGTCTCCCCGGCGCAGCCCGGCGGAACCGGCGAAGCGGGCGGGACCGACCGCGCGGCGCCGGCCGGTCGGCGCGGGAGGGCGGACGGCGCGGGCGGTGCCGGCGCGGGCGGGACGCTCAGCCGGTGAGGGCCCGGCAGAGCGCGTCGGGATCGGCGACGGTGACCGTGGCGGCCGGATGACGGGGCCGGCCACCCGGGGCGAGGGCCGGCACCGGGGTGACGAACCGGATGCACACCCCGGCCCCGGTGCTGCTGCCGAACGTGACCCCGGCGTCGGCGAGCGACAGGTGCGGCCCGATCGCCCGCCACCACCGGTACGGTCCGGTCGGCTCCGCCCCGGCCACGTTGCCGCGCGGGGTGCGCAGCCGCCACGGCCCGAACCGGATCTCGAGGGTGTCGTCGTCGACCATCACCCAGCAGGTCTCCGGCCGGACCCCGAGCAGGGCCAGCGGCACCCGGAACGGCGGATCGAAACGGAACGCGCTGCGATGCACGGGCATGTCCGGGGCGTACCCGGTGCGGGCCGGGCGACACACCGGCCGGCGCGGTGCTCCCGGGACGCGTCCCCGCGCCCCGGACTCCCGGAGCGCGGGGACCCCCCGTCCCGGCTACTGCAGGAACGCCCCGAGGGGCGAGAGCAGCAGCCGGCCGAGCGCCGCGGCGTTGTCGTCCAGCCGCGTACGCTCACACTCGCGGGCGTGCGGATCGTGCCGGCACCGCCAGATCTTCTGCGCGTTGCGCCAGGCCACGTTCCGGGTGTACTCCACCAGTTCGCCCTGGTACCAGTCGTCGATGTCGCCGTTCAGCATGTCGATCATGAGCTGCCAGTTGTCCAGGTAGCCCCGGCGCAGCTCCGGGATCCGCTCCGCGAAGATCCGGTTGATTTCGAGATAGTCGTGGTGCTGGTCGCTGTCGTCGACCGGCTCGGACTCGAGGCTGTCGAACGTGGTGACCAGCGCGAACGGCAGGTCGAAGTTGATGTGCGCGTTGACCCCCGCGGCGGCCGACGGCAGCGGCCGGGCGTCCGGCCCGCGCATCCGCTTGAACAGGCAGGACCACGCCCGCGGGGTGTTCGGGCTGGACTCGGTCCAGTAGCGCAGCGCGTCGAAGTAGCGGGCCGCGAACTCGACGTCCAGCCTGGCCAGGAAGACCGGGTCGGCGAACCGGTCGTCGTACAGGCCGTCCAGGACAGTGCTGGTGATGACCAGGTAGAGCTGGTTGAAGTCGGCCAACGGGCAGCTGCGCTCCAGCGGCGGCAGCCGGACCAGCATGTCCTGGAGCTTGGTCAGGTGGTCGACCACCGCCGGCACGTCCGCCGGATGCTCGGCGAGCAACCCGACGATGTCCTGCTGGATTGGACCCCACACCGGTTCGTCCATGACAACCACCGGTTCGCCCATGACAACCTCCACAGTGTCCGAGGCACCCCCGTGCCGCCCGGCAACTGGGGACAGCCTGCCAGCCGGCGGCGGGCCGGCGAATCAGTAGATCGACGTATTGGGCGTGACCGAGCCGACGTAGTCGTCAATCCGACCCGTTGCGCAGGAAGATCGCGCTGGCCTGCACCCGGGTACGCACCTGGAGCTTGTCGAAGATGTGCGACACGTGCACGCCGATGGTCCGCTCGCTGATGAACAACCGCTGCCCGATCTCCCGGTTGGTCAGGCCCTCGGCGACCGCGGCGAGCACCTCCCGCTCCCGGGCGGTCAGCGGGGCCAGCTCGTCGCCGGCCGGCTGGGCGGGAGCCGATCTCGGGCGGGGCGCGGCGGGTGGGCGCTCGGCGGGCCGCTCCTCCAGCGTCACCCGGGCCCGGCCGGCCAGGGTACGGATCTCCGAGCTGAGCGGCTCCGCCCCGAGCGCCTGCGCCATCCGGTACGCCTGCCGCAGCAGCTTGCCCGCGGTCGCCACCCGGCTGCGCCGGGCCAGCAGCGCCTCGGCCTGCCGCAGCCGTGAGTACGCCGCCGGGTACGGGTGCTGTCGGCGGTCCCACTCGGCGACCGAGCGGCCCCACAGCTCCGGGTCGCCCCGGCCGTCGAGCCGGCTCACCTCCGCCTCGCACAGCGCCAGGAAGCCGTCCACCACGTAGCGCACCGGACGGGCGGCCCGCTCGCTCTTGCCGGCGACCCGGTCGGCCACCTCGCGCAGCCGGCGTACCGCCCGTTCGTCGACCGCGACGGTGCGGCTGGCGTGCGCCTCCGCCTCCGCCCGCAAGCCGTGCCAGGCCAGCGTGGCCAGCACGATGACGTCGTCGGAGCGGCTCTCGGTGAGGCCCCGCTGCACCGCCTGCCGGGCCAGGTCGTGCCGCCCCTCCCACATGGCCAGTCCGGCCCGCAGGATCAGCATGGGCAGCACGTGCCGGGCACCGCCGCCGGCGAGCATGGTCGCCACCGCGTCCAGGTCCCGGTCGGACGCCTCGATGTCGCCGTAGCCGACGGAGAGCCGGCAGCGGGCGAGCAGCAGCTCCACCGCGTCGGCGCCGGACGGCCGGTGCCGCAGCGCCGCGGCGACCACCTTCTCCGCCTCGGCCCACTGCCCGACCCGGAACAGCCCGTTGGTGGCGATGGCCAGCAGCCGGGTCTCGTAGGTGCGGCCCAGCCCCAGCTCGGCGACCCGTTCGGCGCCGCGCCGGGCCACCACCACCCCCTCCTCGAGGATGTTCAGCGGCCCGGTCAGCAGCTCCGCCAGGTGCAGGTACGCGCAGGCCACGTCCTCCGGCCGGCCGGAGGACTCGGCGACCTCCAGCGCCTCCCGCACGACGGCCAGCCCGCCGTCGGGATCCTCCAGGTACGCCTGGCTGAAGCCCAGCGCGGCGCTGGCCAGCACCACCTCGGAGGCGCAGCCCTCGGCGCCGGCGGCCAGCTCCAGCGCCTCCCGGGCCTGCTCGCCGGCGTCGGCGTACCGGCCGAGGTGCAGCAGCAACTCGGCCAGGTGGGCGGCGGCGGTGACCCGTTCCCGGGCGGTGCAGTCGGCCGCCGCGAGGGCCAGCCGGTACTCCGCCTCGGCGGGCGCGGACCGGCCGGCGGCGGCCAGGTAGCGGGCCCGGCGGATGTGCAGGGCGCAGGTGGTCGGCGCGCCCGGCATCCGCGCCAGCTCCTCCAGCAGCTCCAGCGCCCGGGCGTGCTCCCCGCACTGGTGGGCCGTCTCGGCGGCCCGCTCCAGCAGCTCGACACCGTCCACCTCGGACGCCGGGCCGGTCACCGCGGCGGTCAGCTCCCGGGCGGTCGACCAGTGCCGGTGCGCCTCGGCGAAGCCGTGCAGCCGCTCGGCCTCCCGGGCGGCGGCGATCGCGGCGGGCAGGGCGCGGGCCGGTTCGCCGGCCAGCCGCCAGTGGTGCGCCAGCCGGGCCTGGTGCAGCTCGGCCGGCGCCGAGGTGAGCGCCTCGGCGTACCGGCGGTGCAGGGCGGCGCGTTCGGCCGGCAGCAGCTCGTCGGCGAGCACCTCGGCGACCAGCCGGTGCCGCAGCCGGTAGCCGTCGTCGGCGCCTTCCAGCAGCCGATGGGCGACGGCCGAGCGGACCGCCTCGATCAGCTCCTCCTCGGGCAGTCGCACCGCCCGGGCCAGCAGCCAGTGCTCGACCGGTTCCACCCCGGCGGCGACGGCGTGCATCACCGCGTGCGCCGGCTCCGGCAGGGCCTCCACCCGGGCCAGGAAGATCTCCCGCAGGGTGTCGGAGAGTCCGGCCCGGCCCTCGCGCACGTCCCGGGCGAGTTCCTCGACGACGAACGGGTTGCCCCCGCTGCGCCGCCAGATCAGCTCCGCCGCCTCCGGGGCCAGCGGCCGGCCGACGATGGCGGTGGCGAGCCGGTCGGTGTCGGCGCGGTCCAGCGGCGCCAGGTCGAGCACCCGCACCGACCGGAGCCGGCGCAGCTCGGTCAGCACCCGGCGCAGCGGGTGGGCGCCCTGCAACGACTCGGTCCGCACCGCGGCGAGCACCGACAGTTGCAGGTCGCCGAGGCCGGCGAGCAGATAGAGCAGTAGCTGGCGGGTGCTCCGGTCGACCCACTGCAGGTCGTCCAGGACGAGCACCAGCGGGCGGCCCTCGGCGATCAGGCTCAGCCCGCGCGACACCCGTTCCAGCAGCGCGCCGGCGCCGTCCGGGCCGGTGCTCTCCTCGGTGAACACCTGCAGCAGGCCGCGCACCGTGGACGACGTACGGGCCTGGGTGGCGGCCAGCTCCGCGTCGAAGCGCCGCAGCGCCTGGCGCAGCGGGTGCAGCGGCGAGGCGTCGCCGATGTCCAGGCAGGACCCGGTGAGCACCAGCGCGCCCGCCGCGCGCAGCCCCTCGCCCACCTCGCGCAGCAGGCGGGACTTGCCCACCCCGCTCTCGCCGGTGAGGAAGACGGCCGCGGTGTGCCCGGGTGGGACGTCGTCGAGCAGCGCGGACCGCAGCGTCGCCACCCGGTCGGCCCGGCCGACGAGGGGCGGGCTGTCCACGTCGCTGGCCATGGCAGGCAGCCTAGTCACAGTCTCCGGTGCCTCTCTACTGCCTTCCCGGCCCTGAGGTACCTCTCGCGTCGACATTGCGACTGAACGGTTGCGGGTGGCCGACATACGTCGTTCTGCAGATCCACCGTCGGCCCGGTGGTGGGAGTCTCCAGAGGTCATCAGCCACCAGGGGGGTTAGGCAGGTGGGATGCCAGTGTCCACACTCGCGACCGGCCAGGAGCCGGAGATCACGACGCGCTGGCCGGTGCCGGAGGAACGGCGCACGGTCAGCGTGCTCTTCGCCGACATCGTCGGCTCGACCGGCCTGGTCGAGCGGTTGGACCCGGAGGACGTCCGGGCCCTGCAACGGGACTACTTCGACACGGTCGCCGGGGTGCTGCGCCGGTGGGGCGGCACGGTCGAGAAGTACGTCGGGGACGCCGTGATGGCGCTCTTCGGCGCCGGGGACTCCGACGGGTTCGACGCGTACCGGGCGGTGCGGGCCGGGCTGGAGATCCAACGGGTGCTGGACCGGCGCCCGCTGGCCGGTGGGATGGCGGTCCGGATCCGGGTCGGGGTCGCCACCGGCGAGGTGCTGGTGGACGTCCCGGCCACCCGCGACGGCGCGCACGGCGTCGCCAGCGGCGCGGTGATCACCACCGCGGCCCGCCTGCAGGAGTACGCGCCGCCCGGCGCGGTGGCGCTCTGCGCGGCCACCCACCGGACCACCGTCGGCCTGATCGAGCAGCGGCCGCTGGCGTCGATACCGGTCGCCGGCAGGGCGCTGCCGCTGGACGTCTGGCGGGCCGTCGCGGCGCTGCCGACCCGTCCCACCGAGCACCCCGGCCCGCTGGTCGGGCGGCGGCGCGAGCTGGCCACCGCGGGCGACGAGATCGCCCGGGCCCTACGGCAGCGCCGGCCGCGCTGGGTGGCGCTGGTCGGGCCGCCCGGCAGCGGGCGTAGCCGCGTGTTGCACGAACTGGTCCGTACCCTGTCGACGGTGGACGGCGTGCCGGTCCGCTGGTGCGTGGCGCACTGCCCGCCGTACCCGGAAGGGGTCCTGGCGCCGCTCGCGGACATGGTCCGCCGGTTCGCCGGGATCCGCGACCACGACGCCGCGCCGGCCGTGCGCCGGCGGCTCGCCGGCACGCTGGCCGGCCCGCTGCCACCGGCGCTGGCCGACCCCACGGTGTCCGCCCTGACCGATCTGCTGGCCGGCGCCGGCGACCCGGCGCGCGGGGCCGAGGCCTGGCGGCAGGTGCTGCTGGCGGCGGCGGCCAAGCAGCCGGTGGTGGTGGCGGTGGACGACCTGGACCGGGCGGCCACCCCGCTGGGCCGGTTCCTGCGGGTCCTGCTCGCCGAGGCCACCCTGCGCGGGCTGCCGCTGGCGGTGGTCACCACGCACGGGCCGGGCCGGGCCGACCCGCTGCCCGACGGTGACCGGGTCCGGCGGGTACCGCTGCGGACGCTGGGCGCCGTCGACACCGGCCGCCTGCTGCGCCAGCTGCTCGCCCGGGCCGGCCGGCCGGCGGCGGTGGCCCGCACCCTGCTGCCCCTGGTCGCCGGCAACCCCGGGACGGCGGCGGCGTACGTGCGGGCGCTCGACGACGGGGGCGCGCCGGGGGCGGCGGTGCCCGACCCGATCCGCCGGCTCGCCGACGCCCGGCTGGACCGGTTGGACGGCGAGCAGCGGGCGGCGCTGGCCGCCGCGGCGGCACTCGGCGCCGGAATCACCGCCGCCGCCCTGGAACGGCTGCTCGACTGGACGTCGGGTCGGGCCGGTAGGGCCCTGCGTCACCTGGTGGGGGCGGGGCTGCTGCGGCGCGCGGAGCGCGGCGGGTACCGGCTCACCGAGCCGCTGCTCGCCCGCGTCGCCCACGGCCGGCTACCCCGCGCCGCGCGGGCGGAGCTGGCCCGGCGGGCGCACCCGCGACCGGCCGCCGCGTCCCCGGTGCGGGAGCCGGCGGGTCTGTGCGCCGCCGCGCGACCCGAGGTCACCGCCGCGCGGGACGCTCGTCCCGCCGCCCCGGCGGTCCGTCCGGCCGGGCCGGCCGAACCCCGGCGGCGCCCCGACGCCCGACCAGCCCGAACGGCGGCGCCGCGGGACAGCCTCGCTGCGGTGCCGGCGGACGGATCTCGGGGCGGGGTCGCCGCGCTGCGGGCGGACAGGCCTCGGGGCGGGGTCGCCGCGCTGCGGGCGGACGGGCCTCGGGGCGGTGCCGCCGCGCTGCGGGCGGACGGACCTCGGGGCGGTGCCGCCGCGCTGCCGGCGGATGCGCCGGCGCTGGCCGGCCCGGCGATTGACCGGTGGATGCGACCGGCGGCGCCGGCGGCCCCGCCTCGTGGGGATGCCGCGGTGCCGGCCGGGCCGGTATCGGTCGCGCCGGTGGCCGACCGGGGGGTGCGGCCCGACGCGGGCCCGGTGACGTCCTACCGGTTCCGGAAGAGACCCTCGCCCGGTGGCCGGCCCGTCGACGGCGGCACCGACCCCGCCGGCGCGGTCCCGCGGCCGGTCGGGCCCGTCCGCCGCCCGGGTGACGGCCGCCGGGTGCCGCCCGCCGCCCGGGCCGCGGCCTGACCGCCGCGCCGGGCGTACCCGAGGTCAGGCGTCGCGGTCCAGGGTGCGGCTGCGGCCGCGGAACTCGGCGACCACCTCGTCGCCGCGCCGGACGGTGACGTCGTAGATGCCGCTACGGCCGTAGCGGGTGCGCTCGGTGGCGTGGGCCGCCAGCAGGTCGCCCTCGCGCACCGGGCGCAGGAAGTTGATCTCGCCGCCGGCGGCGACGGTGACCGGGCCGTGGCTGTTGCAGGCGAGCGCGAACGCGGTGTCGGCCAGCAGGAAGACGAACCCGCCGTGCCCGATGGCGTGCCCGTTGAGCATCGCCGCCGTCACCCGCATCCGGGCGACGGCGGCCCCGTCGCCGGCCGAGACCAGCTCGATGCCAAGCCCCTTGGACGCCACGTCGGCGTCGAACATGTCGTGCGCGGCGGTCCGGTCGTCCCCGCCCATCTCAGCCCTCCCGCCGGTTGTCGACGATGCGGCGCATCTTGCCCATCGAGCGTTCCACCCCGTCCGGGGCGATCACGTCGACCGCGACGCTCACGCCGATGGTGTTCTTCACCTGCTCGACCAGGGCCCGGCCGGCCCGCTCCGCGGTCTCGACGGGCACCCCTGCCCGGCGCTCGACCCGGACGGTCAGGCCGTCCATCCGGCCCTGCCGGTCCAGTACGCACTGGAAGTGTGGGGACAGCGCGGGCATCCGCAGGATCAGCTCCTCGATCTGGGTGGGGAAGACGTTGACCCCGCGCACGATCATCATGTCGTCGGTACGACCGGTGATCTTCTCGATCCGGCGCATCGGGCGGGCCGTGCCGGGCAGCAGGCGGGTCAGGTCCCGGGTGCGGTAGCGGATTACCGGCATCGCCTCCTTGGTGAGCGAGGTGAGCACCAGTTCCCCCTGCTCCCCGTCGGGCAGCACCGCCCCGGTCACCGGGTCGATGATCTCCGGATAGAAGTGGTCCTCCCAGACGTGCAGGCCGTCCTTGCTCTCCACGCACTCGACGGCCACGCCGGGGCCCATCACCTCGGAGAGCCCGTAGATGTCGACGGCGTGCATGTCCAGCCGCCGCTCCATCTCCCGGCGCATGTCCTCGGTCCACGGCTCGGCGCCGAAGATGCCCACCTTGAGCGAGGTGGTGCGCGGGTCCACGCCCTGGCGTTCCATCTCGTCGACGATGGCGAGCATGTAGCTGGGCGTCACCATGATGACCTCGGGTGCGAAGTCGCGGATCAGCAGCACCTGCCGCTCGGTCATCCCGCCGGAGACCGGGATGACGGTGCAGCCCAGTTCCTCGGCGCCGTAGTGGGCGCCGAGGCCGCCGGTGAACAGGCCGTAGCCGTAGGCGACGTGCACCCGGTCGCCGGGGCGGCCACCGGAGGCGCGGATCGAGCGGGCCATCAGCCGGGCCCAGGTGCGCAGGTCCTCCCGGGTGTAGCCGACCACGGTGGGCCGGCCGGTGGTGCCCGACGAGGCGTGCAGCCGGGCGACCCGCTCCCGGGGGACGGCGAACATGCCGAACGGGTAGTTCTCCCGCAGCTCGGCCTTGCCGGTGAACGGGAAGCGGGCCAGGTCGGCCAGCTCCCGGCAGTCCTCGGGGTGGACCCCGGCGGCGTCGAAGGCCCGCCGGTAGTGCGGCACGTTGTCGTACGCGTGCCGCAGCGACCACCGCAGCCGCTCCCGCTGCACCTGCCGGAGTTCGTCCACGCTCGCCCGTTCGACGGGCTCCAGTTCCTCGGGACGAGGGGTGCGGTCCTGCACGGTTGCCTCCTGCGCGACGGCCCCGACGCGGCGGCACGCCGGATGATCCCGCACACCGTACGCTCGTACGGCTCGTCCTGCCAGGTCAACGGGGTCGGGCCGACGATGCGCTCGGTCAGGGAAACAGTGGCCTCCCGCCGAGCCGGAGGCCACTGTTTCCGGGGTCGAGCGTGATCATGGACGCCGGCCGCCCGGACCCGGCGCGGCGCCGCCCGGGCCCGCGTATGCTCGCCCCGAGCACGGCGGTGGGGCCCGCCGTCCCGGCCCGCGCCGGGAGAACCGCGATCGGCTCGCCAACGGTCCCTGCCAGTGATCCCGTCCTGGTGGGAGGCAGCGTGACATCACCCGAGTTCCGCGTCGATCCCGACGTCGACCTGCACGTACCCGCCGACCGGGGCGAGCTGCGCGCGCACCCGGCGGTGGTGCTCGGCGTGATCGCCGCCGGCGGAGTGCTCGGCGCGCTGGCCCGGGCCGGGCTCCAGGCCGCGTTCCCGCCCGGCCTGGCCGGCTTCCCGTGGGCCACCTTCGGCGTCAACCTGGCCGGCTGCCTGCTGATCGGGGTGCTGATGGCGCTGATCACCGCCCGCCCGGCCGGGCCGCTGGTCCGGCCGTTCCTCGGCGTCGGGGTGCTCGGCGGCTTCACCACCTTCTCCGCCTACGTGGTCGACATCCAGCGGGTGGTGGCGGCGGGCGCACCGGGCGTCGCGCTGGGGTACCTGGCGGCCACCCTGGTCGGGGCGCTGCTCGCCGTCTGGGCCGGCGACGCGGCCACCGCCGGCCTGCTGGCCCGGGCCCGGCGGGCGGCCGGATGACCGTCCTGCTGATCATGATCGGGGCGGCGCTGGGCGCCCCGCTGCGGTACCTGGCCGACCGGGCCGTGCAGGCCCGGCACGACTCGCCGTTCCCGTGGGGCACGCTGACCGTCAACGTGGCCGGTTCGCTGCTGCTCGGCGCGGTCGCCGCCGTACCGGCCGGACCGGCGGTGACCGCCCTGGTCGGCACCGGCTTCTGCGGCGCGCTGACCACCTGGTCCACCCTCAGCTACGAGACGCTGCGGCTGGCCCGGCGGGGCGCCCGCTGGCACGCCCTGGCCAACGTCCTGGCCAGCGTGGTCGCCGGCCTGGGCGGGGCCTCCCTCGGCTACGCCGTGGCGCGCGCCGTCACCGGTTGAGCCGCCCCCGTCGGCGACGGGGTCAGCGGGCGCGCCGCTCCGGGTGCGCGCGGTTCCAGGCCCGCATCCGCTCCGGGTAGCCGGTGCGCGCCGCCTCGTAGAGCGGCACGGCGTGCCGGTGGGCGAGCTTCGCCGCGGTACGCGGGGAGCCGGTGCGGCGGCGGATCCACTCGCCGTCGTGCGCGATGGCGACCACGGTGGTGTCCGTGGCGGTCGTCTCGGGCTCCAGGTAGAACTCCACTCCCTGCCGGCTGGACACGAAGTCCGCCAGCGCGGCGAGGTCGTCCCGGTTGGCCTCCCGGTCGAGCTTCGTCGGGATCGTCGAATCGTCGGCGCGGGACCGCCGGTTGAACCAGCGCATCTCGGTTCCTCTCCCTCGGCGTCCGCCCAGTGCAGCACCTCCACCTGGCAATCCGCTGCGTGCCCGGTGACAGGACGCTGACCGGCCGCGGCGGAAAGCGGCGCGACACCGGCCGGGCACCTCACCTAGACGATCTATTCCAAGGGGTACGGGGCAGCGAATAGAAGCGAGGGTGTCCATGATCGACGTTGCGAAGCAACGATGACCATGGAGGCCACG
>NZ_JBFAID010000071.1:0-27844 GCF_040654475.1 Micromonospora sp. NPDC050686
GACATCCTCGCCAGCAACTCGCCCTACTCCCGCCTGGTCGACTGCGACACCCTGCGCACCGTCAACCCCGACGGCTCCACCACCCCGCGGCCGACTCCGGTCGCCGCCAGCAACCCCGGCGGCTCGGCCATGAGCGCCAGCGCCACCGGCCAGTACAACTACCCGTGGAAGACCGACCCCGCCTGGGCCGGCACCTGCCGCGAGTTCGTCCTCACCCTCGACAACGGCTACCAGCACCGGGCCTACTTCAGGTTCATCAGCTGATCCCTCGACCGGTCCGGTCCGGGCCACGCCGCAGCCGGCGGCGGGGCCCGGGCCCGGTCACGTTTCGTGATCGAAAACGTCCGCCGGGGCGCTCCGGCAGCCGGTCGCGCGCCCACCGACACCGCGAAGCGGCAGGTCGACGCCGGGCACGCCACGTCGATCAGCGTCGCCGGTTGTCCGGTCGACCATTCCTTTCCGTACATCCGACGGCTCACCCGCGGCCACCGTGCTCGCTTATCCTCCAGCGGTCGAACCCCCTCGGAGGCCGAGCTTCATGCACAGAACCAGAAGATCACTGACCGTGGCGGGTGCGCTGCTCACCAGCGGCCTGCTCGCCCTGACCAGCGGCGCCACGGCGTACGCCGAACCCACGGACACGCTCCCCGCCATCAGTGAGATCCACTACGACAACGCCGGTACCGACACCGGCGAGGCGATCGAGATCGAGGCGCCGGTCGACTTCGACCTGACCGGCTGGCAGATCGTCCTCTACAACGGAGCGAACGGCGCGGCGTACAACACCCGGACCCTGACCGGCCGGGTGCCGGCCGCCGGCGTGGTCGTCGCCAACTACCCGACCGACGGCATCCAGAACGGCTCCCCCGACGGCGTCGCGCTGGTCTCCCCCACCGGGTCGGTGGCCGAGTTCCTCACCTACGAGGGGACGTTCACCGCGGTCGGCGGCCCGGCCAACGGGATCACCGGCACGGACATCGGGGTCACGGAGACCACCACCACCCCGGTCGGCCACTCGCTGCAGAAGATCGGCGGCAAGTGGACCGCCCCGGCGCCGCACACCTTCGGCGTCCGCAACGGCAGCGCCGAGCCCGATCCGGACCCCGAGCCGGAGCCGGTCGGCTGCACCGTGACCGTCGACCGCACCATCGCCGAGGTGCAGGGCACCGGCGGCGCGACGCCGCTGCCGAACAGCCGGGTCACCGTCGAGGGCATCGTGACCGCCGACCACCGCACCGGTGGCTACAACGGCGTGTACGTGCAGACCGCCGGCAGCGGTGGCGACCGTCCGGTGGCCGCCGGCACCGCCTCCGACGGCATCTTCGTCTACCTCACCACGAACACCGCGAACCACCCGTCGGTCGCGGTCGGCGACCGGGTCCGGGTCAGCGGCACCCCGAACGAGTACAACGGCCTCACCCAACTCAGCATCGCCGCCAAGACCGACGTGCAGATCTGCGCGCACGACGCGACCCTGCCGGCCCCGGTCCCGGTCGGCCTGCCGCTGTCCGAGGACGCCCGCGAGTCGGTCGAGTCGATGCTGGTGGCGCCGCTCGGGCAGCACACCGTCTCCGAGGTGTACAACACCAACCGGTACGGCGAGGTGGTGCTCGCCGCCGGTGACCGTCCGGCCCCCAACGCGACCGACCTGGCCCGGCCCGGCTCGGACGCGGCCAAGCAGGTGATCGCCGACAACAAGCTCCGCCGGATCCTGCTCGACGACGGCAAGACCACCAACCTGTCCACCGCCGGGCTGCTGCCGCCGTACCTGTCCCGGGAGAACCCGCTGCGGGTCGGCGACTCGGTCGAGGCGTTCGGGCCGGTCGTGCTCTCGTACGGTTTCAGCGAGTGGCGGCTGCAGCCCACCACCCCGGTCAGCGCGGACACCCCGACGGTCGGCCGGACCACCTTCAAGGCCACCAACCCGCGGACCGCGGCGCCGGCGAACGTCGGCGGCGACATCCGGGTGGCCAGCTTCAACGTGCTCAACTACTTCGTCCACTTCGGTGGCGACGCCCGCGGCGCGGCGAACGAGGCCGGGCTGGCCAAGCAGGAGGCGAAGATCGTCGCGGCGATCAGCGCGCTGGGCGCCGACGTGGTGGGTCTCGAGGAGATCGAGAACTCGGTCCGGTTCAACGCGAGCGACCCGCAGCAGGCACTGAAGCGCCTGGTCACCGCGCTCAACGCCAAGGACGGCGCGGGGACCTGGGACTACGTCCGCACCCCGGCGGAGCTGCCCGGCCCGGCCGAGCAGGACTTCATCACCACGGCGATCATCTTCAAGCCGGCCAAGGTCGCCCCGAAGGGCCCGTCGCGGTCGGTCAACGACGAGAGCGTCTGGTTCAACGCCCGCGAGCCGATCGCGCAGACGTTCACCACGGGCAAGCTCACCTTCACCGTGGTGGTCAACCACCTCAAGTCCAAGAGCGGCACCGGCACCGGCGACAACGCCGACACCGGAGACGGTCAGGGCTCCTGGAACGGCGACCGGGTCCGGCAGGCCACGGCGCTGACCGCCTTCGTCGACCGGGTCAAGGCCGACAGCGGCACCGAGGACGTGCTGCTGCTGGGTGACTTCAACGCGTACACCCAGGAGGACCCGATGCGGGTCCTCTACGACAAGCAGTACAAGGACCTGAACGACACCGGCAAGGCCACCTACGTCTTCGGTGGCGAGTCCGGCTCGCTCGACCACGCCCTCGCCTCGCCGTCGCTGGCCTCGCGGGTCACCGGCGTCGACGTGTGGCAGATCAACGCCGTCGAGTCGTTCGCCTTCCAGTACGACGGGCTGGCCGCCTTCTACGACCCGAACCCGTACCGGGCCAGCGACCACAACCCGGTCGTGGTGGGCCTCAGCACCAGCGCCAAGCCGGTCAACCTCCAACTGCTGGGCATCAACGACTTCCACGGCCGGCTGGAGTCCCCCGCCACCGTCGGTGGTCAGCCCGCCGGCGGCGCCGCCCAGCTCGCCGGCCTGGTCGGCCAGCTGCGGGCGCAGAACCCGAACACCGCGTTCGTCTCGGCCGGCGACAACATCGGCGCGTCCACGTTCATCTCGGCGATCGACGGGGACAACCCGACCATCGACGCGCTGAACGCGACCGGCCTGGTCGCCTCGGCGGTGGGCAACCACGAGTTCGACAAGGGCGCCGCCGACCTCACCGGCCGGGTGTCCGACCGGGCCGACTTCCCGTACCTGGGCGCCAACGTGTACCGGGACACCACCCGGGCGCTGCCGGCGTACTCGGTCAGCACGGTCGGCGGGGTCCGGGTCGGCTTCGTCGGCGTGGTGACCGAGCAGACCAAGTCGCTGGTCAGCCCGGACGGCATCGCCGGCCTGACCTTCCGCGACCCGGTGGCCGAGGCCAACCTGGTCGCCGGCCAGCTCAAGGACGGCAACCCGGACAACGGCGAGGCCGACGTCGTGGTGCTGCTCGCGCACGAGGGCGCCGCGACGGAGAACATCACCTCCGCCGAGGCGCTGGCGAACGACCCGGTCTTCGGCAAGTTCACCCGGGTCGACGCCACCATCGACGCCATCTTCAGCGGTCACACCCACCAGCCGTACGCCTTCAAGCTGCCGGTGCCGGGGTCGGACAAGCTGCGTCCGGTGGTCCAGGCCGAGGACTACGGCCTGCGGCTGGGCAAGGTCAACCTCACCTACGACCCGAACTCGGGTTCGGTGACCGCCGCCGACGCCGCGCTGGTCGGCGTGGTCGGCGCCCCGCAGGACCCGGCGGTCGCCGGCATCGTGGACGCCGCCAAGGTCAAGGCCGCCGAGCTGGGCAAGCAGAAGCTCGGTGCGATCACCGCGGACGTCAAGCGGGCCTACACCGACGGCAACGAGGACCGGGGCAAGGAGTCGGCGCTGGGCAACTTCATCGCCGACGTCCAGCTCGCCGGGACCAAGGACGCCGGCCGGGGTGGGGCGCAGATCGCGTTCATGAACCCGGGTGGTCTGCGGGCCGACCTGCTCTACCGGACCGACGGCACGGTGACCTACGCCGACGCCTTCGCCGTCCAGCCGTTCGCCAACGACGTGGTCACCAAGTCCTACACCGGCGCGCAGATCAAGCAGGCGCTGGAGGAGCAGTGGCAGCCCGCGGGCGCGTCCCGTCCGGTGCTGTGGCTGGGGGTCTCGAAGGGGTTCAGCTACACCTACAACCCCGACGCGCCGAAGGGCTCGCGGATCACCTCGATCAAGCTCAACGGCATGGCGCTCGACCCGTCGGGCAGCTACCGGGTCACGGTCAACTCGTTCCTCGCCGCCGGTGGCGACAACTTCGCCGCCCTCGGCCAGGGCACGAACCCGGCCACCACCGGTGACAACGACCTCACCATGCTGGTGAGCTACTTCGCGGCGAACTCGCCGGTCACCGCGGACACCCAGCCGCGGTCGGCGGTCGGGCAGGCCGGGCCGCAGTGCACCACGACGATCACCGGCCGGTACGCCAAGCCGCTGGTGGTCACCGCGGGCCTGACCTGCCTGGAGAACGCCACCATCGGCGGCTCCGTCACGGTCGACCCGGGCGCGTCGCTGGTGGTCACCGGCGGCACCATCGGCGGCCCGCTGTACGCCACCCGCCCGGTGCTGCTCGACCTCTCCGGCGCGACGGTGTCCGGCCCGGTCACGGTCTCCGGCGCCACCGGCGAGCTGAAGATCGTCAAGGGCAAGGTGGGCGGCCCGCTGTCGGTCACCGCCGCCACCGGCGGGGTGTGGGTCGACACGGTCGCGATCAGCGGTCCGGTCACCCTCACCGGCAACACCGGCAGCCAGCCGGTCGTCGTCGCGGCGAACACCATCGGTGGCCCCCTCGCCTGCTCCGGCAACACCCCCGCCCCGGTCAACGACGGCCGGGCGAACAAGGTGAGCGGCCCGGCCAGCGGCCAGTGCGCGCGCCTGTAGCAGCGGGCTGACCCCCCGGTCCGCGGCCGGCCTCTCCGGCCGCGGACCGGCCAGTCCGAACCCGGTCCCCCGGGCATCGTGGATGCCCGGGGGACCGGCGTTTCCGGCGCCGGACCCGGAGTACGCCGGACCGCGGGAGAGGTGCGGCGGAAGCCCTCGGCGTCAGTCCGGGTGGACGGCCGCCACGATCCGGCGCAACCGCTGCGGATCGGCGAGCACGTCGACGCTGTGCAGGTACTGGTCGACGGCGCCGACGCAGGGCCGGTCCCGCAGCACCGGGTCGGTGATCGCCGACCGCAGCGCGGTGACGAACCGGCCGGCGTGCAGGACGAGGAAGGGCCGGCCGTGGAACGGGCGGGCGGTGGGCGCGACGGGCGGGGCCAGCCCCGTGTCGTTGGTCCAGCCGGCGACGATCTCCAGGGCCCGGACCAGGCCGTCCTGCCGGTCGGTCCAGTCGCCCGGCCCGAGGGCCCGGGCCAGCGCGTCGACCGCCGGGTCCGCCGCCGGCAGCCTGCGGAACACGCTGCCGAGCCACTTGTCGTACGGGGGCCAGCGGCGGTGCGCCAGCAGGCCGAGGCGCATCAGGTCCCGGGCCAGCCCGGCGGCCACCACCCGGCTGCCCAGCTCGTCGCCCACCTCGGCGCACCGGCCCACCAGGTGCTCGGCCTGGCCGACCCGGCCCCAGCCGGCGGCCAGCACGTACCGCCAGACGTCGTCGGGGTACCAGGCCAGCCGGTCCCGGACGGCGGCGAGGGCGCCGCCGAGCCCGTCGTGGAAGACCGCCCCGCCGCCCAGCTCGGCCAGCCGCTGGGTGGGCAGCCCGAGCCAGTCCGCGGCGGTCAGCTCCGCGCGGGGGTCGAGGCCGAGCTTGTCCCGCAGCCAGCCGCCCAGCTCGTCGACGCTCACCCCGTGCCGGTCACCGTCGGCGTCGACGGTGCCCAGGCGGGTGGTCGGGCCGCCGGAGAACCGGGTCGGCCAGCCGAGGAACTCGGCCGGCAGCCCGTCGTCGAGGACCGCCCGCAGCGGCGCGACCTCGTCCGGGTCGGCGACGAAGAGCTGCGTACGCGGACCCCAGTCGTGGTCGGTGGAGCGCGGGGTGTCCAGGCCGAACAGCTCCGAGCCGCCGTCGAGCAACCCGGCGGCGTACCGCAGGTCGGGCCGGCGCTGCGCCAGCAGCGGTGCGACCACCTCGTCGTGGAACCGGCGGGCCAGCGTCAGGCCGGGAACGAACGCCATGCCGGCAGTCTGCCCCGCCCGGCCGGAGGCGGCCATCCGATTCCCCGCCCCGGTCGACGGGCGCTGCGGGGTGCCGTCGGTTCGGGGACATCCGGGCGTCGCGGCGACTAGCGTGGTGGGCAGCCCGGCGGAGGGAGCGGCGTTGGCACGACACGGGGGTGGCGACCGCCGGCGACGGCTGCTCTGGTCCGGGGTCCTCGCCTTCGCCGGGCTGGTGTTGCTCGTGGTGGGCCTGACCGTCGCCGAGGGCGTGGCCGCCTGGGTCGAGGTGGTGGCCGCCCTGCTGCTGCTGGTCGCGAGCTACGGAGTGCAGCACCTCGCCCGCCGGGCGACCGTCTACGACGACGATCGCCGCTGAGCGGCGTACTCCGTTCGTCGGTGGGTTGTGCCAGGCTGTCGGCGTGACCCAGCGACCCCCGATCCTGCTGATCGACTCTCCCAGCCTCTACTTCCGGGCCTACTTCGGCATTCCGGAGTCGGCCGCCCGGACGGAGGACGGCCAGCCGGTCAACGCCGTCCGCGGTTTCCTCGACATGCTCGCCCAACTGGTCCGCACCCGCCGGCCCGACCGGATGATTTGCGCGCTGGACCACGACTGGCGGCCGCAGTGGCGGGTGGAGCTGCTGCCGTCGTACAAGGCGCACCGGGTGGCGCCGGCGGGCGGCGAGGTGGTGCCGGACACGCTCTCCCCGCAGGTGCCGATGATCCTGGAGGTGCTGGCGGCGGTCGGCATCACCGCCGTGGGCGCGGCCGGCTACGAGGCCGATGACGTGCTGGGCACCCTGTCGGTCACCCAGCCCGGCCCGGTGGAGGTGGTCTCCGGCGACCGGGACCTGTTCCAGCTGATCGACGACGCCCGCGGGGTGCGGCTGCTCTACGTCGGCCGGGGCGTGGCCAAGCTGGACGACTGCGACGACGCGGCGGTGCGGGCCCGCTACGGCGTGCCCGCCGACCGGTACGCCGACTTCGCCGCCCTGCGCGGCGACCCGAGCGACGGCCTGCCCGGGGTGGCCGGGGTCGGCGAGAAGACCGCCGCCCGGCTGATCGACCGGTACGGCGGCCTGGACGGCATCCTCACCGCCCTCGACGACCCGGGCTCCGGCTTCGCGCCGGGCCTGCGCACCAAGCTGGCCGCCGCCCGGGACTACCTGGCCGTGGCGCCGAAGGTGGTCCGGGTCGCGCTGGACGTGCCGCTGCCGGCGCTCGCCACCGAGCTGCCCGCCGCGCCGGTCGATCCGGAGCGGCTGGTCCAGCTGGCCGAGCGGTGGAACCTGGCGGGGTCCTGCCGCCGCCTGGTCGACGCGCTCGCCGGCGCGCGCGCCTGACCGCTCCCGGGTCGACCGGTCCTTCGTGCCCAGCAGGAACTGCTCGCGGCCGATCCGTGGGTCTACTTCCGGCCGCCGTACGTGGGGCAGCGCGGGTGGATCGGGGTGCGGCTCGACCGGGGCGCCGACGGGGCCGAGCTCGCGGAGGTGTGCCAGGAGGCGTACCGGGCGGTGGCTGGTCGCCGAACTGGACGGTCGGGCGCCGGGTGGTGGCGCCGTGCCGGCGGCGGGCCCACCCGCTGACCCGGACCGTCGGGTCCGGGCGGGGTGGCCGGGGCCCTTGGGCGGGCCCCGGCCACCCGAGCGGTCAGTTCGGGTCGCAGTTGAACTTGGCCTGGCCGGCCGCCATCCTGATGCCGCCGAGCAGGTGCTTCAGGAAGAACGGCTCGGTGTACGAGGCGTCGGTGTGGCCGAGGGCCGTGTACACGGAGCGCCCGCCGTCGTAGTTGTGGCACCAGACCATCGGGTGGTCCTCGCCCATGTGACCGCCGGTGTAGCCGACCGGGTTGTAGGTGGACTCGTCGATCCTGGCCAGCACCCGGACCGAGCCGCGCGGACTGGTCTGGAAGTTGTACCACTCGTCGGTGCGCCACCACTTGTTCGGCAGGCCCCGGGTGACCTCCGTGCCCTGTCCCACGACGCGGACCAGCGCCGGCTGGATGGCCGGGTGGTCACGGAAGTACGCGCCGACGAGGCCGCCGTACCAGGCCCAGCGGTAGCCGCTGTCCGAGGCGGCGTGCACGCCGAGGTAGCCGCCGCCGGCCTGGATGTAGCGTTCGAACGCGGCCTTCGCCGCGGGCGAGGTCACCGGGTCACCGGTGGTCGACAGGAAGATGACCGCGTCGTACCTTGCCAGGTTCGCGTCGGTGAACTGCCCGTCGTCCTCGGTCGTGTCGACCCCGAAGCCGTTCTCCTGGCCCAGTTTCTCGATGGCGGCGATGCCGGCGGGAATGGAGCCGTGCCGGTACGCGGTGGTCTTCGAGAAGACGAGGACCTGGTACTGCGCGGTCTCCGCCGCCGCCGGGGCCACCGGGGCGACCAGGCCGACGACGAGCGCCAGCACGGCCAGCGCTCTTGACGATGCCTTCATGACTCTCCTTGTTCGGTGTGGTTGGTGCGGTGCGTCGCCCGTGGGCTGACGCCGCGTCTCGGGGGTCGACGGCCTCCTTCCGGTCGGTGCGCGCCGTCGTGCCCCGGCGAGCCGAACTGGGACGGGGAGAGTTGGTCAACTGAAGCCGGCGCCGACGACGGCCACCGGCGGAACGCTGGTCGGATCGTCGAGGACCCGCTCGATGGCGACGCCGCAGCCACCGCGTACTGCGGCCTCGAAGCCGAGGGTGGACGCCTCGATCCGGCACCTTCCCGCCGGGCCGGCCAGCACCAGCCGGTCGAGTTGGGCCTGCGCCGTCGGGACCACGTACTGCGCGACGCGGGCGAGGTAGCCGCCGAGGACGAGGACTCTCGGGTTGAACAGGTTGACCAGGATCGAGCAGCCGAGGCCCAGCCACCGGCCGACCTCGGCGAAGGCGAGGTGGGTGCGCTGGTCGCCGGCCGCAGCCCGGTCGAGGATGCCGGCGAGCCGGACCTCGGGATCCGGCACCGGTCCGGGGGCGGCGTAGCCCTGGTCGGGTGTCGCGAGGCGGACCAGGGCGGCCAGGCCGACCTTCGTCTCCCAGCACCCGCGCCGGCCGCACCCGCACTCGGCGCCACCCGGATCGACCGACATGTGGCCGACCTCGCCGGCGAAGCCGTCCGGCCCACGCAGCAGCCGGCCCCCGACGATGACTCCGCCACCGACCCCGACCTCGCCGGTCAGGTAGACGAGGTCCGCGGTGCCGGCCGCGCCGCCCTCGCGGAACTCGGCGAGCGCCGACAGGTTGGCGTCGTTGTCGACGCGGATCGCCACGTCCGCGTCGAGCGCCGCGGCCACGCGCTCCGCGACGGGGACCTCGCGCCACCCCAGGTTGGGGGCGAGCAGCACGTGCCCACGAGCGACGTCGATGAGACCGGGGACGGCGACCGTGATCCCGGCGGGCACCGCGCCGAGCCGGGTCATCTCGGCCAGCGCCTCGCGGGTCGTCGCCGCCAGCCGGGACAGCGCCTCGTCGGGCGTCGCGTTCATCGCGTCGAACGGGACGCGGCGCCGGACGAGGATCCGGCCGCCGAGGTCACGGCCGAAGACGGCGAGGTAGTCGACGTTGACCTCGAGCCCGAGCGCACCGACCCGGGAACCGTCGACCTCGAGGATGCGCGCCGGCCGGCCGATCGCCCCCTGCGCGCGCAGCGCGCCCTCGCGGACCAGTCCCCGGCCGACGAGCTCGGCGACCAGGCTGGAGATGGTGGCCTTGCTCAGCCGGGTCTCGACCACGAGGTCCGCGCGCGAGCGGGGCCCGTGGTGGTGCAGCAGCCGCAGGACCAGCGCGAGGTTGGTCCGCCGCATCGTCGCCGCCCCGGCGGCCGCGGCCGTCTCGGCCGGTCGGCGAAGCGGCGCTGCCAGGCTCACGTGGGCTCCCGAGGTTTGTCCGTTCGCTGAACAAACTATTGAGCCCGCTCGTCCGCCCACAAGGGCCGGTTCGTCCGGTTCAACCCGTCTTCAAGGCGCGCGGCGGCCTTTGCCGGAAGTTGCCTCGATCGACAACTGATCCGGGCGGCTGGCCGACGCCGGCGGTCAGCGGGCGTGGTAGGCCAGCACGCCGCGGTTGACGGTGGCGATCGCCTGCCGCGCGGTGGACCGCAGTTCGGTCGAGGCGCCGCCGGAGTCGGCGAGCTGACCGAGCAGGTCGACCACCTGCCGGGCCCACCGGACGAAGTCGCCGGCCGGCATCTCGCCGTCGACCTGATGGCCGCTGGCCAGCACCTTGGCCAGGGCCTCACCTCGGGCCCAGCGGTAGATCGGCCAGGCGAAGCCGAGATCCGGCTCCCGGGTGACCGCCAGACCGTTCTCGGCCTCCTCGGCCTCGATCTCGCTCCACAGCTTGAGCGTCTCGTCCACCGCCTCGGCGACCGGGCCGCGCGGCAGCGACGCCCGTTCGTCGACGTCGCGCCGGGCCTCGAAGACCACCACCGAGACGGCGGCGGCCAGCTCGGCCGGGGAGAGTCCGTCCCAGACGCCACCGCGCAGGCACTCGGCGACCAGCAGGTCCGCCTCGGTCCAGATCCGGCCGAGCATCCGGCCGGCGTCGGTGACGTCGCCGCCGGCGGTCAGGTAGCCCCGGGCGGTGAGCAGGGCGACGATCTGGTCGAAGGTACGGGCGAGCGAGCCGGTCCGCCCGGCCACCCGCTGGCGCAGCTCCTCGGTGTCGCGTTCCAGCCGGCGGCGCCGCTCCGCCCAGCGGGCGTGCTCCTCCCGCTCCGGGCAGGCGTGGCAGGGGTGCCGGCGCAGTTCGGTGCGGAGCTGGCTGAGCCGGTGGTCCTCGCCGGCGGCCTGCCGGGACCGGCCGCCCCGGCGGCCGCCGTGCCGGTCCAGCCCGGTGCCGCTCACCTCGGCGGCCAGGTCCCGCCGGGCGGCCGGCGAGCGGTGGTTGAAGTGCTTCGGCACCCGGATCCGCGCGAGCACCTCGGCCGGCGCGGTGAAGTCACCGGGACTGACCCGGCCGGCCCACCGGTCCTGGGTGAGCACCAGCGGGCGGGGCTCGCCGAAGCCGCCGGTGGCCGGGTCGAGCACCACCGCCAGGCCGGCCCGCCGGCCGGACGGCACCCGGATCACGTCGCCGACCCGCAGCCGTTCGAGGGAGGCGACGGCGGCGGCCTTGCGCTGGGTCTGCCCCTGCCGGGCGATGGCCCGCTCCCGGTCGGCGATGGCCACCCGCAGCGCGAAGTACTCGTCGAAGTCGCCGTGGTGGCAGCCGGCCTCGGCGCCGTACGCCTCGATGGTCTCGGTGTTGCGCTGCACCTGCCGGGCCAGACCGACCACCGACCGGTCCGCCTGGAACTGCGCGAACGACGACTCCAGCAGCGCCCGGGCCGGCTCCGCACCGACCGTGCCGACCAGGTTCACCGCCATGTTGTACGAGGGCCGGAAGCTGGACCGCAGCGGATAGGTGCGGGTGGAGGCCAGCCCGGCCACGTGCCGGGGGTCGGTCTCCGGCGACCAGACCACCACCGCGTGCCCCTCGACGTCGATGCCGCGCCGCCCGGCCCGCCCGGTGAGCTGGGTGTACTCCCCCGGGGTGAGGTCGACGTGCGCCTCGCCGTTGTATTTCACCAGGCGTTCCAGCACCACGCAGCGGGCCGGCATGTTGATGCCGAGCGCCAGGGTCTCGGTGGCGAAGACCGCCTTGACCAGGCCGCGGACGAACAGCTCCTCGACGACCTCCTTGAACACCGGCAGCATGCCGGCGTGGTGCGCGGCCAGGCCGCGTTCCAGGCCGTCGAGCCACTCCCAGTAGCCGAGCACCGACAGGTCCTCGCCGGGGATGGCGGTGACCCGGGACTCGACCACCCGGCGGATCTCGGCCCGCTCGTCGGGGGAGGTCAGCCGCAGCCCGGCCGCGAGGCACTGCTGCACGGCGGCGGCGCAGCCGGCCCGGCTGAAGATGAACAGGATCGCCGGCAGCAACCCCTCCCGGTCGAGCCGGTCGACGATGTCCGGGCGCATCGGCCCACGCCAGCGCGGGCCGCGCCGCCCGCCGCCGGGCCCGGCGCTGCGCCCCTCGCCCAGTTCCAGCCGGCGCATGGTGTCCCGGGTGTAGCGCAGCAGCTCCGGGTGCACGTCGTGCTTGCGGGCCGCGTCCGCGTCGTGGAACAGGTCGAACATCCGCTTGCCGACCAGCATGTGCTGCCACAGCGGCACCGGCCGGTGCTCGCTGACCACCACCGCGGTCTCGCCGCGCACGGTGACCAGCCAGTCGGCGAACTCCTCGGCGTTGGAGACGGTGGCCGACAGGGAGACCAGGGTGACCGAGGCGGGCAGGTGGATGATCACCTCTTCCCACACCCCGCCGCGGAACCGGTCGGCGAGGTAGTGCACCTCGTCCATCACCACGTACGCCAGGCCCTCCAGGGTGCTGGAGCCGGCGTAGAGCATGTTGCGCAGCACCTCGGTGGTCATCACCACCACCGGCGCGTCGCCGTTGATCGCGTTGTCGCCGGTGAGCAGGCCGACCTGCTCGGCGCCGTACCGGTCGACCAGGTCGTGGTACTTCTGGTTGGACAGCGCCTTGATCGGGGTGGTGTAGAAGCACTTGCGCCGGGTGGTGCCCGCCGGGCCGCCATCGGCGACCGACGGCTGGTCGGGGGTGCCGCGCAGCGCCAGGTGTACGGCGAACTCGCCGACCACGGTCTTGCCGGCGCCGGTCGGGGCGCAGACCAGCACCCCGCTGCCCCGCTCCAGGGACTGGCAGGCCTCCCGCTGGAAGTCGTCGAGGTCGAACCCGAGATCACGGGCGAACTCGTCCAGTGCCGGAAACTCGGAGGCGTACGCGGCCCGGCGGCGCGCCGCGGCGTACCGCTCGGCGGGACTCGACATGCCACCAAGGCTAATGCGTGCGCCGCGGCGGCACCGAGCAAGGCGTCCGGTCAGGGCGTCCGAGGCGGTCGGTAGGGTGCACGGCGTGCCGGACCATCCGCAACCCACTCAGAGGCCCGCTCGGGCGGACGCCGAGGACGCAGTCCGCCCGCGGGTGCCCCGCCGCCCCGTGCAGGCCGTGCTGCTCGACTTCCACGGCACCCTGGCGCAGGTGGAGGACCCGCTCGCCTGGGTCACCGCCGCCGCGGCGGCCTGCGGAGTGAGCCTGGAGCGCGGGCGGGCCACCGTGCTGGCCGACCGGCTGGTCACCGCCGGGCGCGCCGGTGGGCCGCTGCCCGCCCGGGTGCCGCCCGGCCTGGCCGAGCTGTGGGCCGACCGGGACCTCTACGAGTACGCGCACCGGGGCGCGTACACCGGGCTGGCGGAGACCGTCGACGCCGGCATCGTGGGCCTGGCCGAGGCGCTCTACGAGCGGGTGCTGGCGCCGGACGGCTGGGTGCCGTACCCGGACGTCGAGGCGGTGCTGAAGGAGCTGCGGGAAGCCGGCGTGAAGGTGGCCGTGGTCAGCAACATCGGCTTCGACATCCGCCCGTTCTTCGCCGCCTGGGGCCTGGCCGACCTGGTCGACGCCTACGCCCTGTCGTACGAGGTGGGTCGCTGCAAGCCCGACCCGGGGATCTTCCTGCGGGCCTGCGGCCTGCTCGGCGTCGACCCGGAGCACGCGCTGATGGTGGGCGACACCCCGGCCGACGCGGGCGCGGTGCACGCCGGCTGCGCGGCGCTGGTGCTGCCGTGCGCCGACGCCGGCCGGCGCAACGGCCTCGGCGCGGTGCTCGACCTGGCACTGCGCGGCTGACCGGCCACGGCCTATCAGCGCTAACGCTCGGGTGGTACCCGCGTTAGCCCGCGGCGCTAACAGCGTCCGGGTAGCACTGATATCGTGATCTTCATGGCGGCGTCACCCCGGGACCGGATCGTGCGGGCCGCCGCCGCGCTGCTCGCCGAGGGGGGCCGCGACGCGGTCTCCACCCGGGCGGTGAGCCGGGCGGCCGGCGTCCAGGCGCCGACCATCTACCGGCAGTTCGGTGACATGCGAGGGCTTCTCGACGCGGCGGCCAGCTACGGCTTCGCCGCGTACCTGCACGCCGAGGCGGCCCGCGAGCCGGCCCTCGACCCGGTCGACGGGCTGCGCCAGGGGTGGGACATGCACGTCGGATTCGGGGTGGCCAACCCCGCCTTCCACGCGCTGATGTACGGCGAGCCGCGCCCCGGCGTCCGGCCGACCGCGGCCCGGGTGGCCGCCGAGATCCTGCACCAACTGGTCACCAGGGTGGCGCGGGCCGGTCGGCTCCGGGTGGGGGTGGACCGCGCCGCGGCCATGGTCGAGGCCGCCGCCTGCGGGGTCACCCTCAGCCTCATCCGGTCCTCGCCGGCGGACCGGGACCCCGAGCTCTCGGTCGCCACCCGGGAGGCGGTCCTCGCCGTGGTCTGCACGGACAGCGCGGTGGCCCGCGTCCACCGCCCCGACCGGGCGGTCCGCCACGCCGTGGCGCTACGCGCCGCCCTGCCCACCCTCGCCGCCGGCCTGAGCCCCGCCGAGCGGGCTCTGCTCGCCGAGTGGCTGGACCGCCTCGCCGGAGTCCCGCACCCCGCCGGAGCCTGAACCGGACTCCCACACGGCCGACACGGCGCTGTCGAACCGCCAACTATTCACTCGGGGTATACACCCGGTGTAGTCTGCTCCCATGAGTGTTCCGCTTACCCTCCTCGGCCTGCTCGAACGGCAGGCCAGCCACGGCTACGACCTGAAGCGCGACTACGACTCCTACTTCGGGCGCGGCAGACCGCTGCCGTACGGGCAGGTCTACTCGACCCTGAGCCGGCTGGCCCGCGACGGCAAGGTGGTGATCAGCGACGTCGAGCCCGGCGCCGGGCCCGACCGCAAGCGCTACGTGATCACCGACCGGGGCGCGACCGAGGTCGACCAGTGGCTCACCCAGCCGGTCGAGCCCGAGCCGCACCTGCAGACCGTGCTGTTCGCCAAGGTGGTGCTCGCGCTGATGCTAGACCGCCCCGCCGGCGACTACCTCGACGCGCAGCGCCGCTCCCACCTGCAACGCATGCGGGAACTCACCGAGCTCAAGCGCGGCGGCGGCCTCGTCGACGCGCTGCTGGCCGACCACGGGCTGTACCACCTGGAGGCGGACCTGCGATGGATCGAGACGACCAGCGCCCGCCTGGACGCGTTGAAGCGGACGGTGCGGCCATGACCGTGGTGGTCGAAGCACGCGACGTGCGGTTCTCCTTCGGCAACACCCCGGCCCTGCGCGGCGCGACCCTCGCCGTCGAGGCCGGCGAGATCCTCGCCGTGATGGGCCCCAGCGGCTCCGGCAAGTCGACCCTGCTGCACTGCCTCGCCGGCATCCTCGTGCCGGACTCCGGCGAGATCCGCTTCGGCGAGGCGCGCCTGGACGCGATGAGCGAGACCGCGCGCAGCGCCCTGCGCCGGCGCCGGTTCGGCTTCGTGTTCCAGTTCGGCCAACTGGTCCCCGAGCTCACCGCCGCGGAGAACGTCGCGCTCCCGCTGCTGCTCGGCGGCGTACGGCGGGCGGAGGCGCTGCGCCGGGCGCACGGCTGGTTCGGGCGGCTCGGCCTGGCCGGCAAGGAGGAACGCCGCTCCGGTGAGCTCTCCGGCGGCGAGGCCCAGCGGGTCGCCCTGGCCCGGGCCCTGGTCGCCCGGCCGGAGGTCCTCTTCGCCGACGAGCCGACCGGCGCGCTCGACTCGCTCACCGGGGAGCAGGTGATGGACCTGCTGGTCACCGCCGCCCGCGAGCAGGGCACCACGGTCGTGCTGGTCACCCACGAGCCGCGGGTCGCCGCGTACGCCGACCGGGAGGTCATCGTCCGGGACGGGCGGGTCAACGCGCCGGAGAGGATCCCGTCGTGATCCGCCTGGGGCTGCGCCTGGCGGTGGCGGGCGGCCGCGAGGCGCTCGTCCGGCTGGTCGCCATCGCCGCCGCGGTCGCGGTGGGCGCCGGCATCCTGCTCGCCACCCTCGCCGGGGTCAACGCCACAAACGCCCAGCTCACCCGGTACGCCTCGCTGCACCCCGTCGCCACCACCGGCGGCGACGCGGACCCGCTGTGGTGGTCGACCCGGCGGGACTACTTCCACGGCCGGCAGATCCTCCGGGTCGACGTCGCGGCCACCGGACCGGACTCGCCCACCCCGATCGGCGTCCCGCGCACCCCCGGGCCGGGCGAGTACTACGCCTCGCCGGCGCTGCGGAGCCTGCTGGACGCGTACCCGGCCGACCAGCTCGCCGACCGGTACGCCGGGCGGGACGTTGGCACCGTCGGCCCGGCCGCCCTCCCGTCGCCGGACTTCCTGCTGGTCATCGTCGGCGGTCGCCCGGCCGAGGTCGCCGCGCTGCCCGACGCGAGGCAGCTCACCGACGTCGCCGCCAGCGGCCCCGCGCTCCCCGACACCGTGGTGGACCTGATCCTCGGCGTGGTCGCCGGTGGGCTGCTCTTCCCGGTGCTGATCTTCATCGGCACCGCGACCCGGCTCGGCGCCGCCCGCCGGGAACAACGGTTCGCCGCCATGCGCCTGGTCGGCGCGACGCCGCGGCAGATCTCGGCCATCGCCGCGATCGAGGCCACCGCCGCGGCCGCCGTCGGCACCGCCCTCGGCTTCGCCCTGTTCCTCGCCGGCCGCGGCGCGCTGGCCGACATCCCGTTCACCGGCATGCCGTACTTCCCCGCCGACCTGTCGCTGCGCCCGCTCGACGCCCTGGTGGTGGCGCTCGGCGTGCCGGCCGGGGCGGCGCTGGCCGCGCACGTCTCGCTGCGCCGGGTCCAGATCTCCCCGCTGGGCGTGACCCGGCGGGTCACCCCCCGGCCGCCACGCGGGTACCGGCTGATCCCGCTCGCGCTGGGGCTCGCCGGCCTGGCGTTCGCCGTCGGCCGCCGGCCGAACACGGCCGACGGCCAGACCGCGGTGTACCTCCCCACGCTCCTGCTCGTGATGACCGGCCTGGTGGTGGCGGGCCCGTGGCTTACGATGGTCGGCGCCCGGCTGATGGCGGCCCGCGCCCGCCGCCCCGGCACGCTGATCGCCGCGCGGCGCCTGGCCGACAACCCGAGGGCCGGCTTCCGGGCGATCAGCGGGATCATGCTCGCCCTCTTCGTCACCAGCACCGCGACCGGCGTCATCACCACCATCGTGGCCGAGCGCGGCCCGGCGCCGATCGGCTCCGTCGAGGCCGCCACCCTGACCACTGTGCTTGGCGAAGAGACCACGTCGGTGCCCGGCCCGCTGCTGGCCGAACTGCGGGCGATCCCCGGCGTACGGAGCACCACCGTGACCCGCAAACTTGAAAACCCGCACTACTACGCCAGCGTCGTCAGGTGCGCCGACATCCCCCCGGCGTACGGCCGGTGCGCCGGGGGCGCCACCGTGGCCGAGGTGCCGGTGGACTTCATCCCCTTCCGCAGCTCGGCCTCCGCCGACCGGGTGTGGACGCCCGCGTCCGTCCGGGTCGAGGACCTGGCCGGGTTGCCGGTGGAGTCCATCGTCGTCGGCACCGACGGCTCGGCCGCCGCGCGGGAACGCGCGCGGACCGTCCTGGAGGCGGCCTACCCGACGTTCTGGGTGGCCCCGAACGTGCCGGGCAACTTCGAGGCGGACTTCGCCAACCTGCTGCGGGGCTGGCGACAACTGGCCGACGTGGTCATCGTCGTGAGTCTCGTGCTGGCCGGCTGCAGCCTCGCCGTCGCCGTGGTCGGCGGCCTGCAGGAACGCAAACGCCCGTTCAGCCTGCTGCGGCTGGGCGGCGCGCCGGTGGGAGTGCTCCGGCGGGTGGTGGCCCTGGAGACCGCCGTGCCGATGCTCGCCGTCGCCGCGCTCGCCACCGGCATGGGCCTGCTCGCCGCGCACCTGTTCCTCAAGGGCCAGATGCACTACGCGCTCACCCCGCCGGGCCCGAGCTTCTACGCGCTGGTGGTCGCCGGCCTGGCGGCCTGCCTCGGCATCATCGCGGCCACCCTGCCGCTGCTGGAACGCGTCACCGGCCCGGAGACCGCACGCAGCGAGTGACCCGGCGCGACCCGGGCCACTCCCGGCCGGGCCGGCGTACCCGCGCTGGCCCGGCGGGCCTAGCCTCGCAGGGGTGACCCGAACCGTCCCTCCCCCACCGGCGTCCGGCACCGACGCCCATCCCGCCCGGCGGCGCCCCGGGCCGCCGGACGGCACGGGGCCGGTGACCGGGCGGCTGGGGGCGATCGGGCTGGTGCTCGGCGGGGCACTGTCGGTGCAGTTCGGCTCGGCCGTGGCCGCCCTGATCTTCCCCCGTACCGGGGTGTCCGGCGCGGTGACCCTGCGGCTCGCCCTCGGCGCCGCGGTGCTGTTGCTGGTGTGCCGGCCCCGGCTGCGCGGGTACGGCCGCGCCGACTGGGCCGCGGTGGCCGCCTTCGGCCTCGCCCTGGGCGGCATGAACTCGGTCTTCTACCACGCCATCGAGCGGATCCCGCTCGGGCCGGCGGTGACCCTGGAGGTGCTCGGCCCGCTCGCACTGTCGGTGTTCGCCGCCCGCCGGTGGGTCGCCTGGTGCTGGGCCGGACTGGCCCTGGCCGGGGTGGCGCTGCTCGGCCAGGGCGGCTTGGAACGGCTCGACCCGGTGGGCGCCGGGCTGGCGCTGGGCGCCGGTGCGCTGTGGGCGGCGTACATCGTCTGCTCGGCCCGGGTCGGCGGGCGTTTTCCCCGGGCCGACGGGCTGGCCCTGGCGCTGGCGGTGGCGGCCGTGATCACCCTGCCGCTCGGGCTGCTCGACGCCGGAGCCCGGCTGTGGCACCCGGCGGTGCTCGGCCTCGGCGCCGGGCTGGCGCTGCTCGCCTCGGTGCTGCCGTACACCCTGGAGTTGCTGGCGCTGCGCCGGCTGCCCACCGCCACCTTCGCGGTGCTGATGAGCCTCGGTCCGGCGATCGCCGCGCTGGCTGGCTGGCTGGTGCTCGGCCAGGCGCTGCACGCCCGGGAGATGCTCGCCATCGGGCTGGTCATCGCGGCCAGCATCGGCGCGGTCCGGGCCGGCGCGCCGGGCGGGCCACCACCGCCCGAGGCCGGGCCGTCGTCGGTCAGCGCAGCAGGCGCAGCGCCGCCGGCACCGCGGTGATCCGGACCGGCAGGTCCAGCGCGCGCTCCCCGTCGGCGTACGTGGTGATCCCCTCGGCGGCCACCTCGACCGTGCGGGCCCGGTAGCTGCGCACCAGCGGATGCTCGACGTGGGTGCCGCGGTAGATGCGCGGCTTCACCCGCATCAGCGTGCGCCGGTCGAACCGGCCGCCCACCACCACGTCCAGCAGCCCGTCGGTGGGGTCGGCGTCCGGGCAGATCCGCATGCCGCCGCCGTAGCTGGCGCAGTTGCCGACCGCCACCAGCACCGCGTCGACCTGCTGCGGCACCCCGTCGAGGCGCAGGATGTAGCGGCGGGGGCGCAGCCGGGCCAGCTCCATCAGGATCGCCAGGTCGTACCGGCGGGGGCCGCGCGGCCGGCGCATCCGGTTGGCCCGCTCGTTGACGATCGCGTCGAAACCGGCCGCGAGCACCGCCCCGTACCAGCGCTCGGCGCCGCCGGGGCCGGTCATCCGGGCCAGATCGACGGGGCGGCTGCGGCCGTCGCGCAGCGCGTCGGCGATCACCCCGGCCGCGGCGAGCGGGTCGGCCGGGAACCCGGTGTCCACGGCGAAGTCGTTCCCGGTGCCCGCCGGCACCGGGCCGAACGGGACGGCGGTGCCGGCTACCGCCTGCAACGCCCGGTGGACCGTGCCGTCACCGCCGACCGCCACCAACGCGCCGGCCCCCGCGGCGACGGCGGCGTGGCAGACCGCCTCCGCCTCGTCCGGGGTGGCGGCCGACAGCAACTCCACCGGGTGCCCGGCGGTGCCGAGCCGGTCGAGCAGCGCGGGCAGCAGGCCGCGGTGTCGGCCCCGGGCCGCCGTCGGGTTGGCGAGCACGGCCACCGGGCCGGACGGAGCATGATCGTGCGCGGTCACGGCGAGCACCGTACGGCACGGCGACGCTGCCCCACCAGGGCCGCCGCCCGATCGTCGCGGCGGAACGGGCCGGCCCGCCCGGGCGCGACGGCCCGGGACTCAGCGGTCGGTGGTGCCCACGGGGGCCATGACCCGCAGGGCGTTGGCGTCGAGGCCGATCCGGATCGGGGTGGTGCCGCACAGCTCGCCGTCCACCTCGACCTGCGCCGGCCGGTCGGTCTCCAGCCACAGCTGCCCGACCGCGAGGAACGGCTCGTCGCCGAGGCTGCGCCGGTGGCCGGTCAGCGCGTTGCGGGCGGTCTCCCGCAGCAGGCCGCGCCGGGTCGCCCCACCGACCGGGTACGCCACCAGCAGCCGGTCGTCGGCGTTGGCGTCGGCGGTGATCGGACGGCCGGCCTGGAACCCGCCGTTGGCCACGTACAGCTGGTGGGTCCGCAGTTCCCGGGCCACCCCCTCGGCGCGCAGCGTGACCCGCAGCGGGCGGTGCCGGGCGAGCAGCGCCAGCGCGGTGAGCGGGTACGCGACCCGGCCGGTGAGCCGCTTCAGCCGGGCCGGCGTACGCAGCATGACGTCGGCGGAGAGGCCCACCCCGACGTGGTTGGCGAACCGCAGCTCCCCCAGCAGGCCGAGGTCGACGTCGATCACCTTGCCGACGGTGAGCACCGCGACCGCGGCGGCCAGGTCGAGCGGGACGCCCACCGTCCGGGCGAAGTTGTTCGTGGTGCCCAGCGGCAGCAGGCCCAGCGCGATGTCCCGGTGGGCGAGCAGCCGGGCCGCCGTGCCGAGGGTGCCGTCGCCGCCCCCGGCGACCAGCAGGTCGGCACCGGAGTCGGCGGCCTCGGCGAGGCGGGCCTCCAGTTCGCCGGGCCGGTCGACCGGGTGGTCGCCGACCAGGGTGAACCCGGCCGCGACCAGCCGGGACCGGGCGCCCTCGTAGAGTCGCCGGCCCCGCCGGGAGTGGGCGTTGACCACCAGCGCGGCCCGTCGCTCCCGCGCGATGGCCGCCCCCAGCTCCCGCTTGGTTCGCATGGGCACCGAGCCTATCCGGGCGACGCCCCGGGCCACGCCGGCCGACCGGGGGCGGTCAGGACACCACCTCCCGGGCCCGCTCCAGCAACGCCGCCCGCTCGGTGGCCGACGGCGCCGCCGCGGCGGCCTGCCCGAACAGCGCGGCGGCCCGGCCGGTGTCGCCCCGCCGGGCGGTCAGATGCGCCTCGGCCGCGATCGCCAGCGGATTGCCGTCCAGCCCGCCGCCGGCCCGCGCCTCGGTGAGCAGCCGCAACCCCGCCGCCGCCCCGTACGCGTGACCGTGCGCCACCGCGCGGTTCAGCGCGACCACCGGCGACGGCTGCCGCTCGAAGAGCGCGTCGTACCCGGTGGCGATGGCCGGCCAGTCGGTCTCCGCGGCGCTGGGCGCGGTGGCGTGGCAGGCGGCGATGCGGGCCTGCCAGGCGTACGGGCCGTCGCCGGTGACACCGTCGAGGATGCGCAGCGCCTCGGTGATCGCCGGGCGGTCCCAGCGGCCCCGGTCCTGCCGGTCCAGGGTGAGCAGGCTGCCGTCGGGGGCGCGCCGGGCGTCCCGCCGGGAGTGTTGCAACAGGAACAACGCCAGCAGCGCGGCGACCTCGGGCTGCGCCGGCATCAACCGGACCAGCAGCCGGGCCGACCGGATCGCCTCCGCCGCGAACGCCGGCTCGCCGTCGGCGTCGTAGCCCCGGGTGAACAGCAGGTAGAACACGGCGAGCACGCCCGGCAGCCGCTCGTCGAGCGCCGGCCCGCTCGGCACCCGGTACGGGATGCCCGCCGCCGCGATCCGGGCCTTGGCCCGGGTGAGCCGCCGGGCCATCGTGGATTCGCTGACCAGGAACGCGCGGGCGACGTCCGCGGTGGGCACGCCGAGCACGGTACGCAGGGTCAACGCGACCCGGTCCGGCAGGCTCAGCGCCGGATGGCAGCAGGTGAAGACGAGCCGCAGCCGGTCGTCCACCAGGTCCGTGCCCTCCGTGGCCGGCTCGTCGCCGGGGCCGGTCAGGGCGAGCACCGCCAGCTCGCGCAGCTTGCGCCGCTCCACCGCGGCGCGGCGCAGCACGTCCAGCGCCCGGTTGCGGGCGACCGTCATCAGCCAGCCGCCCGGGTTGGCCGGCACCCCGTCGCGCGGCCACCGTTCCCAAGCGGTGGCCAGCGCCTCCTGGGCACAGTCCTCGGCCAGCGTCCAGTCGCCGGTCACCCGGATCAGCGCGGCGACGATCCGGGGGTACGTGTCGACGCCCGCCGCCGCGACGGCCGCGCCCGCCGTCGCGGTCGGACGGGGGCCGGTCACGCCGGCGGCTGGTCCGGCAGCGCGGCCAGTGGGCGCAGCTCCAGCCGTCCCTGGCGGGCCATCGGGTGGGCGCGGGCGACCTCGACGGCCTCGTCCAGGTCGGCGCAGTCGAGCAGGTCGAAGCCCACGATCACCTCCTTGGTCTCGGCGAACGGGCCGTCGGAGAGCAGCAGCTCGCCGTTGCGCACCCGGACCGTGGTGGCGGCGGACACGGGTGCCAGCACGTCACCGGTCAGCCGCCGGCCACGGCTGTCGTTCTCCGCGACCCAGCGGTGGATGTCGGGCTCGGGCGCGGGATCGGTGTCCGGCGCGGTGTCGGTGCAGACGAACATCAGGTACTTCATGGACCTCGCTCCTCGGCCTCGGTGCTGTCACCAGGGTGACGAACGGCCGCCGCCGATCCGGACCGCCCCCGCCGGACAATTTCCGGACCGATCCTCCGTGACGTGGCGCTGTCACCGAGGTCACCCTCCGAAGTGTCGTCTACCGCACCGCCGGTGGGAAATGCTGGAGGGAGTCGACCGGAGGAGCAACCCGATGGCCAGCCGTACCCGCCCGAGCCAGTCCCGTCCGCTGCCGGGCGGCGTGACCGACCCGCTGCTGTGGCGGCTGGCCGAGGACGTCGCCGCCGCCCACCAGCCCGACGGGCGCGGCGACTGCCGCAACCTGCTCTGCGCCGGCCGGCCGTCTCCCTGCCCGCCGCTGCGCAACGCGGAGCGGGCCCGCGAGCTGGCCGGCACCGGGCTGCGGCGCGAGCGTACGGCCGGCGGCGAGGAGCGGCGCGGTCCCACCGGCACCCCGCTCCCCCGGGCCCACCGCCGGTCCGCCGCGTAGCCGGCCGGCGACCTCGAGCTGCGGAACCTGGTCGGGGCCTGTGCCGGTCCGGGCGGCCACGATCCCGCCGCCGTCGGTGAAAACGGTCACCGCGGCGGCCGGCGGGCCCTCGCCACCCCGCTCATGCCTCATCCCGGCGCCGGGCCGGCCTGATCGCTAGCGGACATCTCCGGTACGCACCATCCCGGACGGAGGACGGCTTTTCCACCGATTGATTGACACCGTCCAGGTAGCCCACCAAGATTGCAGACTCGTTCGGTCAAGGCATCGGAGGGGGACCGTGTCCGGAATCGGATCCAGGCTGGCCGGCGCCACGCTCGCCGTCGTCCTCGTCGCGGTCGGCGGGTGCAGCGCGGGCAAGGGCGTCGACGTGGACGGTGGCGGTGCCGCCGGCGGCGCGGGCGGGGTGCTGACCGCCGCGATCGGCGGCGAGCCGGACCAGCTCGACCCCCACAAGACCTCGGCCTACTACAGCTTCGAGGTGCTGGAGAACGTCTACGACACCCTCGTCGAGCCGGACGAGAACCTGCAGATGAAGCCGGCGCTGGCGACCGGGTGGAAGACCAGCGACGACCAGCTCACCTGGACGTTCACCCTGCGCGAGGGGGTCAAGTTCTCCGACGGCTCCCCGCTGACCTCGCAGGACGTGAAGTACTCCTTCGACCGGATCATCGGCGAGAAGCTCAACAACGCGTACCGGTTCGCCTCGGTGAAGTCGGTGACCGCGCCCGACCCGGCCACCGTGGTCGTCACGCTCAACGCGCCCACCCCGAACCTGCTGGCCAACCTCGGCGGCTTCAAGGGCGTCGCCATCGTGCAGAAGTCCAACATCACCTCCGGCGCGGTCAAGACCAAGCCGGTGGGCAGCGGACCGTTCGCGGTCTCGGCGTACACCTCCGGCGACAGCATCAAGCTGGTCCGCAACGACAACTACTGGGGTGACAAGCCGAAGCTGGACGGGGTCACCTTCACCTTCGTCAAAGACCCCACGGTGGCCCTGCAGAACCTGCGCGGCGGCGAGGTGCAGTGGACCGACAACCTGCCGCCGCAGCAGGTGCCGTCGCTGTCCGACGGTGGCGAGCTCGAGGTGCGGACCACCCCGTCGAGCGACTACTGGTACCTCACCCTCAACCAGGCCCGCAAGCCGTACGACGACGTGAACGTGCGGCGGGCCGTCGCCTTCGCGCTGGACCCGGCCGCGATCACCAAGGCGGCCAAGTTCGGGCTGGCCACCCCCAACCAGACCGCCATCCCCAAGGGCAGCGCCTGGTACTACGAGTACGCGCCCTACCGGCACGACCCGGGGCAGGCTAAGCAACTGCTCGGCCGCGCCGGGGTCACCGGGCTGACCATGGAACTGATGGTGACCAGCGAGTACCCGGAGACGGTCAGCGCCGCGCAGGTCATCGCCGCCCAGCTCAAGGAGGTCGGGATCACGGTACGCATCCGTACCCTCGACTTCGCGCAGTGGCTCGACGAGCAGGCCAAGGGGAACTTCGACGCGTTCATGCTGGGCTGGCTGGGCAACATCGACCCGGACGAGTTCTACTACGCCCAGCACCACAGCGGCGGCACCTTCAACTTCCAGAAGTACCGCAACCCGGCCGTGGACAAGCTCCTCGACCAGGCCCGCACCGAGACCGACCAGGCCGCCCGCAAGCAGGCGTACGACCAGGTGGCCAAGCAGGTCGTCGACGACGTCAGCTACCTCTACCTGTACAACCCGGACGTCGTGCAGGGCTGGTCGAAGAAGGTCACCGGGTACCAGGCCCGCACCGACCGGGCGATCCGCTTCCGCGACGTCGCCCTCGCCAAGTGAGCCGGTTCATCCTGCGTCGTCTGCTCCAATCGGCCGTCGTCCTGCTCGGCGTCACGCTGGTGGTCTTCCTGCTGCTGCAACTGGTCCCCGGCGACCCGGTGCGGGTGGCGCTGGGCACCCGGTTCGACCCGCAGACGTACGAGGCGCTGCGGTCCCGCGCCGGGCTGGACCGGCCGCTGCTCACCCAGTACCTCAGCTACGTCGGCCACGCGCTGACCGGCGACCTCGGGGTGAGCTTCCGCAGCGGCCAGCCGGTCACCACCATCGTGCTGGAACGGCTCCCGGCGACGCTGTCGCTGGCGCTGACCGCCGTGCTCATCGCGGTGCTGATCGCGCTCCCGCTCGGGGTGCTCGCCGCGGTCCGCAACGGCTCCGCGCTGGACCACGCCGTCCGGGTGTTCAGCCAGTTCGGCGTGTCGGTGCCGGACTTCTGGATGGGCATCATGGGCATCCTGCTCTTCGCCGGGGTGCTCGGCTGGCTGCCCCCGTCGGGCTACGTGGCGCTGACCGACGACCCGGCCGGCTGGCTGTCCCACGTGCTGCTGCCCGCCGCCACGATCGGGCTGGTCACCGCGTCCATCCTCACCCGGTTCATCCGCTCCTCCGTGCTGGAGGTGCTCTCCGCCGACCACGTCCGCACCGCCGAGGCGAAGGGACTGCGCGGCCGGGTGGTGGTGCTGCGGCACGTGCTGCGCAACGCGCTGATCCCGGTGGTCACCGTCGTCGCGGTCCAACTCGCCAGCCTGCTCGGCGGGGTGATCGTGGTCGAGGTGCTGTTCGCCTGGCCGGGCATCGGCCGGCTCACCTACGACGCCGTGCAGGCCCGCGACTACCCCGTCCTGCAGGGCGCGGTGCTGCTGGTGGCCGCACTGTTCCTGGTGATGAACCTGCTGGTGGACATCCTCTACGCCCGCCTCGACCCGCGGATCCGGGTCCGATGATCGGCGACAGCCGGACCCGGCGGGCGCTGTCGGCGCTGCGGCACGACCCGCCCGCGGTGGCCGGGGCCGCCGTCCTGCTGCTGCTCGTGCTGGTCGGGGTGGCCGGGCAGTGGCTCGCCCCGGCCGGGGTCAACGACGTCGACGTCGACCAGATGCTGCACCCGCCCAGCTGGGCGCACCCGTTCGGCACCGACGAGCTGGGCCGGGACGTGCTGAGCCGGGTGCTGGTCGCCGCCCGCGTGTCGCTGCAGGTGGGGGTGGTCAGCGTCGGCATCGCGCTGCTGGTGGGCGCGACCATCGGGCTGGTCGCCGGCTACTACCAGGGCTGGGTCGACAACGTTCTCATGCGCGGCATGGACGTGCTGTTCGCGTTCCCGGTGCTGCTGCTGGCCGTGGCCATCGTGGCCGTCCTCGGCCCCGGGCTACTCACCGCGATGATCGCCATCGGGGTGGTCTACACGCCAATCTTCGCCCGGGTCACCCGGGCCGGCGTGCTGTCGGTCCGCGAGCAGGTCTTCGTCCGGGCCGCGGTCTCCATCGGCGCATCGGACCTGCGGATCATCCGCCGGCACGTGCTGCCGAACATCGCCGCGCCGCTGATCGTGCAGACCTCGCTGTCGCTGGCCTTCGCCATCCTCTCCGAGGCGGCGCTCTCCTTCCTCGGCCTGGGGGTGCAGCCGCCGGCGCCGGCCTGGGGCCGGATGCTCTTCGACGGCCGGGGCTTCGTCACCGAGGCGTGGTGGCTCGGCTTCTTCCCCGGCGCGGCGATCTTCCTGACCGTGCTCGCGTTCAACCTGGTCGGCGACGCGCTGCGCGACGTGCTGGACCCCCGGCAGCTGACCCTCGGCGAGGCGAGGAGGAGCACCGCGTGACCGGAGAGCCCGTGCTGGCGGTCGAGGACCTGACCGTCACCCTCGGCACCCGCCGTGGGCCCGCCCGCGCGGTCGCCGGCGTCGACTGGTCCGTCCGGCCGGGCCGCACGCTGGCCCTGGTGGGCGAGTCCGGCAGCGGCAAGACGATGAGCGTGCTGGCGGCCACCGGCCTGGCACCGCGCACCGCCCGGGTGACCGGTCGGGTACGCCTGCTCGGCGAGGAACTCATCACGCTGCCCCGGCAGCGGCGCCGGGTGCTGCGCGGCCGGCACGTCGGGTTCGTCTTCCAGGACCCGTCCACCTCGCTGAACCCGGTGCTCACGGTCGGCCGGCAGGTCACCGAGGCGGCCGAGGAGCACCTCGGGCTGACCCGCCGGCAGGCCCGCGACCGGGCGGTGGAGCTGTTGGAGCTGGTCGGCATCCCGTCCGCGGCGCGGCGGGTCGGCGACTACCCGCACCAGTTCTCCGGCGGCATGCGCCAGCGGGTGGTCATCGCGATGGCGCTGGCCTGCGACCCGGCGCTGCTGATCGCCGACGAGCCGACCACCGCCCTGGACGTGACCACCCAGGCCCAGATCGTCGAGCTGGTCGCCGGCCTCCAGGAGCGGATGGGCACCGCGGTTGTCTGGATCACCCACGACCTCGGGGTGGTCGCCGGGGTCGCCGACACGGTGGCCGTGATGTACGGCGGCCGGATCGTCGAGCACGGCCCGGTCGACGACGTGTTCGCCGCGCCCGGTCACCCCTACACCCGCGCGTTGCTGGCCGCCCGGCCCCGGCCCGGCCAGCGCGACGCCGACCTGCCGGCCATCCAGGGCTCGCCGCCGAGCCCGCTGGACCTGCCGGCCGGCTGCGCGTTCTGGCCGCGCTGCCCGGTGCGCGGGGACGCCCGCTGCGAGCACGAACTGCCGCCGCTGATCGAGGTGGGCCCGGAGCACCGGGTCCGCACCTTCTATCCGTCGCCGCGCGCGGGGGAGGACCGATGAGACACCCTTTGTCAACCACCGGTTCAAGCAGCGAGCTTGGTCGGCTGATTGACCCGGCCGAGGGCGCGGTTGCGGTTGGCGACGTGGAC
>NZ_JBFAID010000072.1:0-27448 GCF_040654475.1 Micromonospora sp. NPDC050686
AGGGACTTTCGAACTTCCCACCAGGCCCCAACGCTCTGAACAGCGATAGGACCGGCGGACGTGTCACAGGAACCCAATTATCTGTGGAACCCGGGTGGGTCAAAGTCGACCTAACGCAGGTCAGCGACCAGCGGGCCTACCTGATCCGGATCACCACCCGACAGGCGCTCAACCGGCTGAGTAACATGCAGCGCAGCAAGGAGGCGTACGTCGGCTCCTGGCTGCCGGAGCCGCTGCTCACCGTGCCGGACGTGGCCGACGACGTCGAGCTCGCGGAGAACATGTCGATGGCGCTCATGCTCGTCCTCGAGACGCTGGTGCCGACTGAACGGGTCGTCTTCGTCCTACACGAAGTCTTCGACGTCAGCTACGACGAGATCGCGGCCGCCCTCGACAAGACCCCCTCGGCGGTCCGCCAGATCGCGTACCGCGCCCGCCAGCACGTCGATGCCCGCCGCCCGCGCCAGGTGGTCCTGGCGAGGCTGACCCGGGCGGCGCTGGACTCGCTGCGGCACGCGATCGGCACCGAGGACCTGCAAGGCCTGCTTCACGTGCTCGCCCCGGACGTGGTCCTGGTGGCCGACGGCGGCGGCATCAAACAGGCCGCGCTGCGGCCGGTCATCGGTGCCGACAAGGTGGCCCGCATGTTCCTCACCGGCATCGGCAAGATCGACGGGGTCCTCGCCGTCCGCGTCGAGGGCGCCCGCATCGCCGGCCTCTTATACGTCCGCAACCCGGAAAGGCTGACCCGCGTCGAGTCCGCAACCCCGCTCACCCTGCGATGAACACCCTCTCATCTGGAGGCAACGACATGGCCGTTCAGGTCCAGCCCGCATCCGATGCACCGCCGTCGCCCTGGTCGGCGGTGGCCAAGGCCGTCGCCCTGCTCACGGTGACCGTCAGCGTGCTCCTGACCGCCTTCGCCTGGCCCTCGGTGCGCTCATCGATGCACGACGTGCCCATCGCCATCGCCGGACCGGCACCCGCGGTCAGACAGATCAGCGCCGCCCTCGATGAGCGCCTTCCCGACGGCTTCGAGATCACCGAAGTAGCCGACACCGCCGCCGCCGAACAGCTGATCCGCGACCGCGAAGTGTACGGGGCGATCGACGTAAGCTCCGGCGCACCACAGGTCATCCTCGCCTCCGCCGGCAGCGCAGCCGTCGCCCAGACCCTCAACAGCATCGCCACCGCGCTCAGTCAGGCGCAGTCCCAGGGCGCCAGCATGCCGGCCGCCGTCCGCGACCTCGTCCCGCTGCCGGCCGACGACCCGCGTGGCGCCGGCCTGGCTGCCGGGGCTCTGCCCTTGGTCATGGGCGGTCTGCTCGCCGCACTTCTGCTGGCGAGACTCGTCCGTGGCATCACCCGCCGGGTCATCGGAGCGCTCGCCTTCGCCGTCACCGGCGGCCTCGCCGTGGCGGCCATTCTCCAGTTCTGGCTCGGCTCTCTGACCGGCTCCTACTGGGCGAACACCGGCGCGATCGCCCTCACCGTCGCGGCCACCTCCTTGACTATCCTCGGGCTGGAGTCCCTGCTCGGATATACCGGGTTCGGCCTGGGTGCGGCCATCATGATGCTCATCGGCAATCCCTTGTCGGGCACCGGGACCGCGCCCGAAATGCTGCCCGGCTGGTCCGGCACGCTCGGCCAACTGCTGCCGCCCGGCGCGGGTGGCCGGCTGCTGCGGTCCACCGCCTTCTTCGACGGCCACGGCGCCGCCCATTCCGTCATCGTCCTCGCAACGTGGCTACTGCTCGGCGTACTGCTGTGTCTTGTCAGCGGCCTGCGTCGGCGACGCCCGGCCGCCGAGCTAGTGAGCACGGCCGCACAGGCGACTGTGTGAGGTACAGCGGGGCGTCACTCGCCTCGCAGTGCGCCGCCGCTGTCGGGCGGTTCCGGCATGACGTCCTCGGGCTGGCCGACGTCGGGGCTACGGCGCCGCCACACCGGCGTCATCGTGGCGGCGTGGGCCTGGCCCATCCAGCCCTCCATCACCTCAGCATCGTGGCTCACCGCCGTCACGATGTTCGCCCTCGGTGCCGCCGCATACGTGCACTGCGGATCTCGCGCGTAACGGTCTCAACAGAAGGAATGCCGATGTTCATCGCCTACGTCACGGTCACGATTCTCGCCGTGCTCTTCAACGCAACCGCTGCCGTCACCTACTTGATCGGCCACGACTACCCCAAGGCTCAGTTGAGAATGAAGCGGCTGCCGCCGTCGTGGCGACCGGTACTGGGGGTGTTGCTGGCGATGGGCGCGGTGGGGTTGCTGGCCGGATTCGTCGCGCCGCTGCTGGGCGTACTGGCCGCCTTCGGCCTCGTCCTCTATTTCGTGGGCGCGCTCATCGCGCACCTGCGTGTCGGCTCGCGCAAGCTGGTCGGCTGGGCCGTGTTCTTCGCCACCGCAGTCGCCGCCCTGGTCGTGAACCTCGGCTACCACGGCTTCAGCTGACACCACATCCAGCCAGGGAAGGACCGGATGGGCCGCGCCGCCGCCGGTGTCACGACTGGCGGCAGAGCCCCGCTTCCCCGCTGTGGCGCAAACCACCTGAACACCCCTGTCACAAGGTCCGTGGCGCTTGCATCTCATGCCCGACAGGGATCAAACGAAGGGAACCACAGTGACCAAGGTCTGGTTCGTCACCGGCTCGTCGCGCGGCTTGGGCCGCAACTTCGCCGAGGCCGTCCTCGGCCGCGGGGACAAGGTGGCCGCGACCGCCCGGAGCACCGCGAGCCTCGATGCGCTCGTCGCGAGGTATGGCGAGGCGGTGCTTCCGGTGGAGATGGATGTGACCGACAAGGCCGCGGTCTTCGCGAGTGTGAAGCGGACCAAGGAACACTTCGGCCGCCTCGACGTCATCGTGAACAACGCCGGGTACGCCCAGATCGCTCGCACCAGATGATCGAGCAGGCTTACGGCGAACGGCTCAAGACCTGGGCCGACGGGCAGGACCTGTCGCTGGCGGCGTACGGACACCTCGACCAGTAAGACCGGGGCCGACGAAGATCAGGGATATCGCCGGCATCCCTGACCATGATTGCGGTGGTATCGCTGATCTTGCGCCACACCTGCATGCGAAGCGCCCGCCGCCACAGGCGAATCTCCAATCGCAGGCAGAGCGAGTCCCCCGTCGCCGATGTCAAACACAAGCGGCGGCAGCCATGGTCATTGCGGACGGCGGACACACGAGCCGCCGAGTACCAACTGACGACCGCCCGATGGAAAGCATGATGCCGAAGTTCAACACCGCGGCCCCGATCTCCGCTGTCCCGGCCAGGAGAGCCGTGATGAGCAGGCAGATGGCCGGACATGGGTGAGCCGACCGCCACCGGCGCGAGCTGCCTGCCACAGCGGCGCCGGCAGGCCGGTCGAAGAAGTGGTTATTCCGGTTCGAACGTTCCATCTATGCGGAACCCCACTCGCCGCTGCTCTGCCCACGTGCGTGAAGGTGAGTGGACCACGTCGCTGCCCTCGCCGAAGCCAGCCGGAGCGTCCGAGGCTCGACCGGCGGGTCGGAGCGCATTCGGCTCGTTCGCCAGGTTCGTTCTGTTCGGCGGTGGTGTCGGGCTCGCCTCCAGTATCGGGGTGTCGGTGATGGCCACGCTCATGCCATGGGCGGCCGCGAACGCGCTGATCACCGTGGCATCCACGCTGCTTGGCACAGAACTGCACGCCCGGTTTACCTTCGGCGCCGGTCGGCGTGCGCGATGGCACCAGCATCTGCAGTCCGCCGGCTCTGCCATCGCCGCCTACCTGGCCACCTCAGCTGCCATCCTCGTCCTGCACGCGGTGCAGCCGTCCGCCAGCATCGGCTGGGAGCAGGCCGTCTACCTCAGTGCCTCCGGACTCGCCGGAACCGGGCGGTTTCTGGTGCTACGCCTGTACGTCTTCGCCCAGGCCGCACCCCCGGCACCGACCTCGGTGGAGTGCGGCCGGTATGTGCCGGCGCCGCACCGGGCAGTCTTCGACCCAGTCGGCGGCTACCTGCCCCTGCCCACCAGCGACTGGCGGCGGACCGAACGACGGCGGCAAGAGGAGGTGACCGCCCGGTGCTCCCGGACCCTCGATTGCATGGAGGCAAGTCAGGCCGCCGGCCAGGATCCGGGGTCGTTCGGTTCCGTCGACGAGTGCGCACCGGGTGCCGGCCGCCATCAGGCGTTGGTCTGGGCATCACCAGGGGGCATGTGCCCGCTCGCGTGCGGGAACCGCCCAAAAGCATGATGAGCCGGCACGAAATTTAAGTCCGTACAGGTATGCCCGACGCGTGCGGAACGGCGCCATCCTCCCAGGGGACTATCTCGCTAACGGTGTCTCCGGCGATCTTGGTTAGTGGGTTTCAACGGCTGGAAAGCAGCCGCTGAAGGTGATGGCGAAGGCGTTTTCAGGGCGGGTTTCCGGCACATCGTCCATCGGGTCCCGCTGGTTCCGGCCGGGTCCAGGGGCCGGGTCACGAGACAGAGGCGACCTAGCGTGCGGGAAGTCAGCCGGCATCGGCTGACGGCGGCGGTGTGCGCCGTGGTGTCCGGCTACCGTTCGTACGCCGCGATCGCCGAGTGGGTCGCGGCGTTCCCGCCTCGACCGCGTTGGCGTTGGCAAAGTCGCCAGGCGATGCCGAGTAGTGCGAGGCGGCGTGTGCTGTCGCGGGCGTGGTGGCGGTTGACGGCGGCGGGGCCCTGGGGTGGGGCTCCCCCTGCGGATCGGCCAGCCGATTACAGGGTTGTATTCACGGGTCGCCGGTCGGGCCTCAGCGTAGCTCGCCGGTGATGATCCAGAGATGGCCGAACGGATCCCGGATGCGACCCGAGCGCTTGCCGTAGGGCCGGTTTTCGATAGGCACGAGTACTTCGGCGCCGTGGGCGGTCATGCGGTCGCCGACTCCGTCCGGGTCATCGACCTCAATCTCGAGAAGGACCGCGGACCCACCGAGATCACCCGGTGCGAGCCACCCCCATGACGAGACGGCGGGCGAGACTCGGAATGACCATTGACCGATACGGTGATCGACGACGGTGGGTCGGCCATCGTCGCCGGGAGCCCGGAAGGTCTCCTCGGCGCCGAGGGCAACCTGGTAGAACGCCGACGCACGGTCCGGATCGGAGACAATGAGACGAGGGGTGAGTGACTTCATCTGCCCATCCTGGGTTCGGGCGGCGGCAGAGTCTTGAACAATGGGGAACGAGCTCGACCCCACCGGTCGTCAGCCGCCCGCGCGCTGATTGCCGGGTGGCTGATCATCGGCTGGCACACACCGCGGCGCCAGGCCCTCGGCGCGTAGCCACTGCGTCGGTGTGCACATGGCCATGGCCCGCCACTCGCGGGTGAGGTGGGCTTGATCGGCGAAGCCCGAGGCGGCGGCCACCGCGGCCAGACTGACCGGTCCGGCATTGGCGGCGGCCACGAGCCGGGCCCGGGCAGTCTCGAAGCGAACGAGCCGTTGGTACTCCTTCGGAGTCACCCCGATTTCGGCACGGACCGTACTGCTCAGGTGCCGCCGGGAGCATCCGAGTAGCTGGGCGGCCTCCTGCACCCGATTGGCTTCGGACAGGACCGCCAGCGTGGCCCTCAGTTCGTCGTAGTTGGCGCGCTCGCCGTGATTTACCAGGCCGTTGAGCAGGTAGCGCTCGACAAGTTCTCGACGGCGCGGCCAGGATCGGCAGTCCATCAGGCGCTCCGGCAGGTCTGCCATTGCCGGGACGACATCGGCGAGGTCGGCGACCTGCCCGGCCAGAGCCGATGCTGGAAGCCCCAGCAGTGTGCTGGCGCCCAGTGGGCTGAGAGTCACGTACACCCCGCGCGTACATCCCTCCTGCTTCAGCTCAACCGGATCCATGTGGAGTCCGGCGACCGCGGCCCGTCGCTTCTGGCGTGAGCTGGGCCGTCTGGCCCACGCGATTTCGAACGTGTCCTCCTCGGGAATCGTGATCGACACCGTGCCCGATGGAAGCCCGCGATGAACCGCGACCGGACCTGGCCCAAGATCGTAGGGATCCAGCGTCACCACGAACGGCGCCAGGACAGTGGACATGTGATCGGCAGGCACGGCCATCTGGTGACCGTACAGCGGGCGTTCCTCCCCGCTTTGAATAGAGCGACGTTATGTGCTGCGGGACTGGGTAAAGACCGAACTATTGGCACTCCCGGCGTGAGTGCTTTCCGACCAGGCGTATCGCCATCCGCCGGTCTCGAGCCGATGGCGGCCCGTTGGGTCGACCGTCATCGCGGTGAGGTTGCACGTCGCCAACCGCAACAATACGATCATGGCAGCGGCCATACGATCGTATCGGTCGTCATGATCGAAGGTGGTTCGCGGATGACCAGATCGGTCGGGCGCTGGAAGAGTCCTGGGGGGGAGCGCGCCTATACCCAGGCATACCGTGCGATCCTCTCTGGTCTCCCGGCGCCTTCACTGGTGCAGGACGTGACAATCACCTACGGGCGGGTTCACGTGCTGATGTGGCGGGGGCGCGAGTCGGGACCTCCTGTGTTGCTCCTACCCGGGCGCGGTTCCGGTGCTCTGATGTGGTCGGAGAACATGCCCGACTGGATCGGCCACCGAACCGTCTACGCCCTGGATCCGATCGGAGACTCCGGCCTGTCTGTTCAATGCTTGCCCCTAAAGGGGTTCGAGGACCAGGCCGACTGGATCGCTGAGACGCTCCACCAGCTGAACATCGCGCAGGCGCACGTGGTCGGACACAGCTTCGGAGGTGCCAACGCAGCCATCTTTGCCGTCCGTCACCCCGAACTCGTCGCGACACTCACGCTGCTCGAGCCGGTCATGGTCATCGAAAGACTGGCCGCGTCGACCTACTTTTGGGCAACCGTCACCCAACTCCCCGTTCCACAGAGGGTCAAGGACAAGGCTCTTGCCGAGATCGGCGGCACGACCGTTGCTGAGGTCCGGCACCGCACCCCCATGTCGACCATGATCAGCATGGGTGCCAGTAACTACACCGCGGCTCTTCCCATCCCCCGGAAACTCAACGACGATCAGTGGCGGCACCTCGCGATGCCCATTCGGGTCGACATTGGTGGAACCAAGTCCCTCGCCGGAGGCGCCAAGGCAGCCGATCGGATCCGCCGTTTGCTCCCGCACGCAGATGTCCACTACTGGCCAGACGCGACACACTCCCTGCCCATGCAGAAGCATCAACAGCTCGATCCCGAGCTGCTGGCTTTCTGGCGCGGAAACTCACAACCTCAGCGATCGTCCGATGAGTACCCCCTGCCTTGATGGCGCGGCGATTACCTGCTCCGGCTAGTACAGGGGCGCCGACAGCTGGCCTGGCCGGGCCGTGCTGGCGAGTCAGCCGGGCGGCGTCGTACTAGCCGCCGCTGAGGGCAGGGTTCTGTTGCCCTGCAAGCGTTGTGCGAATCGGAAGGACGTATGGTTGTTCGACCCGCGATTCGCTGTGGTGGATCAATTGGCCTGCCGGCTCGTTTTCCGCAACGACCGTACCCTTGTCGTCGCGCCAGAGCAGTTCGTCGGTTTGGGCGGTGGACCGGTGGGAGCAACAGCTGGCCGGCCTCACTGGGTTCCGCGGCGGTGACCCGGATCGGGCCGCCGGTTACCGGTCGCCAACCTCGGGCTGCTGGAATGGCTCTATGCCGAACATCCCCTCGTCGCCGACCTCGCGATCAACCTCGCCTACACCTCCAGCCCGGCTGTCGCCGGAATCCTGGCAGGTCCGGTTCCGGCGGCCTTCGAGTGGTACTGGCCGCAGCGCCTGACGCCGGCCCACGCGGTGCGCGGGCGCGGACGCCCTGCTGCTGTCGGTCATCCGGTCCGGCACGTGACCCCTTCGGATTTTTGTAGAGACTTCGATGTTCCTCGGGTTCACTGGAGCCATCGCGGTTGGTTTCATGCGACGGATAGGGACATCGGTCGGACTCCACCTCGTTCTGGAAGGCCCTCGTTCGTCACGTGGACCCGTATCGCCTGGTCCTCGTTCACTTCGACGCGCTGCACCCGGGTACGGAAGGGTGCTCCTCGACGGGAAAGGCCCCTTCCGTACCCGGGTCGAGGGATTATCGTGACGCCCGCAGGGCCTTCGGCGGGGTGAACCTGGTGAATGCCGGTGGCATGGGCGTGTCGGTGAAGGTACGCCCGAGATCCATAACGAGCTGGTACCGGTCACCGAGCGCCGAGGCTGCCTTGTTCAACGTCCGGGGACTCGTGTCCGGCCAGTGGCCGGTGTCGATCCGGGTGAACAGGGTCCGGAGCATGCCGATTTCCTCGGCCGCGCTGAACGAGCAGTGCCCGCCCCGCTCCACGTAGAGCTGCCGAAGTTTGCCCGGGTTACCAACCTGGCGCACCTGGTCGGCGTACCAGCGCTCCTGGTGAGGCGGCGCGCCGCCGTCGCCGACGGTGTGCATGGTGACCACCGGCACCGGGGTCCGGCCTTGCGGCACGCCGATCCGGTGCATGTAGTCGACCGCGGCCGGGTCGGCGGCGATCCGGGGTGCGGCGGCGAGCCGATCCAGGTCGGCCCGCAGGTCGAGCCCGGCCGTCCGGTACGCCTGCTCGAGCTGCCTGGTCTGGGCGGATCGGGCGAGCTGCCGGCGGTAGTCGACGCCGACGTTCGAGGATGGGTTGCCGCCGGCCCGGCGCTCCAGGTCCAGCCTCCCCAGCGGGCCGAATCCCAGCGTGTACGCGTACTGCAGCCACTCGGCCTGATTGCGGATTCGCTCGATTGGGTCGGTGGGGCGTGGCTCGTGTGCCGAGTACCAACCGGTGACGTTGTTCAGCGCGGCGGCTAGCGCCACACGGGCCCGCCCCTGCTTTGTGGTGAGCGCCTCCTGGACCGCGACGGCAAGGGCCTGGGCGCTGCCGGCCGGGTCGGCGGGTCGTACCAGGTCGATGTCCTGGTCCGGCGCGAGCAGGGTGCGGACCGCGAAGAGTACGTCCAGCCCGGAGTCGAACGTGGCCTGAGTGTCGTATGCGCCGCACATCGTCGCCACCCCAGCGAACCGCTCCGGGTGCCGCTCGGCGAGCTGGGTGGCGATTGCGGCGCCCATCGACTGCCCGGTGGCGACTGTGCGACGCGGCGCGCCGACGTTGGCTCGGAACCAGTCCAGTAGCGCGATCTGGTCGCGTAGCCCACGCTCGACCGCGTAGCCCAGGCCACCGTCCGCGAACTGCGAGGCGGCCATCGCGTACCCGTGGTCGAGCAGCCATGACTCGGTCTCGGATCGGTCGGGCGGCCGGTTCGTCAACCCGATGCCGAACGACGGGAAGCCCTCCGGGAGGTACCCGTGGCTGTACAGAACGAGCGTCCCGTTCCAGCGTTCGGGCACCTCGATCCGGAACTCGGCACCGTCGATGGTACCGGTGATGGCTCGCCGGCCCGGTTCCGTCGTCGGCCCCGCGCTGGCGCCGAAGGGCGGAACGGCCACGCCCACGGCGGCTACCAGGGCGGCGGTCAGAGTCAGTCGTCGGGTTACGCCACGTACTGTACGCATCGTCTCCTCGTTCCGTTCGGGTGTTCTGGTCAGGCATAGAGCGAGCTGCCGGTTGCCAGCAGCGACTTCAGGTCGCTGAGCACCTCGGCCCACGGCTTTCGTGACCAAGGCGGCCGGTGTTGAACGCTGATGGTGATTTTGTGCTTACCAGAGTGCTGCTTGAGTTCGGCGAGTTCCTCCGCGAAGTCGCGGATCAGGGTCGGGTTCTGTCGCTCCACGGTGTTCAACGTGGTGAACGCCGCCAGCTTGGGCATGCTGTTCAGCCGCTCCGCGAACTGCACGTCATTCCCTGGTGGGGCCAGTGGCTGGCGAACACCTCGTACGTCGTCCGCCCGAGCAGGAACGTGTCGGCCTCGTCCAGTTGCGTGGCGACCCTCGTTGATCACGGCAGCTTGTCCGCGACGGCGGTACCGCAGCCTGACCAGGGCGCAAACCTTCGCGGCGCTGGCGGTCGAGCGCCGTTGCCCTTTGACCGGCGCTCGACCGCCAGGTCCTAGGCGGCGAAGAAATCCGCCAGCACGGGCGCGATGGCGGCCGGGTCCACGTTGTGCGGCTGGCCGTGCAGGGTACGGCGCTGTGCATTCGGTAGGGCCGTGGCGACGGCGTCGGCCGTGTTGCTGATCCAGGAGGTACTGCCGCCGTCGATGACGAGGGTGGGCATCGTGACGGTGGCCAACTGGTCCGCCGGCAAGGAGAAGTCGCCGGTGATGGTCGCGTCGTAGACGAGCGTGTGTGCGACCTTCTCCATCGCGGGCCACAACGGTGACTGCCGCATCGGGGCCACGAACTCGGCGGGGAGGTTGACGCCTTTGATGAAGAACAGCTCTAACATGTCCCCGCGGCGGTCCTCGGTCAGGAGTTCGATGAGTTGGTCGCGGTAGTCGGCAGGTACGGCGGGGCGACTGTCGTCGACGATGTACGGGGTCTCCCACACGGCGAGTTTGGTGATGGCCAGGCCGTGCGCCGCCGCCGCCAGTGCGAGGATGCCGCCCCCGGAGGTGCCGTAGACGTACGTGGATCCGCCGACTTCGTCGATGAGCGCTTCGAGGTCCTCAAATTCGCGCATGACGGCATATGGGCTGGTGTCACCGCTGTCGCCGCGACCGCGCCGGTCGTAGTTGTAGACGGTGAAGCCCGATGCGAGCAGTTCGGCTACCGGTGTGTTGATCGAGCGATCGGTGGGTCCGCCACCGATCAGGATGACCGCCGGTCCTGCGCCGACCCGGTCGAAGGTGATGGCCGTGCCGTCGCTGGATATCACGTTGTGCAAGGGTCCGCCTCCTGGGCACTTGTCGGGTACTTCGAGCAGCCTCCTTTGAGCGTGGGTTGTCCGGCATCCGTGATGGCACGGAATCGGCCACGGAAGGGACCACGGAGTCGTACGTATTCAGCTTGAGAGAGCGGTGGGCATCCATGGTCCGGTGGCGAACAGCTGTTGGAGTACGTCGAGTGCGTCCTGGTTTGGGCGGCGGGGGATAGGTAGGAGCGGACGGCGGCGAAGTCGGCGAGTCCTTGCAGGGTGCGCCAGGTGCCGGAGATCTTCTGTTGGAGTTTGGCCGGCGGAGATCAGGGTCGGGTAGCCCCGGCGCATTGCTGCGCAGCGGCCCCCTCAGCTGCGAGGCACGCTGCACGTCAAGGTCATGCCAGCTGAGCCGACCACAGTGGACAGCGGGTCCGGATCAGCGACCCGGGTCAGGCTGAATAGGTACATGGAGTCGGCTACGGCAAGGTTGCCCGACAAGATCCGTGTCGGTGATGATGGCGAGATGACGCTGACCGGGCCCGACGAAATCTCGAAGCGTGAAGCTCAGGTCCTCGATGCCGTCACCGCGCGAATGTCGAACGCGGAGATTGCCGAAAAGCTCTATATCTCGGTCCGTACCGTGGAAAGCCACGTGTCATCGTTGCTGCGCAAGTTTGGTGTCCCCGACCGATCAGCGCTCGCCGAGTGCGCCCTCCATGCGCAGGACGATGCGCCGCCTCCGATCCGGATCGCTGGTCTGCCAGCGGCCTGGACGACATTCATCGGCCGGGACAGCGAGCGCGCCGCCGTCGTCGCCGCCTTGGACAACACCCGGCTGGTCACCCTGGTGGGGCCGGGCGGCGTCGGTAAGACGCGTATCGCGACCGTGTTGGCCGACGCCGAGGCGAAGTCGTTCCCCGGCGGGGGAGCATTCGTGGATCTGGTGCCGGTGCGTGATGCTTTCGTGGCCCAGGCCGTGGCCACGGCGCTAGGCGTGACGGAGAGCCCACAGCAACCACTAGAGGAGGCCATCGCTGGCTGCCTCGGGTCGGACCGGTCGATACTGGTCCTTGACAACTGCGAACACGTCCTGGACGCGACAGCCGGGTTCGTTGAACGATTGCTGGCTGCCTGTCCCGGCACGAGAGTGCTGGTGACCAGCCGGGCCCGCCTCGGGTTGCCAGGTGAGCGGCTGGTAGTCGTGGAGCCCCTGCCGTTGGCCTCCGAAGCGGAGGCGCTCTTTCACGACCGAGCGGCCACGGCCGACCCAGAATTCACCGCCGATCCGGAGGTGATCACCGAGATCTGCGCCCGGCTCGACGGCATGCCACTGGCGATCGAACTGGCTGCGGCTCGATCCGCATCCCTGGGTGCCAACGGGCTGCTGGCCACCCTGGACGACACCCTTCGCCTGCTGGTCAGTGGACGTGGACCGGATGCGCGGCACCGCTCGCTGCGCGCCGTCATCGGCTGGAGCCACAACCTGCTCGATGACGAGGAGCGGGCCTTGTTCCGTCAGCTCGCCGTGTTCGCCGGCGGCTTCGACCTGGACGCCGTGCTGGCGGTGACGCTCCTCGGTGACCGGGCCGCCGTCGCGGACGTACTCGGCCGGCTCGTCGACAAGAGCCTGGTCGTCCACCAGCGCGCCGTGGGTCGGTGGCGGCTGCTCGAAACCGTCCGGGCCTTCGCCCTGCACCAACTGGATGGGGGTGACGATCGCGCTGACGTCCAGGACCGGCACATGCGCTGGGCGGCAACCCACGCCGCATTGCTGGAGGATCGACTGGGCGGCGAGTGGCGCGATGCCTTCGACGCCGTTGTCGATGACCTCCGGGCAGCCCTCGCGAACGCCGCGCCCGGGCCGGGCTCGGTGCCGCATCGCCTGGCCCGCTCACTGGGCCACCTGACCTACGCCCGGCGCTTCCTGATGGAATCGCTCGGTCATTTCAAGGAGGCCGCGACGCGTGCCACCGAGCCGGCCGAGGCGGCCCGCGACCTGCGCAGCGCGGCGGACTGCGTCCACGTCAGTACAAGATCCGGTCTCCAGAGCTTTGAGCTATTGCTCGCCTCCGCGCGGCAGGCGCAGACCGTCGGCGACGGCAACGCCCAGGCGATCGCGCTGTGCCGGGCGGCAGAAACCGCCTGCCGGTTTCCTGCCAGGTTTCCCGTCGAGATCCCCCAGGAGCGGCTGCGCCAGCTGGTCGACCAGGCTGCGACGACGGGCGATGCCGCGCATCCCGTCGTGGCGGCACATCTGGCCACTGCGGCGGCGTGGACGCTCAACCCGGAGAAGTACGACCCGGATCCGGCGCTGGCCGAGGCCGCTGTCATCGCGGCGAGGAGCACGTCCGATCCAGTGCTCATCAGCGCCAGCATCGACGCGCTAGGTGCCGCGGCGGTGCGGCGGGGACGTCTGCGTGAGGCACACCGCCTGACCCGGCAGCGGCTCACCCTGATGGCCGCAATGGATCGTGACGACCCGCACTCCGCTCCCGAGATCATGGACATCTTCATGATGGCGTCGGCCGACGCCATCATGACAGGCGACCTGGCCGCCGCGATCTCCACGGCCCGCCAGTTCCTTGATGACGATCTGCTGGGCAACCAGTCACATATCGCGGCCAGTCCGATGATCCCCGCCCTGGTCCTCGCCGGCGACGTCGAGGAGGCGCTGCGATATGCGGAGCGGCTGTGGGACGGCTGGACGAGAGCAGGCCGACGACACGCAGGCTGGATGTGGTCGGCGTTGTGGGCCGTCGTGCTCGCCCACGGACTACGCCGGGACACTAGCCGGTACGCACTGTGGCGTGCCCGGGTGGCCGAGGTCGCTGGTGCCGCGAACGTCAGCCCCACCCGCCTCTCGCCGGTTGCCGCCTTCATCGACGCACGGCTCGCCATTCACAACGGCGACGTGACCGGGGCGTCCGCCCTGGTCGAGCGGGCCATTGCCGGCGCACCCGCCGGGCTGCATCGCTACGAGACGTACGCCCGCGCCACCGGCGCCGAACTGGCCGTGCTCGCCGGACTTCCCAACGCCGCCGCGTGGCTGGCCTCCGTCGCTCCGACCGTTGCCGAGAACGACTGGGCCGCCGCCTGCCTCGCCCGCGCCACCGGCCGGTTACACCAGGACGTGGCCGCCCTCACGGCCGCGGTCGAGGGCTGGGAACGGGTCGGTGCCCGGTTCGAACGCGCATGCACACTGTTGCTGCTCCCCGAGCGCGTCGCCGAGGGCCACGCCGAACTTTCCACGCTCGGCCTCCCGGCACCAGCCTGAGGACATCCCCAGATTAAGGGTGTGCCGTTCCGTGTCTGGGCCGGTGGTGTGATCGAGGTTGTTAGATGGTGATGGTCGCCGTAGGCGAGGATCAGGGCGTTGAGGGATCGACACTCCAATACGGCGACGACGGATCCTCGGCGGCGTGATCAATGAGTACCACCGAGCGGCCCGACCTGATCAACTAAGCCGCAGGTCAGGCCGCCGCAGCGAGTTCTGGCACGGTACAGGGCTTCATCGTCGTCCAAAAGCTGGGCGAGGTCGAGTGCGACATCAGCCCGCTGCGGTGTGAGCAGGAACCCGCCTGATTCGGGTTTTTCTGGATACCGCTGAGGTCCGCGCACGTCCTGCAGCGCGCCAGGGTGCTCTTCTTGCGCGGTTGTTTGACTGATCAGGCGGCTCGGGGTAGGTGCCGGTGATTGCGCTGGTTCAGGATCGACGCGAGACCCGCGCTTGGCGGGCGGCGCTGATCGGCCGGATTGGCATTGGCAGGAAGACGTGGGGGTGGGAGCGTGCGCGAGGATGAGTTGCGGGCGCTGGTCCGGCGGAGCCCGTGGTTGACCCGGGCGCTGGGCGTCGTCCGTGCGTGCGGGCTGCCGGACGCCTGGGTCGGCGCCGGCGTCCTCCGCGACCTGGTGTGGAGTGAACGGTACGGCAACGGGTTCGACCCGCTGGCGGTGCGCGACGTCGACGTGGTCTTCCTCGACCCGACAGACCTCAGCCGCGACAACGACGACTGGGCGACCGGACGGCTGGTGGCGGCCTGGCCGGATCCACCGTGGGAGGCGAAGAACCAGGCCGCCGTGCACACCTGGTATACGACCAAGTTCGGCGGCGGCCCGGTGGCTCCGTTGCGCACCATCACCGACGCGGTCGCCACCTGGCCCGAGTACGCCACCGCCGTGGCGCTACGCCTCGACGCGCATGACCAGATCGTGGTCTGCGCGCCGCACGGCCTCGATGACCTGCTCGACGGGGTGTGGCGGCGCAACCCGACCAGAGTCAGCCCGGAGATCGCCCGGCAACGACTCGCCCGTCACCGCCGCACCGAACGCTGGCCCGGCATCCGCGTCGTAACCTGAATCAGCGCTCGAAGCGCGCGGAGGTTTGCCGCCGAGGCGTGCTCCTGTCGGCGGGCGGATCCCGGGCCGGTAGAGCGGGCGGCACACTGATCTTGCATGATGTGCGCGGTGTGTGCTCTCCAGCGGATGCCAACCCGGGTCAACCGGTGCCAGTGCGGGTCACCGCGGGCAACCGCTGGTCGCAAACCGGGGTTCGTGTGCTCGGGCTGTGGTCCTGGGCTGGGAGAACAGGCGTGCCGGTGACGTGGGCGAATGTGGGCCACTCCCTGCCACCCCAGGTGAACGCGCAGGTCGCTAGACTAGGCCCTCGCGCCCCCCGTAGCTCAGGGGATAGAGCATCGGTTTCCTAACCAGACGCTCCGCTTGTGTCCGCAGGCTGATGACCTGCGGCTTTTCGTTTTCTGCCTGCGTATGCCGGTCGCAGCGGGGCGTTGCTGTGGTCGCTTGCTGAAGATCAGCAGAAGCGCTGGGGCTGCGCGTGCCGGCTTATTGCTTCTTGTGCGGCCCTTACGTCGTCCGTCACGGCGAACAGGATCCGGCCTCCGACCACGCCCGGACGGAGGTCTCTCGCAGCTCGGCCGCGAGCAGGCAGACCAGCTCGGTCGGCGCCTCCGTACAGTGCCGTTCTCGGCGATCCACCACAGCCCACTGGCCCGGGCGGTTCAGACCGCCGACCTCGTCCCTCGCCACCTCCCACAGGTGCCACGACACGACCGCGACTTCGTTGCAGACCGAACGCCGGTGCCTTCCGCCGCCGAACGTGGCCGATATCCGGGACGGTGGTACGCCTGGCTCGACGGCGTGCCCGACGACGAGCGCGACGAGGACGCCGTTGCCCTGCGGGCCGCTGCTCGCCGGGCGCCGGCTTGACGGTCATGCTGCGGACCAGTAGGAAGCCCGTCTGGGCGGGAGCAGTGCCGGCGCGGGCACCCCGGAGGCGGAGACCATGGTGGCGAACCGGTCATTGGCGGCGATGAGTTGCGCCGGAGGGCCGCATTCGACCAGACGGCCGCCTTCGAGGACAAGCACCAGATCCGCGTCGATGACCGTGGAGAGCCGGTGGGCGATGACCACGCGGGTCATCGGTAGGGATCGTAGGTTTCGCTCGACGGTTGCCTCGGTCACGACGTCGAGGGCGCTGGTTGCCTCGTCGAGGATCAGCACGGCTGGCTCGTCCAGTAGTGCCCTGGCCAGGGCGAGCCGCTGACGCTGTCCACCGGAGAGGCCGGCGCCGCTGTCGCCGAGCTGTGTCTGGAGACCCATCGGTAGCGCGTACAGCTCATCGCGGATGGCGGCCAGGGCGAGCGCGCGGTCGATCTGCTCGGTGGTGGCGTCCGGGCGGGAGAGGGTGAGCGCCTCCGCGATGGTGCCCGCTCCCACATAGGGGTCCTGCAGCACGACTCCCAGCTGGCGGCGCAGTGTCGGCAGGTCAAGGTCGGCCACGTTGTGCCCGTCGTAGCGGATCGTCCCTTCGGTGGCCGTGTGCAGACCGGTCAGTAGGGATACCAGTGTGCTCTTGCCGCTGCCGGAGCCGCCGACCACCGCGAGTTTCATGCCCGACTCGATGGTCACCGTGATGTCCGCCAGTGCCTGCGGCGAGCGCCGGTCGTAGCGGAAGCTGACCGCCTCCAGGCTGATCTGGCCGGTCAGCCGTGGGGCCGAGGGCCGTTGACGGGGCTGCTCCGCCGGGGCCTGGGCGATGTCCGCCAGCCGTTCGAGAGTGGGCGCGAGTACCGCGAACGCCGGCAGCCGCGTGGCCAGCATCGCCGCCGGAGCGGTTGCGGCGCCGGCGAGCACGGCCAGTCCGACGGCGGTACCGGGTGAGGTGGTGGTGCGTGCGGCGACCAGCAGGATAAGTACCGGGCTGGCAATCTGCCAGGCGGAGAGCACCGCTCCGGACAGGGCGTCCATCCGGCTCTTGCGCTGCTGGGCGTCCAGGCCACGGTCGAAGGCCCGCGACCAGCGGTGCAGGACGCGGTTTTCCGCGCCGACCGCCCGGATGGTCGCGATGCCGCGTAGCGCGTCGCTGAGCTTGCTGGCCTGCTCCCCCCTGGCGAGCAGCTCCTCCCGTTGCAGTCCGGCGACCCGAAAAGACAGCCACGCCGCGACCACGAGTTGTACGACCATGCTGACCGCTGTTATCGCGGCGACAGCCGGGGCGAGGACCGCCACAACGATCAGGTAGCCGACTGCCAGTAGAGCGTCGATTCCGCTGGCTATGAACTGGGAGGCCAGCAGTTGCGGGATCCCGAACGCTGACTGGACCCGGTCCACGAGGTCTCCGGCGAAGCGTCGTTCCAGGAAGCGGTAGCTGGCGCGGAGCAGATGCTCGACGGCGTCCCGGCCCAGCCGTTCACCGATGCGTCGCTGAAGCAGCGCCACGCACAGGCCGCGGGACAATGACAGCGCGCTCATAGCCAGTGCGAGTGCGGCGACGGCGACGAACCAGACACTCTGTGGTGCCTCGTGTTGGGTGAGGCTGTCGACGATCGTTTTGGTGGCCAGCGGCACGGCCAGGCCGAAGGCTGCCATGAGCGCTGAGACGGCGCCGAGGAGGGTGAGCAGTCGCCACTGGCGGCGTAGCTGCGGCACGGCGAGCAGGCGGACGGCGCTGGCTGGCGGGGCCGAGGGCACCGGTGCTGGGCCGTCGGGTGCGAACAGCAGGACGGCACCGGTGACCCCGGTGGCGAACTCGTCGAGGGTGAGGTGACGCCTGCCGATGGCCGGGTCGACCACCTCGACGTGGCTGCGCCGGGCTCGCACCACCACGATGTAGTGATCCCCACGCCAGTGGGCGATCAGCGGCAGTGCGAGCCCGCTAATGCGTTCCGGCCGGCTACGCAGTGCGGGCAGCGCGATCGCCCGGCAGCGCAGGCCGTGGTCGATGGCCGCCGCGCGCAGGTCGCGCATGGTGAGGCCGTCGCGGCCGGCGTCGAGGGCGGCCCGAAGGTGCGCGACGGATACCGGTCGCTGGTGCGCTGCGAGGATCATGGCGAGGGCTGCGACGCCGCAGTCGGAGGCCGCGGTTTGCAGGATCACCGGTACCCGACGGCTCATCATGGTGCTACCGCGGCGGTACGTTCGGTGTCGAGCCAGAACCATTCGATGTCGGCACGGGCGCGGGCATCGGCGAGCCACTGGTCGAACATCACCCGCTCGGCATGCCGGCGGGCATCGTCGTCGAGTTCGGCGGGCAGGCGTTCGAGTACGACGGCGCGGGCGGGCGTTCCGTGGACGGCCGTCGTGACGGGCTGGCCGACGGTGGCTGAACGCAGCTCCTGGGGAGCCTCGCCGGCCGACATGTGCAGCACCCCCGCGGGTTGTCCTTGCTGGATCGCCTCCGCGACGATGGTCAGCGCATTGGACCGGTCCGCCGGCATCGGCGCTGATCCGTGCGGGTCCATCGCGGCGACCCAGGCGACGGTGAGGGTGGCCAGATCCTCGCGGTGTTCGGCGAGCCACGACTTGACCCGGGCTGCGGTGACCCGCCGCCGGAGTGCGGCGGCCAGTGCCGCATGGTTGACCACTTCGACGAAGCCGTCCTGGTCGAGCCCGACGTTCCCGAGCCATCGAGTCGTCTGCTCAGCGGTGAGCAGGCCCTTGGCCCGCCGGAACGCGTCGGCGGCCTGTTGGATCTGAGCGTCGTCGAGGTGGATCGGTTCACGCTCGAGTTCGGCTTTGATGATGCAGGTGTCGATCAGCCGGGTCAGCACCCCGGCGTTGTCCCACAGGTAGTCCAACGCGCCCAGGGCTTCGCCGACGCCGAGCTCGGTGGTCCCGACCCGGAGCAGTTTGTTCTCGGTGTAGTGCACGGCGCCGCGTAGCGGCCACGGTGCGGTAGGCGCGGGGCTGAACGCGACGGAGACGGTACCGGCGGGGCCGCGGATCAGCAGGTCGTAGCTGACCGTGCCGTCCACTTCGCGGTCGTGGAGCAGGTCGAGTCGGGCGTCGGACCACCGGGAGCGCAACCGGGCCATCGCAGAGGCGGCCTGATCGCTGTCGCCGTTGTCATCGACCGTGGCTTGCGACAGCTGAATCACCGTCTCGACGGCGTCGGCGAGCAGCGCCGGATCCGGTGATGCCGTCTGCTTCACCGGCGTCCTGTCGATGGTGCTGGTCACGACTTTTCTCCTGTCGGAATGGCCGCCGTCGACAGCAGCAGGTCGACGATCGCGGCCGTGATGGGCAGACCGGTGGCGTCCTCGACCCAGAGGTACTGGCCGCTGGGGTTGATCTCGAGGAACACGTATCGGTCGTCGGGGGTGAGGACGAGATCGATGGCGCCGTAGCACAGACCCAGTTGTCGGGTCAGCCGGACACACCGGTCGGCGACGTCCTCGGGCAGAGCCCAGGGCCGCATCCGGGTGTTCCTGTCGTCGTAGCGACGCCAGTCGTGGCGGGTGTGGTTGGCATGCTGCGAATCGATGGCGGCGGCGTAGACCCGCTCACCCACGACGGTGACGCGGACCTCCAGCTGTTTGGGCACATAGGACTGGATGATCAACGGGCACTCCCGGATGCCGTCGATGTGCACCAGATCCCGGCGGCGTACCGGTTCGGTGTAGCGCACCAGGCCGTCGCCCAGTCTGTTCAGCCCGACCTGTTTGCTGATGAGGTGCCCACCGTGGGCGTTGAACAGGTCGAGGACCGCATCGGGGTCGTTACCCGCAACGGTCTCCGGCAGTTCGAAGCCGAGCTGACCGGCGAGCTGCAGCTGACGTAGCTTGTACTGGGCACGTTGGACGACCGGACGTGGCGCCGGCACAGCCAGCGCATCGATTGTCTCCCATGCGTCGCCCACGAAAGTGGCGCTTTCGTCGGCTACGAAGTCAGCCAGGTGTCCGCCCAGGTGTGCGGGCGGCACCGGCCGGCCGGGCCGGCGGAACCACACCGCTCTCACCTCGTCGAGGTTCACCTGCCCGCCGTCGTGGTGCAACGTCCGCCGCACCCGGCCGTCGAGGATCCGGAGGGCCATGCTCGCCCTGGTGGGCACCAACGCGGGGTCGAATCGTAGCCATCGGGCGTTACGGCGGCCCAGTTCCGCCTCGACCGCGTCCGCGTGCACGTCGTCGGCCTGAGTCAGGATCAGAATCATGATTCTCCTGTGGTGCGGGACGGGTTCGATGCGGGCTCGCCCGGGCATCATGAAAAGGGGCTGGAAGTTCTCGCCAGCGTCAGCGGCAGATTCGGCGTAGCTGGGCCGGTAATCGGGCCAGCCAGCCGGCGACCATGCTCGAAACGCGGAGCGCCGGCTGGCTGGACGCGACTCAATGACGAATCAGAAGTCTTCGTCCGCGTCGCAGTAGGCGTCGTCGAAGTTGAGGCACTTCGACGACCTGTCGAACGGTGGCTTGCCTCCGATCAGGTTGGCGAGGTCGTCCTCGGTGAGCTCGACCCCGTCAGCCGGGATGTCGTCGATGCGGATGGACTTGCCCAATTGTTCCTCCTCAGTGTTCAGCGGCTCATCGCCGCCCCTAAAACGGCCCGGCGGCGCCGGGCCGCACAAATTGCACCTGTCGGCAAGGCCAGCATCGGAATTGCCGTCGTCCGGGCGCTCCGTCATAGATCGCGCCGGCTTCCGGTCGATTCCTTATTGGCGCAGGTCGACTCTGCACGTCCCGATGTCCCAAGACCAAGGGCTCTCAGTCCCGAACGGTCGGGCATTCTTTGCTGGATACCTAACGGGTGCGAGTGGTCTGGTCACTCATGGAGCTGTCCGCGATACGGTGTCGACGGTTGAGGCGCTATGAGCGCAGTCCGCTGCAGTCGTCAGCCCGCAATTTGATCGGCGGGTGGAGATCAACGACCAGGACTTCCACCCAGGGGTGGACGCGGGCCGCGAGGCGGCCGTGCCGGCATGCGGTGCGCTGCTATGGAACTCGCGCCGTGTCACGCTCCCCCAGCGCCTTGTTGGCGGCGTCGCGGGCCTTCTCGAACTCCTGCTGCTCTTCCGGTGGCGCCGGACCGTCGCGGCCGGACCAGGTGGACGAACATCCGGCGCGTCGAGTGACGTCGCCTTCACTCATCGACCTGCGTCGGCCGGGACCGCGTGCGACGGTGCGGGACGACCAAGAGGCTTCCGCGCGGCCAAGGCACCGAACGCCACCGTGAGCAGGGCGAACATCGGGATGCCACTGAGCTGTTCGGGCGTGACGAAGTCGAGGAACAGGGCGATCGCGATAGCCACGCCGATCCAGACGGGGGCACGACCAGTTCGCCAGAGGACGATGCCGGTGCCGATCATCCCGATGACGGTGGCCAGCATCATCGGTATGAGCAGCCCCAGGAACACCGGACCTCCGAAGATCTGGTCTGCGACCTCGGCCATCTCGGCACGCGCCGTGGACGAGGCGAGCTCGGACATCACGGCGTTGACCGCGATCACCGCTGTGTGGAGCAACCACCCGACGGAGCCGAGGAACAGCAGCACGCTGGCCCGGCGATGGCCACCACGGGCCATCTCGCCTCCCAGCAGCGCGAAGCCGACCGCGAGCAGGATAGCCGAGACGAACGTGAGCGCCGACGCTGCGAGGAACCGCCCCGAGTGCGCCTCGATCACCTCGAGGTTCTCGACCTGGGAGCCGACCAGCCGGGGCATGAGGACGACGCCGGCGAGCCCGAGGGCGGTACCGGTGGTGAGACAGATCGCCGGGCGAGACGTGGAGTTGGACATCGAGACCCTCCGTGAGAGCGGTGGAACGGACCGTCCGACCGTACGAACCTGCCCACGGCTGGCGCGTCGCCCTCACGGCGTCAGGGACGCGCCGACGGGAGCGGGCCGCATACCCCTCGCGACGTAGGCTCATCCACCGTGAAGACGACGTGTTTCCCGACCCCGCTGTCCTAGCCTTGCGATCGTGAGAGCGGACCGGCACGCCGTCAGCCAGGACGTGGCCCTGGCACTCGGCCTCTTTGCGCTCGGCGCCCTCCAGGTTGGCCTGCAGCGGAGCGGATGGGTCGCGCTGGTGGGAGTTGCGTGCGTGGCCCTTCCGGTCGCGGCGCGCCGGAGCCATCCGCTCCCTGCCGTGGCACTCGGTTGGGGCGTCCTGCTCGTGAGCGACGGACTGGGGCACGACGTCACGAGTGAGGGCTACGCCGCGATCCTGGCCCTGGTCCTCACCGTCTACTCCGTCGCGAGGTACGGGCATCGACGGGAGCAGCTCGCCGGCCTTGCCCTGGCGCTCGCCTTCACGTGGGTGGGCGTCCTCATCAACGATCCGGCGGACGTGCCGAGCCTGCTGCTCACGACCGTTATCGTGGGGGCGCCATGGGCCGCCGGGTATACCGTCCGCGCCAGTCTCGAACGTCGCGACCAGGTCGTTGTGGAGAACCTTCGGCTCATCAGCGAACGCGAGCGGCACATTCGCGAGGCGATCGCCTCCAATCGCACCGAGATCGCTCGGGATCTGCACGACGTGCTCGGTCACTCGCTCGCCGTCATGGTGATGCAACTGGGCGCCGCCGACCACGCGTTCACCCGCGACCCGACTCGGGCACGTCTGGCCATCCGGGCCGCGCGGTCGACGGGCAAGGAGGCCATGGACGAGTTGCGCACTCTCGTCGCGCTGTTCCGCGAGGCACCCGGCACCCTCGGCACGGGACCGACACCGCGCCTGGTGGACGTCGCCGGCCTCGTCGACGAGCTCACCTCGGCAGGACTGGACGTGCGTCTGGACGGAGACGACCGACTGCCAGCTCTCGGCCCCGCCGAGGATCTGGCCGCGTACCGCATCGTCCAGGAGTCCCTGACGAACGCCGTCCGTCACGGATCGGGAGACGTGCGGGTGCGGCTCGAGTCGAAGGCCGGCCTCGTGCACATCGTCATCGACAACCGGGTGGGCGACGCTGGGGCGAGTGACCATCGCGAGCAGGGTTCGCATGATCTAGGATTCGGCCTCATCGGGATGGAAGAGCGGGCACGTTCATGTGGTGGGTGGTTGCGGACGACGCGGCCGCCGGGTCGCTTCCGCCTCGAAGCCGCGGTGCCCATCAAGGTGGCCGCATGAGCCACGGAACTGGCGGGCATGCAGGATCGGGCTCTGGGAGCGGCAGGCCCGTGCGGGTGGTGATTGCCGACGACCAGTCCCTCATCGTCACCGGGCTGCGGCTGATCCTCGACTCCGAGCCGGGCATCGAGGTCGTGGGCGAGGCAGGCAACGGACTTCAGGCGGTGACTGTCGTCGACCGCGAGCACCCCGACGTCATCCTCATGGACATCCGCATGCCCGAACTCGATGGCATCGAGGGAACCCGACGCATCGTCGAGGGCGGGTCCGCGACCCGCGTGCTCGTGCTCACGACGTTCGGCGAGGACGAGATGGTGTTCTCTGCGATGCGGGCAGGGGCGAGTGGCTTCCTGCTCAAGGACGTCGACCCTCCCGACCTCATCCACGCGATCAGGGTCGCCGCGAGGGGGGACTCCGTCCTCGCGCCGGAGCTCGTGCGACGCCTTGTCGAGCGCTTCACCGCCCCCTCGGCCGAGTCGCTGGCAGCGATCAGCTCGCTCACGGAACGCGAGCGGGAGATCTTCTGGCACTTGGCCCGTGGCCGCACCAACGACGAGATCGGGACCCACCTGTTCATCAGCCCGGCGACCGTGAAGACGCATGTGGGCAGGGTGCTCGCCAAGCTCGGTCTCCGAGACCGGACGCAGGCCGTCGTGCTCGGGTACGAGTCCGGCGTCGTGGTTCCCGGGCGGAAGGACTGACCGCTCCTCGGTCCTGCGCCGCTGCACGATTCCGTCCCATCGGGGAGTTGGTCGCGCTGCCACTGGTACTCCCGTGCTCCGTCGTCAACCTCGCGGGGTCAGCCGCAGCTCGGACGGTCTTGAGGGCGTATGCCGCCGCGCCCGGGTCGTGCGCAGCGACGTGAGGGACGCACGTAACCTGCCCTGCGGCATACGCGGCGAACCGCGGGGCACCGCGAAGGGGGCGCGCGGCGATCGCGACGCCGGACCAGACGGCAGCCGGCCCGCGGGACGGACCGACCGCGGCACCGACGCCGAGCCCAAAAGGACGGCAACAATCTCGGCAGGCTTGCGCATAGATCCTCCGGTGCGGCGCCTGCGATAGGTGGGCGGGACGGATGGTCGTTGATCTTCGATGTGCGCGGTGTGTGTTCTCCAGCGGATGCCAACCCGGGTCAACCCGTGCCAGCGCGGGTCCATGAGGCGGACCGCCGGTCGCAAACCGGGGTTCGTGTGCTCCGGATGTGGTCCTGGGCTGCGAGAACAGGGTGCCGGTGACGTGGGCGAACGTGGGCCACTCCCTGCCACCCCAGGTGAACCCCCAGGTCGCTAGACTAGGCCCTCGCGCCCCCGTAGCTCAGGGGATAGAGCAACGGTTTCCTAACCCGACGCTCCGCCGGTTTCGCAGGCCAATGACCTGCGGCTTTCTGATTTCTGTCTGCGCGTGCCGGTCGCTTCGCGGCCTTGCTGCGATCGCTTGCCGAAGATCATCTGGAGCGCTATCTGACGGAGCCGTCGGGTCGAGCGGATTCCTCCTCGCTGAGCAGATCACGGCGCCATTCGGCGAATCGGTTGCGGAGATCGTCCAGCGCTTTGCCGGTGACGCCGTACTGGGCGAAGTCGTCAGGATCGAGCAGGGCGGCTTGTCCGAGGGCGTCGGCGAAGACGCGCCGGTCGAAACCACGGTCGGCGCGCTGCGCGAGGGCGAGGAGGTTTTCGCGGGTGTAGCGGCCGGATCGGAGTGTGGCGTCGATGTCGATGAAGTCCCGGGCGAACGCTCGCCCGTAGAGGGCGCTCATCTTGTTCGCGACCGCGTCGTCGGGGTGGAGTACCGGTCCGATCGCCATGAGGATCGGTTCGTTGGCGCGCCAGTCCACGCCGAGTTCGACCTTTGAAACCCGGATACCGTCGGTGACGGCCAGCCGGGCGAAGGTGTCGTACTGCCGCTCGGTCTCGACGGTGAGGCCGTCGTCGCGGTAGGCGTGCACGACGGCGACGACCGCGGCGGTGAACTCGTCGCGGCGGTCCCAGGCGGTGAACAGGTCGACGTCCTCGCTGGGCCGCTCGACAAACCCGGCTGCCTGGACCGCGTAACCGCCGGCCAGCGCGAAGCCGTATCGATCGGCCGCCGCGAGCCCGGTACGGGCGAGGCGTTCGTGGAAGGGGTCCACCGCTACGCCGCGTCGCTGCGGGTGGCGGCGAGTTCGGGGAAGGCTTCCTCCCAGCGCTGCCGGAGTTGGGGTGGCAGCCACAGGGTGGGCCAGAGCTGCTGGAGGAGGTCGGCGTCGAGCCAGGCATTGAGGTCCTCGGCCGTGCTGGCTTCGGTGAGCACCACCTTGTACATGCTGGCCAGGCGTGCGGGCCGGTCAAGGTCGTAGTCGGCGTGCCCGGACCAGTCGAGATGACGCGGAAGCGTCACCGTGCCCTCGGTCGGGCCGTGCAGCGCGGTAAGGGTTTCGGCCACTACGTAGGGCCTCCGGTCACCGTAGGGCCGGTAGTCCGCAGGGGGCTGGGGTGATGTCCTGCGCCGGCTGAGGTTGGTCGCCGCTCGGACTTCCGGTCGTAGCGCCTGACGGATCGTCTCCCGGCTGTATCCGGTGACCCGCTGCAGATCCACCGGCCGCCAGCCGGCCGCGTGAAACGCCCGCAGTTGCTCGTCCCGCTCGGTCAACGCCCGCGCCCGCGTCGCCTCGTACCGGGAGACAGCCGCATGCAGCTCATCCTCGGAGAACTGACCCATGCCGCCAGTCTACTACGCTAGGCCAAGCACGCTTGGCTCCTTGCGGCACCCTCGTTGTCGGTGTCATGAACCTGAGCCGGCTGTGGCGAGCATGCTGCACTGGGCTGGTTCAGATGTAGTGCTACCGGAAGTGGAACCTGACGGGCGCAACGGTCATAGGAGAGTGTGAGCGAGACGGCGGACATGATCCGGGCCGACGACGGCGAGCTGTGGCAGAGAGCGCGCCAGGGGGAGGCCGAGTGCTTCGGTGTTCTCTTTGACCGGCACGGCGGGGCCGTCCGGGCATTCTGTGCCCGCCGGACCGGCTCGATCGACGCTGCCGATGATCTGGTCTCCATCGTGTTCCTGGAGGCGTGGCGTCGGCGGGGTGAGGTCGAGCTGGTCGATGGCAATGCGCTGCCGTGGTTGTACGGGATCGCTCGCCGGACGATTCAGCATCGCTGGCGGACCGCGGTGCGGCATCGACGGGCGCTGGAACGGCTGGCGCCCGCTTCGGCCACGCCCGACCACGCCGAGGAGGTCGCCGGCCGGCTCGATGACGAGCGACACCTGGCCCGGTTGCGGGCGGCTCTCGAGCGACTGAGGCCGCCCGATCGCGACGTGTTGCTGCTCTGTGTCTGGCAGGGCCTCACATATGCCGAGGCGGCAGTAGCGCTCGGCGTACCGGTGGGCACCGTCCGGTCGCGGTTGTCGCGGGCCCGGTCCCGGCTCGACGCCGAGACAAGCTTATTCGGCATTGTCGATCCCGCAGCCTGCCCAGTCGCCACCCCCACACAGCGACAGGAGATGTCATGACTGAGCTGCGATCCCGCCTGGACCCACAGCGCCAGACCGACGTTCGGCGAATGCTGGTTGCTCAGGCCTCGCGTGGGGCTGCGCCGATTCGGAACCGGCGTATCGCCATAGCCGGTGGCCTCACTGTCCTGACCGCGGCAGTCGGCTTCATCGCGCTCGCGGTCGACCCTGAGCCACCGCAGCAGAATTATGCCGCCTGGACGCCCGTCCCGCAGGCCGCTCCACCACTGACCGCTTCGGATGAAGACATCGAGGGCTGGGCTTCGAAATGCAGCGACCTCGGCGTCGGCGGGGTGGGCGTCGGAGGTGTCCCGGCGCGCCGAGAGGCGGCGGACCGACGGGAGGTGCTGGTCGATCGACGCGGCGGTTTCACCTTCTGCGTCGATGTCTCAATGGGTAGCGGCACCTCCAGGGACCCCTTGATCGCCCTGTCTGGCCTGAAGGCCGACGGGCGCAATGGGCTCAACCTCATGGCGGCCACCGTCTCCGACAAACCGTTCACCAAGCCGCAAGACAGTGCCGTGCTGGTGCTCGGCGGCGTTTTGCAGCAGCCGCCAGAGGGCGGCATTCAAGCCTTCCAGATGTTCGGCCTGAGCGGTGCCGCGGTGACTGGCGTCGACGTGGTACTGGCGAATGGACTTCGAGTGAGCGCCACGCTGAGGAACGGCATCTGGGGTGTGTGGTGGCCCAGTGATCGTGGCGAGTTCGCCGGCAGCAAGCTGCATGTGCGCACTGCCGCAGGCGTCACGCTCGTCGACCCGTCTACCGTCCGGCTACCGATCCAATAACTAGACGAGTAGTTCCGAAATCGGTCAGTGGTCGTAGGCGATCAGGGATCGGGTGACGGGTGCGCCGGTTTTGTTGTTGTGCCAGATGGCGGCGG
>NZ_JBFAID010000073.1:0-26312 GCF_040654475.1 Micromonospora sp. NPDC050686
GTGCCCATTTCCTTGGCCATGGCGTCGACGTCGATGTTCTTGCCCTGCACGGACAGGGCGTTGCGGGTGGCGGCGGGGCCGCAGTAGTAGAAGTTGGGCTGCGCCTCGTAGCGCACGCCCAGTTCCCGCTCGCCGTTGGCGCGGTGGGTGGTGGCCTGGGTGGCCTTCTCGGCGGGGGTGGCCTGCGCGGCGATGGCGGGGCCGGCGATGCCGCCGGCGGTGGCGGCGATGCCGGCGATGGTCAGGGCGCTGTTGCGGATCAGATCGGTACGCATGTGCGACTCCTCTGTTTCGGGGGTGCGCGGCAGCCCTTCAGGGGGTGGGGTGCCGCGGAAGTCTTGGGGGTGGGCGGCCCGGCGATCAGCGGTGGTGACCTGCTCGGGTGGCCCGGGGATGTAACGACGACCGGCGGCGGCCCATTCCCCGGGGGGTGGGGGCCGGGGGCGGGGTGCCCGCCCGGTCGAACCATGTTCAACGCCCCCGGCCCCGCACCGATTCCATCCCCACGGTGACCCCGGCCACGGACACCGGCCCCCAAACCCGACACCCCCGCCCACCACCCCCCGCCCCGTTGCGTTGATCACGGAGTTGACGGCATCGAACCGGACATTTCCCCCCGGGCCAACTCCATGATCAACGATGCGGGGGAGGGGTGCGGTGAGGTGAGGCCGGGGCGAGCGCGGGGAGAGTGGCCGGTTGAAATCGGGCAAACCGGCGCGGGAGGGCCGGCGGGTCGGTTACGCCGCGCGGAGCAGGTCGACCAGCATCCCCGGGCGACCCGGGCCGCTTCCCGGGACTGTTCGGTCTGGTCCAGGGCGCCGAAGCCGTGCCGGCCGTCCGGCACCTCGATCACCCGTACCGGTCGCCCCGCCCGCGCGGCCCGCTCGAGGAACGCGTCGATGCCGGCCAGCAGGCCGGGCAGGAGGGCCCGCTGGCCCTCCACGTTGAACGGTGGGTCAGTCGGCCTGCGCGTGCCGGTCGCGCAGGCGGGCCCGGATCTCCTCCGGGGTGTATGCGCGGCGGCGCCGCTCGGCGCGGGCGATGACCACACCGGAGGCCGCCACCCCCGCCAACCCGGCCAGCCCGAGAACCTTCCACCACCGCATCCGTTGCCGCATCGGCTTAGGGTAATCGTTCATGAGCGTGCGTGAGGCGACGGAGTGAGCATCAGCCTGGACGAGGCGGTCGAGCTGACCCGCACCGGGGACGTGTGGGTGTTCCGCGGGCGCAGCGCCCCCGACCGGGCCATCCAGTTCACCACGAACAGCCCGGTCAACCACGTCGGCATGGCTGTCGTGCTGGACGACATGCCACCGCTGATGTGGCACGCGGAGCTGGGCCGGTCGCTGCCGGACATGTGGTCGGGCACCCATCAGCGCGGCGTGCAGCTGCACGACCTGCGGGACGCGGTCTGTGTCTGGGCCAACCGGTACGGCCAGCGGGCCTGGCTGCGCCAGCTGGAACCGCCGGCCGGCGCGGAGATGGAGCAGGCGGTGCTGCGGACCATCGCCCGCCTCGACGGCACCCCCTTTCCGTCCACCAGCCAGCTCGCCTGGCGCTGGCTGCGTGGCCGCGTCCCGGCGGTACGCCTGCCGAGGCCCCCCGGGCGACAACGCTCCGGCGTCGTGCCGGAGCGGGCGCTGGAGACGGCGTACTGCGCCGAGGTGGTGGCGGTGACCTACGAGGCGATGGGGTTGCTGCCCGCCGGGCGCCGGCCCAACTGGTACGACCCCGGCCGGTTCTGGAGCGGCGACGACCTGGGACTCGCCGGGAACGCCCAGCTCGGCGCCGAGATTCAGGTGCGGATTCCGCCCCGCTGAGGTTTGCCGGCCGCCGGTCGCGGCAATTGTCTGCGCCGTGAAGGCTTCCAGCGATCTCGACACGCTGACCGAGTTCTTCGACCGGTACGGTGTGGCCCTGACCACCGGGGACGTGGCCGCCGTGGCCGGCTGCTACGCGCTGCCGGGGCTGGTGGTCGCCGACTCGTACAGCTTCTCGTTCGCCTCGCCGGCGGCGGTGGCACTGTCCTTCGTGGGCGCCGCCCCCGACTACCAGGAACGTGAGCTGGTCGCCGCGCACGCCCTGATCGAGGACGTCCAGCCGATGTCCGGGGCGCTGACCATGGTCGCCGTGGAGTGGGAGTTCCTGGACAGCCAGGGCCGGGCGGTGCCGGGGGAGCGCTACCGGTACCTGCTGCGCACCACCGCGGAGGGCCCGCTCATCTGCACCGTCGTGCGAGCCTGACGGGTCGACGCGGGTGTCCGGGCGGGACGAGGGGCGGCTCTGGTACCGGCTGATGCTGACCGCCGCCTGCGTCGCCGGAGTGGTCGTGTCCGCGCTCGCCCGTTCCTGGCTGACCGCGGTGATCTGCCTGGCCGGTGCCGTTACCGGCGCGCTGGCCGTACGCCGGCTGCGTCGCGCCTCGGACCCGGCGGCCGGCGTCGCGCCGCCGGTGCCCGGCGCGCCCCACCCGCGGCTGCGGGGCGCGCTCGTCCTGCTGGGGTTCGGCCTGGTCGCCGCCGCTTCGGTGGTCCTGCTGACTTGTGCCGGCGACAACTGGGTCGCCTACCTCGTGCTCGGCGCCCTCCTCGCGATCTCGCTGTACGCTGTCGGCGCGACGCTCCTGCTGTGGCGCAGGGTGTTCGGCGACCGGCCGGGTTGACCGGTGGCGGGCACCCGAACCGGCGCACCCGGCCAGCCCTTTTCGGCGCCGTCCCCACCGGACGGTCCGTTCCTGCTGGGGTGGCTGGGCCCCGCCGTCCCCGCTGGCTACGCTGGCGCGTCGGCTCCGACGAGGGGGGACCTCATGAACGACCGGATGGCCACGCGGCCGGGGCCGCGATCCGCACCGGCCGTGTTGACCTCCGTGCCGTGGCTGGTGGTGCTGGTGGGCGCCGGCCTGCTCGCGACGCTGCTGGTGTTCGCGATGCTGTCGTTCCGCCCGCCGGAGCACCGGGCCGCGCCGCCGCCCGCCCCGCCGCTGTACCTGCCTACGCTGCCGCCGAGCGCCTCCGCCTCGCCCAGCCCGGCCGGGCGCGACGAGGCGGTGGCGGAGCCGGTGGTGACCCCCTCAGCGCAGGCCAGCCCGTCCCCGTCGGCCGCGTCGAGTCCGACGACCACGTCGCCGTCGGCGGTGCGACCGTCGGCGTCGGCCGAGGCGCCGGTGGTGCTCGGCGCCGCCGGGTCGTCGGGGGCGCTGACCGCCCGCTACCAGGTGGTCGGCACCGACCGCGGCTCGTTCGACGCCCAACTGCGCCTGGACAACGGCTCCGATCAGGCCCAGCAATGGCAGGTCGAGCTGGCCTTCGCCGGCAACGTCAAGAGCGCCACCGCACTGTCGCCGGGCATCTCGGTGACCGCCAGCGGCGGCGCGTACCTGCTGCGTGGCACCAGCGCCCTCGCCGCGGGGCAGAGCACCACGGTGACCGTCCGCTTCCTGCGCAACGGCGCGGGTGACCGGCCGGGCCGGTGCACGGTGGACGGCACCGCCTGCACGATCGGCTGACGGGCGTCCGGCTCGCCCGTGGGCGCGCGGGGGCACTGAGGGAGGGATATGTCCGGGATGCGTCGCCTGCGGTCGGGCACCGCCAGGGTCGTCAGCTCCTCGCCGTGGGTACTGGTGGCCCTCGGTGTCGCGGTCATGGTGGTGCTGCTCGTCGTCGCGCTCGGCGCGTACCGGGCGAGGACCCCGGCCAGCGACGCGTTGCCGGCGCCGCCGGAGGCGACCATGTCCCTGCCCGAGCTGCCCCCGTCGTCGGCCGGCGACACCGCGGGGCCGCCCCCGCCGGTGCGGCCCCGGCTCTCGCCGCGGTCGACCGCGCTGCCGGCGCCGACCACCGCCCCGGCCGTGCCGACCGCCAGCGGGGGGACCGCCGGCCCCGGCGCCGGACCGCCGCCCGTACCGTCGTCGGCGCCGCCGCCGTCACCGCCCCCGCCGTCACCGCCGCCGACCGTCACCGGGAGCTACCGGGTGGTCGACCGGTTCGACGGCGGCTTCATCGGCGAGGTGCTGGTCAGCAACGCCTCGGGTCGGGCGCAGGGCTGGACGGTGCGGCTGACCTTCCCGTCCGCGCGCCTGGTCACCGCCTGGATCGAGGGCGCGCCGCAGGGCGGGGTGAGCAGGTCCGGAGACACCTGGACCTTCACCAGCGGAGTGGACCTGTCCCCGGGAGCGTCGGTGCCGTTGCGGTTCCACCTCGAGCGCAGCGGCACCGGCACCCGCCCGAGCGGATGCACCACCAATGGCACTCCCTGCGCCGAGCCGCAGATCCGCTGACGGTCCCGGCACCGGTCAGCAGGCCACCGTCGCCGACCCACCCTTCGGCCGGTCCACCGAAGCCGACCGCCTCCCCGCCGGCGTCGACACCTTCCCCTGTCCCGGCACCGTCGGGTGGGCCACCGCGGCGGCTCCTTCGTGCTGGGCGGCGTCGGCGAGCTGACCGCCGGGCAGGGGAGCACGGTGACCGTGCGCTTCCACCGCACCGGCACGGGTGACCAGCCGACGAGCTGCGTGGTCAACGTGTCGCCGTGCGCCTCCGGCTGACCCTCGGGCCCGCTCAGCCGGCCGCGGCGACGCCCGCTGGGCTGGCCGGGTGGGCGCCGGCTCGGGTACGTCGGCGGTGCAGCCAGCCGAGGGCGGCGGCCACCAGCACCGCCTCCGCCGCCAGGATGGTGATCGCCCAGAACGGACCGACCCAGGTGGCCAGAGAGACGTACCAGAACCGCACCAACAGCACCAGCAGGGTCAGCCCGAACAGCAGTGAGGCCAGCCCGTAGCTCCCGTACACCACCCGGTCGCGGGTGCGGTAGCCGGCGACCGCACCCGGCCCGCCCCGCAGCAGCCGCCCGTAGAACCGGTACGAGTCGGCGCGCAGGTCGACCAGGTTCAGCGCGTGGCTGAGCATGTAGTAGCCGTCGAGCCGCAGGAACGGCACCAGGTTGACGGCGGCGGTGACGGTGCCGAAGAGCAGGATCGTGCCGGACAGGTCGTGCGGCACGCCACTCGGCGGGCCCCAGATCCAGATCGCGGCGAACGGCAGCAGCGCCAGCATGCTCACGAAGACCCCGGCGAAGGCGGTCGCCACCCGCCGACGCGGGGAGAAGAGCACCACGTCATCCACCTTGCAGTACGGCGCGAGCATCGGGAACCGCCACATCACCCCGATCTCGGTGACCCGGCCACCGAAGTGCCGGCAGGTCAGCCCGTGTGCGCACTCGTGCAGGAAGACGATGGTCCAGGTGATGACGACGGCGGCGAGCACCGCGACCAGCGGCCGGTGGCCGCCGCCGACCACGCCGATCAGTTCCGGCAGGTGCAGTGCCACGTACCCGGCCAGGGCGAGCACCGCGGCCAGCGCGGGCAGCACGAACCACCAGCTGAACACCGGCCGCAGCGCGGGCAGCAGCCGGCTGAACAGCCGTTCCGGGTCCAGCAACGGCAGCCGCGCGGACAGCGGCCCGCGCTTGTGCCGGGCCGCGTTCTCGGCGGCGGTGGCGGTGAGCCGGGCCAGCTCCGCCGGGTCGGTCGCGCCGTCGAGCAACTGCCGGCGGTGCAGCATCGCGAAGAGTTGCTGCCAGCTCTCCGGTCCGAGCCGGCGCCGGAAGACCTCGGCGTACTCGGCCGCCAGCTCGTCGAGGGTACGGGTGCCGTCCATCCGGGTCAGCAGGAAGTACTCCCGCGGGCCGACCCGGTAGTACCAGCCGGTCTGCGGGTCCTTCACGTGGTGGACGAGCTTTTCGCCGCGCCACTGCCCGGGGCCGAGCAGCACCCCGGGGCGCAACCGGGGCCGCGTCCAGGTCTCCTCGGCGGTGGTCATCGCGAACCGGCCGGGGCGAGCTGGCCGCCGGGTGCCGCGGCGTCGCCGGGCGCCACGTCGTCCAGGAGCGCGCTGCGGATCAGGTACGACAGGTAGATCTCGTCGAGGATGCTCACCCCGAGCCGGTTGTTGGTCATGTGCACGTAGGAGCTGAGCAGGATGGACATCGCGGCGTCGCGGTCGCTGACCACGGTCGGCTCGCCGCCGCCGCGCTGGAAGACCAGCTCGCCCCGGTCGGCGGCGGCCACCACCCGGTCGCGCAGTTCCCGGCAGTGGGCCAGCCAGCGGCCCTCCACCCCGGTCACCCGGACGCCCTGGTCCCGGGCGGCGGCGCGGATGCCGGCGAGCCGCTCCCGCAGGGCGGCGTCCATCTTGTGGTAACTGCGGGCGAAGCTGTCGTGGTAGTCGTCGCTGGGCTCCTGGTAGGAGACCTCCCAGAACCTGCGGTACTCGTCGAGGAAGCCGGCGATGTGCCGGTCGTCGGCCAGGAACGCCGCGCACATCATCGTGGTGAGCTGGGTGGAGAGGCCCAGCAGCACCGGCCGGACGTGCACGTTGGTGGTGGCGAGCAGGTCCAGCACCACGTCGCTGGAGTGCTCGAAGTGCCACTCCGCCAGGTCGATGCCGGCCGGGCCGCCGTAGCGGCCGTACTCCCGCTCGTAGGGGATGTGGTGGGCGCTGTTGTTGGCCCGCATCGGCATGGTGCCGTCGGCACCGTACTCGGCGCTCCAACGCTCTTGGCCGTACTCGGCGAGGAACATCTGCTTGTACAGGTCGCCGAGGCCCTCCGCGTCCACCTCGTACAGTGCCGGCCGGCGGCGCAGGAACGCGCTGATCGCCGCGTCCAGCCGGGCCCGGACCAGTGCCGGGTCGACGCCCGGGGCGGGCAGCACCCGCAGCCGTACGTGCGGACCTTCCATCCAGTACTTGATGAAGAAGTACCGGCTGATCAGGCCGTCGGCGCGTAACTCGTCGACCAGCGGCCGGACCCCCTCGACCAGCATCGGGTTGGCGTTGCTGGCATAGAAGACGTGCACGCTGAGCCAGCCGTGGTCGGTCGGGGACGGGAAGACGGTCACTGCTCCACCTTTCCGGCTCGTACGCCGTTGAGCTCGACGGTCAGTTCGGTGACGTACGTGCCGGCGGGACCGTGCAGCACCTGCTCGTCCCGGTCGGGCAGCATCTCGGTGAGCACCAGCCGGCTGCCCGCGGCCCGGGCGGTGGCGTCCAGCAACCGCACGGAGAACAGGCTGTCGAAGTCGACGTAGAGGGGCTTGTGATCCGGCCGGCCGGCCGGTGGGGCGTCCTCGGCCGCCGGGGTGAGCCGGCTGCCCTCGGGGGTGGCGAAGACCCGCCGGGGCAGCCCGTTCTCCCGCCGCCAGCGTTGCCAGCCCAGGAACCAGTCGGCCTCGCTCCGGTCGGGGGTGCGGCCGGCCGGCAGGAAGCCCGGGTGCAGCTTCCACATCCGTCGTTGCAGCACCAGGTCGCCGTGGCTGATCCGGGGGTAGCCGACCATGCCGGTGCCGGGCAGCGGAACCGAGGTGCCGGCCCACAGGTCCGGTTGGGCCATCCCCAGGTACGCGAAGGTGAGCAGCACCTGCTGCACCTCGGGCAGCGCCATGGGCAGCAGGAAGCCGAGATAGACGGGGATCACCTCGGCGTCGAGCCGGCGCGAGCGCAGCAGCAGTCGGTCGGCGTCCGGGTCGTGCTCGACGCGCAGGTCGTCCATGTGGATCTGCTCGGCCGCCGGGCGGAAGCTGATCTCACCCGGGCAGACCAGTTCGTACGGGGTGACCGCCGGGTGCAGGTTGAGGTTGGTCGCGTCGTACCCGCCCGTGAGCTCGGCCAGCACCGCGCCGGGCGGCGCGAGCCGGGTCAGTTCGGCGCGGAGCCGGTCGGCCAGGCCCTCCTCGCCGAACAGGTGCGCGAACCGGGAGAAGAGCAGCGTCATCCCGGAGTAGACCCGGTTGACCACCAGCCGGCTGCGCCCGTCCCGCTCGGCGATCTGGAGGAAGAACGAGCGCGGGTCGAGCACCCCGAGGGTCTGCGGCACCAGCGCCGCCACCTCGGTCATGAACGCGTCGTCGAGAACGAGTTCCTCGGCGTCCGGCGGCAGGGCCGCGTACGCCTCGTTCATCCGCCGGGCCACCTCCAGCCGGGCGTCGTCCAGGGCGGTGATCTCCGGCTGCCGGAACCAGTTCTCCTGCCGCAGGTAGCGGTTGTCGGCGTCGAACGCGCGGCGGCGCATCAGCCGCCCGGTGTAGTGCTCGAAGAAGTCCTGCTGGAACTCGTGGGCGAAGGTGAGCAGGTCCTCGCAGCGCCCCCCGTCGCCGTACCGGGCGCGGAAGAAGCCCTTGGCGGCCAACCGGCGGGGTAGGTTGACGTCGAAGACCGGCATGATCCTCGCCAGCGCCCGCAGGCCGGGCAGCGCCTCCCGTTCCCAGCGGCTCCGGTCGGCGGTGACCGGTGTCCGGGTGCGCAGGGCGGCATCCTCGTAGAGCAGGGTGCGGGGGACCGGGATGTCGGGGCGGCCCAGCTCGGCGTGGGCCGCGGCGAGTTCGTCGCGGATGGCGCCGAGGGCGTCGCGCCGGCCCGCCACGTCGTGCCCGCAGTAGCCGGCGGCGAGGCGGTTGGCCGCGTCGACCCGGGTCGCCAGCTTGTCGGCCCAGCCGCGGTCGACGGCCCGGAGCGCGGCCCGGTAGCCGTCGACCGGGTCGTCGGCGTGGATGTCGAGGTGCAGGTTCGGCACCATCAGCAGACCGACCCGGAGCAGGTGGTGCAGGTACTGGGCGACCTCGTCGGCGGGCCGGCCGTCGACCGCCAACTCGGTGACGAGATCGGCCAGCCGGGCCACCCGCCCGCCGCCCAGCGCGGTCAGGATGTCCTGCAGCATCCGCCCGGTGGGCAGCACGAACAGCGACTCGTGGATGGACTCCAGGGTGATCGCCGCGTCGCCGTCCTCGGAGGCGGTGCGGCGGCGGCGCAGGTAGCGCAGCCGGCCGTGCTCGATGCGCCAGCCGGTGGTGACGGTGACCGGGAGGTCGGCGCGCAGCGACTCGTCGGCCAGGACGATCGCCGAGAGCCGGCCGATGGCGGCCAGGTTGAGCCGGGCGGTGCCGTGTTTCGGGGCGCCCGGCACCGGGTCGACGTCGAGCAGGCCGCCGGTGGCGTCGGTGAAGGTCCCGACGTTGACTGTGGTGAGGCGACTGAACGGGCTGGTCTTGCAGGCGGTGCGGAAGGCGTACTCGAGCAGGGAACGCTCCGCCCGGCGGGCCCGCTTGCCGAGCGTGGCACCGGCCGCGAGGTAGCCCGGCAGGTACTGGTCCAGCGAGGGGGAGGCGAGCAGGATGCCGCCGCGCAGGTCCGGGTCGAGGGCCAGCTCGCGCAGCAGGCCCCGGCGCTCGCGCAGTTCGGTGTCGAGCAGCGCCGCGCCCTCGGCCAACTCGGCCCGGTACGCGCCCCAGTCGGCCAGCCACCCGGCGAGCCGGGCGTGGGTGTGCGCGCCGAGCCGGTCGGCGGGCCAGGCCGCCGGGTCGGCCGGGTGGGGCCGGCGCAGGTTGAACACGTCGCGGCGCAGCCGGATCAGCTTGCGCCGCAGCGCGTCGTCGTCGAGGTTGTCGGCGACCGCCGCGCCGAGGGCGTCGGCCAGGTCCCGGCCGGCGGCGCGGAGCCGGTCCTCACGGTCGAGGACCCGCCGCGCCCAGCCGGCGGTCCGGTCGAAGGCGAGCCGGTCGGCGACCTCGATCGGCAGTCCCGCGGTGCGCAGCATGAACACCTCGGGCATCCGCCAGGACACCGGGCTGGCCGAGGGGGTGGGCAGGGTCACCGTCACGGCTGTCTCCTTCGTCGGCGCGTCACTGCTGGTCGGAGGCGTCACAGCCGGTACGCCAGGTCGGCGGTGGCCTCGGGGTGCCGGCCGAGGAGCAGGAAGAGCACCGTCCGTTCGTCGGTGCCGTCCAGCCCGAGCGCGGTGTTCATGGCGACGTTGTCGAAGCCGAGCACCGCCCCGCAGCCGAGCCGCTGCGCGGTGGCCGCCAGGTACGCCCGCTGGGCGAGCGTGCCGACCTCGGCGTTCAGCACGCGGTAGCCGCGCGGGCCGAGGACGTCCAGCACGGCGTCCGGCCGGCCGGAGATCGCCAGCACCGCGCCGACCTGCCCCATCGTGTAGTTGGTCAGGAAGTACTGCTGTTGCAGGAACGCCGGCATGCCGCCGTCGGGTTCGGCCGCGGCGGGCAGCAGGGCGTGCCGGCGCGGGCAGTACGCGTACCCGCCGGCGGCGAGGCCGTCCACGTGGTTGACGAAGACCCACAACCGGGTCAGCGCGGGGCCGCCGTCGGGAAGCTTGACGTCGGCGGGATAGTGGCTCCCGGCGGCGGCGAAGGCGAGCGTGGCGCCGAGTTCGGCCGCGGTCAGCTCCGGCGGCCGGCGGAACCGGCCGAAGCTGCTGTTCCGGGTGGCCAGCACCGCCGACAGCGGGCTGTCCAGCCGGTCCGGCCCGCCGGCGGGCAGCGTGATCGGGTCGCCGGGAAGATCCACCGGCCCGGCGCCGGTGAGCCGGCGCGGTGCGGGGGCGGTCACCGTCGCCGCCGCCCGGTGCACGGCGACGACCTGCGGGAACTCGATCAACCGGCGGGATCGTTCGAAGGCGGCGGGCCGGACCCGCACCGGTGCTGGCGACCCGGTGGCCGGGATGGCGACGGACCCGGCCGCCGGGTCGCCGGCAGGTGCGCTGCCCGCCCAGTGCACCGGCGCCACCGCGAAGACGCTCTGCTCGTCGCGCTCGAAGGCCAGCAGGTCGTCCAGGGGCACCGGGTCGAAGCAGAGCAGCCGGCACAGCCGCGCGCCGAGCGCCGGGGCCAGCAGGTCCCACGAGCCGAGCAGCGCGCCGAGATCCTGGGTGACCACGTGGTAGCAGAAGCTGTTGTACTTGAACGAGTTCTTCCAGAACTTGATGCTGGCCAGCAGGAAGCTGTCGGCGCCGTCGCCGGTGGAGTCGCCCAGCGCCGCGCGCACCGTGCCGGAGACGTCCCCGACCAGCAGCCGTTCAAGCAGGTGCTGCCCGGTGTGGTAGTGGTACACGCCGGGCAGCAGCGGCCCCGACGCCCCGGCGACCAGATAGAGCTCGACCGGGTACATGCCGCCGCCGGAGGCGGTGCCGCGCCCCCAGACCGCGTGCTCGAAGTGCGCCCGCTTGCCGGCGTCCTGGTTCCAGTTCACCGTCATCCGCCGATCCAGCACGCCGTACGACAGGCGCAGCAGGGTGGCCAGCGAGTCCAGCGACCAGCCCTCGGCCGGTGGCAGGTTCGCCCCGGTCAGCAGGGCACCCAGGCTGGCCAGTTCCGGCGTGGCCGCGGTGAGCGGCACCCGGGGCGTGCCCGGGTACGACACGTGCCGGGAGGGCTGGTCGAGCCAGTCCACCTCGAAGTCGAGCGGTTCCATCGGCACCCGCGCCCGGCGGAACACCGCCTCGGTGTACTCCCGGACGACCGCGACGGCCTCGGACTGCATGACGTGCTCCTAGGGGAAGGGGTGCGGGTGGGGGTTGCGGGCGGTGGCGCCGAGCCGGTCCGGTCCCTGCCGGCCGCGGGCGAGGTGCCGCTCCAGCCGCCGGCTGTGCAGCACCCGCTGCCGCTGCCAGCCGAAGTCGATCGGGATCAGCGCGGGGGCGACCAGGGCCATCGTGTGCACCCCGGCGATCTCCTGCTCCGGGCAGGTCTGGTCGACGGCGAGCACGTCGCCGCCCAGCCCGGCGATCAGGCCGGCCAGGTACTCGGTGTCGGCGGTCAGGTCGTCGTGCGCGGGCCGGGCCGCGAGCCAGTCGGCGTACCGGTCGTCCATCGACTGCTTGGGCGGGTCGTCGAAGAGGAACGCCGCGTGCCGCGTCATCTCCGGCAGGCCGTAGAGCAACGCGTGGTGGCTCAGCTCGGTGACCTTCGTGTAGTCGCGGGTCATCTCCCGCAGCTCCGGCAGGCTCGCCTCGACCCGCTCGTCGAAGCCGGGTACATAGGAGGCGGTCTCGCAGACGGCTGCCCGGACCGCGTCGTCGGGGTCGAGGCTCGCCCCGGCGGCGAAGCAGAGTTGACCGGGGCCGCCGTCGCGCTTGACCGCCACCGCGGTCACCACCGGGACGGGCAGGTCGGCGCGGGTGTCGAAGAGCCGGATGTCGTACCCGAGCAGGCCGACCCGGTCGAGCATGAAGTGCACCTTCTCGTCCCGGCAGGTGGCCGGGTCGATCTCGGCCAGCCGGGACGAGGCGTACCAGGCCAGCAGGAAGGCGTCCCGCTCGACGAGTTCGAGCATGCCGTGCAGCAGCGCCTCCTCGGGCGAGCTGCCGCTGGCGCAGCCGTTGGAGCACTCCTGGACGAACTTGCGCTGTTGCTCGCGCCGGTCCAGGTAGTAGACGAGCTGTTCGGGCACGAGCCGGGGCCGCCGGTCACGCAGCGAGTAGCCCCACACCCAGTGCATCGGCTCCGTCGGGGAGTACGGGGCGTAGTAGAGCCCGTGGCCGTGGTAGAAGGCCGGGTGGTAGCCCAGCCCGGCGGGGTCCATGGCGTCCGGGCCGAGGTTGGCGTAGCTGTCGAAGACGTCGGTGCGCCGGGCCCGGGGGAACTGCCCGGCGTACCGCTCCAGCCCTTCCAACAGCGCGTACGTCTCGCTGGTGCCGTAGCTGTTGGCGTGCCCGCTCCACCACATCTCGTGGAGGTCGTAGCGGCTGCGTACCCGGAAGTAGCCGGTGACCGGGGCGGTCGAGTTGGCGTTGTAGGCGCGTAGCGCGTTGCCGCCGAGGGTCCCGGCGACCGGGTTGGCCAGTGCGGCGACCGGCAGGTTCAGCTGGCCGGCGGAGCGCAACCGGTACGTCGTGGGATCCGGCTTCGGGCGGCTGGTCAGCTCGATCACCGCCCGCTCGGCGGTGTCCGGCGGGACGACCGCGCAGGCGGGGCACTCGGAGTCGGCCATCACCTCCACCACCGTCGTGTCGAGGGTGTCCATCCGCAGTTGGTGGAGTCGTCCGATGCCGGGGCGGGTGTCGGCCGGGGTGCAGGCGAGGAGGAGGAGTGCCCAGATCGAGTCCACCGCGAACGAGGTCAGGTGGGGCAGCGGTCCGGCGACGGCGACCGGGGCGGCGTGCTCCAGGGCGTGCCGCTCCTCCCGTACCCGGATGGCCTGCCAGCGGCGCTGCACGCAGAGCGGGCAGGGCCCCGGGCGGGTCGCGCCCGGGCCGGTGCCGGACCACAGCGGGCCGACCAGCGCGGTCGCGCCGTGCAACCAGATCGGGAGGACGCCGCCGTGGGGTAGGTCGGCCGGTTCGCGGCTCGCGTCGGTCAGGCCGAGCGCGCCGAGGCGGACGGTCACGCCGGCCGGCCGGGCGCCCTGGGCCGCCGGCCGGCGGGCCGGGTCGTGCAGCCGTTGGTGCAGGGCCTCGCCGAGCTGCTTGAGGCTGGTGTCCCACCCGGTGGAGGTGGTCCTGACGTCGACGATCATCTTCCTCACCTGGGGTGGCGGCCGGCGCGGCGGCGCGGCGGGTCGGGGAAGGTGGGATCCCCGCCGACGTGGCAACGCCGGCGGGGACGGTGACGGGATCAGCCGCCGCCACAACCGGTGCTGGTGCTGCTGCTGCAGCAGCTGGATGTGCTGCAGGAGCAGCAGCTGGAGCAGGAGCAGCTCGAGCTGGACCAGTCCATTACCATCGCGTCGATCGCATCGACGTCCTCGATCTCGAAGGTCTCGGTCTCCAGGGCGCGGAGTTCCTCAGCGAGTTCCGGCATTCTGTTCACACCTCCTCTCGTCGGCGGGCGGGTGCGGCACCGCGGACGGGCGTCCCCGGATGCCCTGGGCCTAGCTCGTGCTGCTGCAACTCGACGAGGTGCAGCTGCAACAACTGGACGTGCTGCAACTGGAACAGCTGGACGTGCTGGTGCTGCTGCTGCAGATGTCCATGACATCGGCGGACAGGTCCGCGATGTCCTCGACCTCGAAGGTCTCCGTCCGGAGGTTGCGCAGCTCGCTGCGAACGGCCTCCGGTAGGGCGTCGGGTGCGGACGGGTTCGGTGCCATGGGGCCTCTCCTTGAGCCACGGGGGGATGCCAGTCGTTCCCAGGTGCTCCACTCCACCGTCGAGCGGGACGAGGGCGTGCGGGGCGCTCGCCGGTCGGCGGGCCGACGGGCGTGCCGGTGGCGTGTCGCGGGTTGATCCGGGGACGGACTGGGCGGGCGTCAGCGTCGGGGTCGACCTCCGGCACCGTCAGCCGCAGCTCGAGGTGCTGGTACTGGTGCTACAGCAGCTGGACGTGCTGCAGGAGCAGCAGCTGGAGCAGGAGCAGCTCGAGCTGGTCGCGGCCAGCGCTTCGCCGCCGTCCTCGACCTCCTCGATCTCGAAGGTCTCGGTCTCCAGCTCGCGGAGCTCGTTGTGCAAAGTGATCGGCATGTTCTGTCACCTCCCTCCGGTCAGATTCCTCGTCCGGTCCACCAGGTGGTGGTTCATTGCGCCGCGGGCCGGTCCCACAACAGCACGACGCCGCTGTGGAAGGCCCCGCTGGCCCGGATGTCGCGCGTGGTGGTCTCGACCAGGAGCGCATCGACGCCCCGGGTGGTCAGCTCGGCGAGGACCGCCGCCCGGTCGGTCGGGGCGGGGGCGGGGCCCGGGCCGGTACCGGCGACGCCGGCAATCGTCGCCGGGTCGAGGCCGAGCAGGAGGGGATCCCCGAGATCGGCGCCGGTGTCCTCGAAGTGCCGCACCTGGATCAGGCCGACCAGGTCCCGGGTCGCAGCGAGTCGGGCGGCGGTGGGGTCGAGGTCGGCGGCCAGGGTCCACATCGGCGCAGCGTCGTCCGGCGCCCCGGCCAGGGCGAGGACGGCGTGCGCCGGCGCGGCCCCGAGCAGCGTGAAGGCCTCGATCGGCCGACCGAAGCGGTGCGCGGCCTTGATCACCAGCGCCGTCTCGTCGTCGGCGACCAGCTCGTCCTCGCTGAGACGCACCAGGGCGCTGCGGCCCCGCAGCGCGCTGGTCAGTGCCCGGTAGGCCAACGCGCCCGCCAGTCCCCGGTCGATCAGCTCGGCGCGGGTGGCGCCGACGGCGGCCCCGGCCGTGGTGCGCTCGGCGTGGCCGTGGGCGTTCGCCCCGGACCTGGGCAGCGCCAGGGCAGCCGGGACGTGGACGGTCGTGCCATCGGCGAGGACGGTCGCGGGCAACCAGTCGACAGCTCGGTCCGGGCCGTCGGGCGCGGTCCCGCCGGCGCCGTCCAGCTCGCCCCAGGGCACCGGGTGCAGGCCCTGCTCGCGCAGCTCCGACGCGGTGCCGGTGATCGCGCCGGGCGGGGCGGCGTGCCGGGCCACGTGATCGCGTACGGCGGTCCGGTAGGCGTTGAGCCGGGCGTTCATCACGGTGTCCACGGCGAACGCGGTGACCTCCCGCGGCCCACCGGGGCCCGGTATCCGCAGCCGGGCGGTCTTCAGCGGAGCCTGCTCCAGCGGGTCGTCGACGAACCGGGTGAAGACCCCGGTGTGTTCGGAGACGAGCGCCTCGGCCCGGCGGTAGGTTTCCTCGTCGTCGGCCGGGTCGTCGGCCGGCGCGGCGACCTCGGTGTCCCGGCAGACCGGGCACGCCGGATGGGGCAGCACCCGTTCCCGGGCCGATTCCAGGGTGGCGGGATCGAGCAGCACCACCCCGGCGCCGGTGTCCGGCGGGAGCGCCCCGGTGCGGACCCGGAACAGCTCGAAGGCGGCGGCGTTGCCGAGCATCCGCGCGGTCACCTCCGGCAGGACGGTGGGCGTGGCGACCTCGGGCCCGAGGGCCAGCTGCCGCCAGAACGACGCGCCGGTCGCCGGCCCGGCGGACTCGGTGAGCCGGAGCTGGGCGCAGAGCCAGCAGGGGCTCTGCCCGGCGGTGACGACGGGGCCGAGCACCGCCCGGTCGGCGTCCCAGTAGACCGGCACCAGGGGTGGGCCGCCGCGCTGGGCGACCCGGGCCAGCTCGTGCAGCCGGCCCAGGCCGGTCGCGTCGGTGCAGTACAGGAGGGCGTCCGCGGCGGCGGGGTCCAGGGGTCCGGAATGGACGCGGACCTCGGCGTCGACCCCCTCGGCGCGCAGTTCGGTCACCTCGGCCTGGAACGCGTCGCGGTACGCCTCCGGGGCGTCGTCGGGGTGCACGTCCAGCTCGACGCAGCCGTTGCGGAGCAGCCCGGCGACGGCCGCGCGCAGGGTCTCGCCCCGGCCGCCCAGGGCGACCCGGGTGGTGTGGAAGCGCTGGAATCGACGGGCCGCGTCGTCGGCGAAGTGGTCGACGAACTCGATCTGGGTGGCGAAGCGGCGAGCCACCGGTTCGGCCAGTTCGCCGCGACCCTGGGCGTCCTTGGCGAATCCCCGGTCGACGAGGGCGCGGACCAGGCTGACCACCGTCCGTCGCTGCCCCTCCGCCAGGCCGGTGCAGAGCTGGGCGAGGGTGTGCCCCCCGTCCAGGTACGGGCTCAGGCTGGTCAGCCAGCGGAACGCGGTACGGCCCCTGATGAGAAACGCCGAATCGGGACCCCGCAGGTACGCCCCGGCCGGTGCGTCCAGAAACACCACATCGTGACGCAGTTTGGGGCGCATATCCAGGATCCGGTCAGCGTCCTGTTGCAGGTCCATCGGCGCTCCTATGCCATCCACTGTGGCCGGATGAAAGTGCTCCCCATGGTGCACAAGCAGTTCACGATGGTCAACGTCTTGTTTCTGACGGCGCTGGTCTGCTACGGGTTTGGGTGGCCTGACCTGGGGCGCAGGGAAACCGCGAAATCTCGCACTTCCGAAGCTGATCGCGCTCGGCTAGCCTGTGGGCGTCGATCGGCTTGCCGCAGGTCACAAGGCTGGCCGTGGCGTGACCCGGCGGCGGGTTGGCGCCGTCGGCGGGCGCGGTCACGGTGTGCCGGGCAGGCTGGCGGGTTTTCCGTGCACTGTTTTTCGCCGATGCTGATTCCACCCCTGACTGATTGCGGTGGCATTAACGGACGAGCCGAGGTGAGCGATGGTTAACGTGCCGCGAACGTTGGTTGAAATGGTTGACCCGCGGGTTCCAGGAACCTCTGGTAATTGCTGATGAGCAATGATTTCGCCATCGAGATGGACGGGGTGACAAAGCGTTACCCGGGCGGTGTCACCGCAGTTGCCGACCTCGATCTCCGCGTCCGGGAGGGAGAGGTCTTCGGGTTCCTCGGCCCGAACGGCGCGGGCAAGACCACCAGCATGCGGATGCTCGTCGGGCTGGTCCGGCCCAGCGCTGGGCGGGTGCGGGTGCTGGGCCGTCCGCCGGGCGTGCCCGAACAGTTGTCGGCCGTCGGCGCACTCATCGAGTCGCCGGCCTTCTATCCGCACCTGTCGGGACGGGACAATCTTCGGCTTGCCGCCCGATACTCCGGAAATTCTGAAGACGTGGTCGAGCGTGCGCTCACCGAGGTCGGCCTCAGCGGTCGGGCCCGGTCGCGATTCCGGGAGTACTCGCTCGGGATGAAGCAACGGCTCGGCGTGGCGGCGGCGCTGCTGAAGCAGCCGAAGCTGCTCATCCTCGATGAACCGACCAACGGCCTCGACCCGGCCGGCGTGTCGGAGATGCGGGAACTGCTGCGCACCCTCGGCCGGCGCGGTCACACGGTCCTGCTCTCCAGCCACGTGCTCGTGGAGGTCGAGCAGGTCTGTGACCGCATCGCGGTCATCGACAAGGGACGGCTGGTGGCCACCGGCACCCCGGACGAGCTGCGAGCCCGGCTCGGCACCGGGATGCTGGTCGTCGTCGCCGACCCGGTGGACAAGGCGGCCGCCTGCCTGCGCGACGACGCCCGGGTACGCCGGGTGGACGTCGTCGACGGGCAGTTGCGGGTGACCGCCGACCCCGACCTCGCGGCGGAGTTGAACCGGCGACTCGTCGAGGCGGGCGTCGACGTCCGGGAGCTGCGGCCGGTGCGCCACTCCCTGGAGGAGGCGTTCCTGGAGCTGACCGGGGGTCGGCGGCCGGCCGGCGGCGAGCCGACGGACCCGGGGGAGGAGGAGAAATGATCGCCTCGATACGGGCGGCCTGGTTCGCCGACCGCAAGCGGCCCGCCGTGTGGACCGTCGCGGCCACCTGGACGGTCCTCGCCATCGCGTTCGGGATCGGCATCCCGTACGTCGTGCACCTGGCCCTCTCCGGCGACCCGGCGCAGGCGGAGGCGGCGGACACCCTGCTGACCAGCGTGCTGCCGGAGCGGGTGGTGCCCACCGGGATCGCGCTCTTCCCGCTCTTCGGGGGCGCGATGGTGGTGATCCTCGGCGCGCTGGTGGTGGGCAACGAGTACCGCTGGGGCACGCTCAATCTGATCTTCACCCAGCGGCCCCGGCGGGCCCAGGTGATGCTCGGGCACGCCGCTGCCCTCGGCGCCCTCACCCTGCTCCTGGTGCTGGGCACCTTCGCCGCGCTCGGTGTGGTCACCTCGGTGCTGGCCCTGGTCGAGGGCCGCGGATCGGACTGGCCACCCGCCGGGGACCTGCTCGGTGCGCTGGCGGCGGGCTGGTTGATCTGCGCGGCGTACGCGAGTCTCGGGTACTTCCTGGCGATCGCGTTCCGCGGGGCCGCCACCGCGATCGCCGTCGGGCTGGTGTGGACTCTGCTCGTCGAGAACGCGGTCGGCGGCCTCGCCCTGGTGCTCAAGCCCCTGGGCCTGGTGCAGAAGGTGTTGCTCGCGCCCAGTGCCGGCTCGCTGGCCGGTGCGCTCGGGGCCCGCTCCCAGTTCGAGGGTGGCACCCCGGGCGTGATCGAGTCGTCCGGTCCGTGGCTGCCGGCTATCGTGCTGATCCTGTACGTGCTCGTGCTGGTCGGCCTCGGCACCTGGCTCGCGGTGCGACGGGACGTCAACTGAGCGACTCGGAGAGAGGGTGCCGCCGATGGAGTTCCTGCTCGCCTTCCTGGTGACCGGCCTGGCGGCCAGTGGCGGCTGGATCGTCTGGGCCGGCGTGCGCGGCTGGGGCCGGTACCGGGACCGCCGGCACGAGCTGGCGCTGGCCCGGGCCCGGGCCGAGGCGGACGTGCGGCGGGCCGAGCTGGCGGCGCACCTGCGCGAGATCGAGCTGGCCAACGAGACCTACCTGGACTTCAAGGAGCGTCACGCGACCGACGTCGAGCGGCGCCACGGCAACAGCTGATCGATTCGGCGGGTTCCCGGGCCCGCACCCTCCGGCTGCAATGGTGCGGGCCCAGCGCCGTTCGCGGCCGGTGTGGCGGGGTTGGCCGGCCGACGGGGCCGCAGGTGGTTGCAGTGGACCGCAATATTTCGACTCTGTTTGCAAGCTATTGCAGAATGTTTCGGCAAGAGCTAGCGTGCGGGCGAATCACGACCAGCAGGAAGGCCGTCGATGAAACCCCCGCCGATCACCCGCAAGGCGTTGCTCGCCCTCAGCACCGCCCTCAGCCTCGCCGTCGTCGGCGCCCCCGTCGCCATGAACCAGGTCGGGGCCGACGCCGCCGCGCGGACCGCCGTCACCGACCCGCTGGCCGCGACCGGTGCCGCCCAGTGGTCCATTGAGCCCAGCCCCGAGCTGCTGCTGCGGGCCAGCGACAACAGCGCCCGGGCCGAGCAGTTCTACTTCGTACTGCCGGACCGGTTCGCCAACGGCGACCCGCGCAACGACCGCGGCGGCCTCACCGGGGACCGGCTGAGCACCGGCCTCGACCCGAAGGACAAGGGCTTCTACCACGGTGGCGACCTCAAGGGCCTGATCGACAAGCTGGACTACGTCCAGGGCCTCGGCACCACCGCCATCTGGCTCGCCCCGATCTTCAAGAACCGGCCGGTGCAGGGCACCGGCAGCGACGTCTCCGCCGGCTACCACGGCTACTGGATCACCGACTTCACCCAGGTCGACCCGCACTTCGGCAGCAACGCGGAGCTCAAGAAGCTGGTCAAGCTGGCGCACCAGCGGGGCATCAAGGTCTACCTCGACGTCATCGTCAACCACACCGCCGACGTCATCAAGTACGCCGAGGACAAGTACGCGTACATCGACAAGCAGACCTCGCCGTACACCGACGCGCGGGGGCGGGCCTTCGAGGACCGCAACTACGCCGACGGCAGCCGCGACTTCCCGGACGTCGACCGGACCTCGTTCCCGTACACCCCGGTCTTCGACTCTCCCGGCGACGCGAAGGTCAAGGTGCCGGGCTGGCTGAACGACGTCACCATGTACCACAACCGCGGCGACTCGACCTTCGCCGGCGAGAACAGCGAGTACGGCGACTTCTTCGGCCTGGACGACCTGTGGACCGAGCGCCCCGAGGTGGTGCGCGGCATGACCAAGGTCTACGGGGACTGGATCGGCAGCACCGGCGTCGACGGCTTCCGTCTGGACACCGTCAAGCACACCAACCTCGACTTCTGGCCCCAGTTCAGCCGGGGCATCCAGCGCGCCGCGGAGCAGGCCGGCAAGAAGGACTTCTTCATGTTCGGCGAGGTCTACAGCGCCGACCAGGAGATCCAGTCCACGTACGTGCGCCGGGGCGGGCTGCCCGCCACGCTGGACTTCTCCTTCCAGGAGGCCGCGCGGGGCTACACCGCCGCGAACGGCTCGGCCCAGGCCCTGGCCGACGTGTACGCCAAGGACCCGCTCTACGCCGCCCGCAACACCGACGCCCGCCGGCTGACCACCTTCCTCGGCAACCACGACATGGGCCGGATCGGCTCGTTCGTCGCCGCGGCCGGCGGGGACGACGCCGCCCAGCTGCGCCGCGACACCCTCGCCCACCAGCTGATGTTCCTCACCCGCGGCCAGCCGGTCGTCTACTCCGGTGACGAGCAGGGCTTCACCGGCCCCGGCGGCGACAAGGACGCCCGGCAGGACATGTTCGCCTCCCAGACGCCCGACTACCTCGACGACGACCTGATCGGCACCACCCGTACCCACACCAGCGACCAGTACGACACCGCGCACCCGCTCTACCGCGGCATCGCCGAGCTGGGCAGACTGCGACAGGCCCACCCGGCGCTGCGCGACGGCGTCCAGATCACCCGGTACGCCGCCGACGGCCCCGGCGTCTTCGCCTTCTCCCGGATCCTGCCGAAGGACCGGATCGAGTACGTGGCCGCGGTGAACAACGCCGACAGCGCGCAGACTGTCACCGTGGACACCTGGTCGACCGGCACCGCGTTCACCGGCGTGTACGGCGCCGCCACCGCCGCCACCGCCGGGGCGGACGGCAAGCTCTCGGTGACCGTGCCGGCGATGTCCGCCGTGGTGCTCCGGGCCGCCCGGGCGATCCCGCCGGCCGGGGCCGCGCCCCGGATCACCCTCACCTCCCCCGGAGACGCCCCGGTCGCCACCAAGGCCACCGTCACCGCCCAGGTGACCGGCGACCCGCTGTCCACGGTGACCCTCGCGGCCCGCCCGGCGGGTGGCAAGTGGACACTGCTCGGCCGCGCCGACGCCGCGCCCTACACCGTGCACCACGACCTGGCCGGCCTGCCCGGCGGCACCCGGGTGGAGTACAAGGCGGTGGTCCGCGACGGCAAGGGCCGGACCGCCAGCACCCGGTCCAGCGGCGTGGTGGGCACCCCCGAGCAGGGCGCCGCGCGGGACTGGGCGGTGGTGCACTACCAGCGCCCGGCCGGCGGGTACGACGACTGGGGCCTCTACGCCTGGGGCGACATCGATCCCGCGTACGCCACCGAGTGGCCCAAGGGGCAGCCGTTCGCCGGCGAGGACTCTTTCGGCCGGTTCGCCTGGGTGAAGCTGAAGCCGGGCGCGAAGTCCATCGGCTTCCTGGTGGTCGACAAGGACGGGAACAAGGACGTCGGCAACGACCGCACCATCGACGTGACGCAGACCGGCGCGGTCTGGGTCAAGCAGGGCGACCCGAACACCTACCCGACCCGGCAGGCGGCCACCGGCGAGCCCGACCCGGCGGCCGAGGAGGGCACCGCGGTCATCCACTGGCGCAAGGCCGACGGCAACTACGACGGCTGGGGCCTGCACCTGTGGGACGGCGCCGCCAACCCGACCGACTGGTCCAGCCCGCTCAAGCCGGAGCGGATCGACTCTTTCGGCGCCGTGTTCCGGGTGCCGCTGACCGCCGGGGCGACCGGGCTGAACTACATCGTGCACAAGGGAGACGAGAAGGATCAGCCCGACGATCAGCGGCTCGACTTCGCCTCCGCCGGCCGCGAGGTGTGGCTGCTGGCCGGGGTCAAGGGCCGGCTGCTGCCGCCGGCGACCAGCGGGGTGGCGAAGGACCTGGACGTCACCAGGCAGAAGGCGCACTGGATCGACCGGTCCACCATCGCCTGGCAGACCGGGCCCACCGACGGCAAGCGGTACGAGCTGGCCCTCGCCCCGACCGGTGGCCTGACCGTCGCCGACGGGGAGCTGTCCGGGACGTACACCCGGTTGCCGTTGCGGGCGCAGCGCAACGGGCTCACCGAGGCCCAGCGCGCGGCCTTCCCGCACCTGTGGGCGTACCAGACGTTCACGCTGGACCGGGCCGACCTCGGCAAGGTACCGGCGGCGCTGCGCGGCCAGCTGGTGGTCACGGAGCGCGACGCCGAGGGCGCGCTGCTCGGCGCGACCGGGGTGCAGGTTCCGGGCGTGCTGGACGACGTCTACCGCGCCGCCACCGACGCGAAGCTCGGCGCGACCTTCGCCGGCAAGGTGCCCACCCTGGCGGTGTGGGCGCCGACCGCGCGCAACGTGGCGTTGCAGCTGTTCGACTCGCCCACGGCGCAGCCGCGCACGGTGGCGATGAGCCGGGACGACCGCACCGGCGTCTGGTCGGTGCGCGGCAGCCGCGACTGGGCCGGCAGGTACTACCGGTACCAGGTGCAGGCGTGGCAACCCGCCGCGCAGAAGCTGGTCACCGCTTCGGTGACCGACCCGTACTCGGTGGCGCTGGCGCCGAACTCGACGCACAGCCAGATCGTCGACCTGGCCGACCCGGCGCTGGCCCCGGCCGGCTGGGCGGCGCTGCGCAAGCCGGCCGCCCCGCCCGCCGCGCAGGTGCAGATCTCCGAGCTGTCGGTGCGGGACTTCTCGATCGCCGACGACACCGTGCCGGCGCAGCGGCGGGGCACCTTCCTCGCCTTCACCGACCCGGGCACGGCGGGGATGAGGCACCTCAGGTCGCTCGGCGACGCGGGGGTGAACTACCTGCACCTGCTGCCGGCGTTCGACTTCGCCACCATCCCGGAGCGGCGCGCCGACCAGCGGCAGCCCGCGTGTGACCTGGCCAAGCTGCCGCCGGACTCGGACGAGCAGCAGAAGTGCCTCGCGGCGGTGGCCGAGACCGACGGCTACAACTGGGGCTACGACCCGCTGCACTACACGGTGCCGGAGGGCGGCTACGCCGTCGACCCGGCCGGGGCGCAGCGGACCGCCGAGTTCCGGCAGATGGTCGCCGGGGTGAACCAGGCCGGCCTGCGGGTGGTGATGGACGTGGTCTACAACCACACCTCGGCCGCCGGCACCGACCCGAAGTCGGTGCTGGACCAGGTGGTGCCGGGCTACTACCACCGGCTGCTGGAGGACGGCACGGTCGCCAACTCGACCTGCTGCGCCAACACCGCCCCGGAACACGCCATGATGGGCAAGCTGGTGGTGGACTCGCTGGTCACCTGGGCCAAGCAGTACAAGGTGGACGGCTTCCGGTTCGACCTGATGGGCCACCACCCGAAGGCGAACATCCTGGCCGTGCGGGCCGCGCTGGACACGCTGACGCTCGCCCGCGACGGCGTGGACGGGAAGAAGATCCTGCTCTACGGCGAGGGCTGGAACTTCGGCGAGGTCGCCAACGACGCCCGGTTCGTGCAGGCCACCCAGGCCAACCTGGCCGGCACCGGGATCGGCACCTTCAACGACCGGCTCCGCGACGCGGTGCGCGGCGGCGGCCCGTTCGACGCCAACCCGCGGCTCCAGGGCTTCGCCTCCGGCCTGTTCAGCGACCCCAACGGGGACCCGGTGAACGGCTCGGCCGCCGAACAGAAGGCCCGGCTGCTGCACCAGCACGACCTGATCAAGGTCGGGCTGGCCGGCAACCTGCGCGGCTACCGGTTCACCGACTCGGCCGGCAGGCAGGTCACCGGCGCCCAGGTGGACTACAACGGCTCGCCGGCCGGCTACACCGCCGCGCCGGGCGAGGCGATCACGTACGTCGACGCGCACGACAACGAGATCCTGTACGACGCGCTGGCGTACAAGCTCCCGCAGGGCACCACCGCGGCGGACCGGGCCCGGATGCAGGTGCTGGCGCTGGCCACCACCGCGCTCGGCCAGGGCGCCGGATTCGTCACCACCGGCTCCGAGCGGCTGCGCTCGAAGTCGCTGGACCGCAACTCGTACAACTCGGGGGACTGGTTCAACCAGATCCGCTGGGACTGTGCCCGGGGCAACGGGTTCGGCGCCGGCCTCCCGCCGGCGCAGGACAACCAGGACAAGTGGCCGTACGCCAAGCCGCTGCTGGCCGATCCGAAGCTGGTGCCGGACTGCGCCGCGATCGACCTGGCCGACGCCCGGTACGCGGAACTGCTGCGGGTCCGCCAGTCCTCGCCGGTCTTCGGCCTGGCCACCGCCGACCAGGTGCAGCAGCGGGTCGCCTTCCCGCTCTCCGGGGCGGCGGAGACGCCGGGCGTGCTCACCATGACCCTCGACGCCCGCGGGCTCGGCGGGACGTGGAAGTCGCTGACCGTGGTCTTCAACGCCACCCCGAAGGCGACGAAGCAGCAGGTCAGCGGGCTGCGTGGGGCGAACGTGGCGCTGCACCCGGTGCTGCGTACCTCGGCCGACGAGGCGTTGCGGTCGTCCTCGTTCGACCGGACCAGCGGCACGTTCACCGTGCCGGGGCGTAGCGTCGCGGTCTTCGTGCAGAGCTGACCCCGCAACGGTCCGGCCCCCTGCCACCGAGGTGACAGGGGGCCGGACGCCGGGTGGATCAGTTGGTTGCGCGTGGCGTCAGTTGAAGCATTCCTTCACGGTGCCGGCGCAGTTGGTCGGGTCGTTGTCGGCCACGATCGACTTTTCGTCGAGCCGGACCTTGCCCTTGTGGTTGAGGATGCCGCCGGCGATCCGGTGCTGCTTGGACGGGTCGGTGGCCGTGTTCTCGATGACCTTGCTGTCGGTCAGGTGGACGGTGCCCTCGTTGTTGAAGATGCCGCCGCCGTTGAGCGCGGTGTTGCCCTTGACCACGGTCTCCCGGAGGGTGAGGAAGGCGCTGTCACCCTTGCCCTCCACCCACTCCTGGTAGCCGTCCTCGACCTTCTCCAGGCCCTTCTCGCCGTTGAAGATGCCGCCGCCGAAGCGTCCGGCGGTGTTCTCGACGATGGCGCTCTCGGAGATGGTGGCGGTCGCCCGCTGCTCCTCCTTCTCGCCGCCGTACAGGGCTTCCTTCTTCTTCTCCCCGCCGGTGTTGACGACGCCGCCGCCGTCCTTGTCGGCGTGGTTCTTCACCACGATGACGTGGGTGAGGACGAGGTCGGTGTTGCTGGCGTAGACGCCACCGCCGCTCTCGCAGGCGGTGTTGCCCTTGATCACCGCGCGGACGACGAACTTGCCGTCGCGGTCGCCTTCGCGGTCGCGGTCGCTGTCCGCGGCCGCCCCGCCGCCGTAGCCGCCCTTGTTCTCGTCCTTGCCCTTCTCGTCCTTGTTCTCTTCGTGCTTGCCCTTCTCGTCCTTGTTCTCTTCCTTGCGGTTCTCGTCCTTGTTCTCTTCCTTGCGGTTCTCGTCCTTGTTCTCTTCGTGCTTGCCCTTCTCGTCCTTGTTCTCGTCCTTGCGGTTCTCGTCCTTGTTCTCTTCGTGCTTGCCCTTCTCGTCCTTGTTCTCTTCGAACTTGCCGTGCTCGTCCTTGCTGCCCTCGATCTTGACGAAGCCACCGGAGCTGAACACGCCACCGCCGTTCTTGCCGGCCTGGTTGTCCTCGATCTCGGTGTTGACGATCTCGACGCTGCCGGCCTCGTCCTTGCCCTGGACGAGCGGGTAGCTGTCCTTCCCGTGCTCGCCCTTGCCCTTGCCGTTGGCGACACCGCCGCCGTTCTCGCCGGCGGTGTTGTCGGAGATCCGCGAGTCCTTGACCTTGAGGATGCCGACGTTGAAGATGCCGCCACCGTTCTTCCGGGCGTGGTTGTCCTCGATCTTGCTGTCGTCGATGTCGACGCGGCCGAAGTTGGCGATCGCGCCACCGTTGTTCTCGGCGTTGTTGCGCTTGAGCTTGACCTCCTTCAGGTGGGCGCTACCGCCCCGCTCGACCAGCAGCGCGCCACCGTCGCCCTCGCCCTCCTTGCTGGGCGGCTTCGGGTACGAGGGCGAGCCGCCGTCCGCCCCGTCCAGCACCGGCATGACCGGAGCGCCGGCCCCGACCGGAGCGCCCGGCGCGGCGGCCACCGCGGCCTGCGGAACCAGGGCCGCTTCCGGGACGCCCGCGGGAGCCTGGAGCCCGGGTGCGCCGGGCGGGGGTCCGCCGTACTTGAATTCGGCGGCGTTGCCGTCGGCGACGGTGAGGTCCTTCAGGGTCAGGTCGCC
>NZ_JBFAID010000074.1:0-24915 GCF_040654475.1 Micromonospora sp. NPDC050686
CGGCGGGTCCGCGCCACGCGGACCCGCCGGCCACCGCTCAGGGGGTTACTTCCGCATCCAGATCTGGTACGGCAGGCCCTTCTTGCCGTTCACGACGATCCGGATGTACGGGTTCTTGACCGAGATGCACCCGTACTTCGTGACGCAGTTCTCGACCCTGCCCTGCATCGTCGAGGCGTAGTGCGCGGTGCCCTTGCCGCTCTGCGTGTTGCTGACCAGACCACGGTCGAAGTTGAGGCCGTCGTTGTTCTTGATGTAGTGCCGGCGCTCCTTGATCGTGACCTTGCCCTTCTTGGACCAGCAGTAGTGCAGCACCTTGTGCCAGTCGAACGCCTTGGCGCCGAGCAGGGTGCGGTAGGAGATGTACCGGTCGGCCCGGTGGCAACCGGCCTTCTTGGCCACGGCGTTGGCCGTCAGCGCGCCACCCGCGAGCGAGGTCATCCCGGCGTCGGTGTCACCGGTCGACACGTCGACGATCCTGGTCTTCGACGGGTCGATCACCTGAGCGGCGACCGATCGGTGCTTGAGCAGCGCGACGCGGTCCTTGGCGGAGATCTCTCCGGTCCGCTTCACGTTGTCCAGGGCCCGGGCCACCTCGGCCGGCAGGCCACTGCGCGACTTCGCTGCGGAGATCCCGGCGATCCCGGCGAGCAGACCCGCCACCACGGTGAAGGCGACCGCGAGCAAGAAAATGTTGGTACGGCGACCCCAAAGGCGCGGGTTCGCGGTCGGTGCGACGTGACTCATTCTGGTGATTCCCTTCGCGATTTCTCGGTTCGGATGAATGCAGTTCCCGGGCTGCGGTCACCAGTAGAGCCGTTCGAACGGCGCTCCCCAATACGTCAAGCCGTACGGGACGAACCGGGATGTGGTTGGCACCCGTGTCGTGACTCGGTGCGCCTGTGTCTCGTCTCGTTCGCGGCCTGCCTCGGACGAGACACGGCCGGTGCTGATACGTTCCACCCCGCATCGGTCGTCCGGATCTGTCTTTGCGGACGGTGGCCTATTAGCTGCCCAAGTGGCGGCGCTTTCGACACAACCGCCATAGGCCGCTCGCACTCCGACCCGCTTCGGTGGCGGCGATCGGGCGTCTGCGGGGATGAGAACAAAAGAACCCGCAGGCATTCGGCCTGCGGGAACTGCTGTGCCCTTCGTTTCAAGAGCGAGTTGCGTGAACGGGGCCTCGAACGGTGTACCCGGTCGGGTTCGGACGGACGGCCCCGGGTGGCTCCCCAGATGGCGTGGGTCGTCCCGGGGTGGTCTCCCGACGTCGGAGACCACCCCGGGACGGGACCGGCGTCAGGGCCGGTCGCAGGGCGCGCTTCCGCCGTCGACGTTCGCCCCCGGCTCACCCGGCTCCACCACGCCGGGCTTGTCGGTCACCCCGGTCGGCGCGACGGCGACGACCCGCTGGTTCACGGGTTCCGTGTCGAGGCAGTCGTCCGACGAGTCCGCACCGCTCTCGTCACCCGCGTCATCGGCCGGGTCCTCTTCGGCGTCGGCGGTCCCGTCGTCGCCAGCGCAATCGTCGGCCCCGTTTGCGTCCTGGTCATCGTCGCCGTCCTGGTCACCGTCCTGGTCACCGTCACCGTCACCGTCCTGGTCCTGGTCGCCGTCGCCGTCCGCGTCCTGTTCACCGTCCGCGTCTTGGTCACCGTCACCGTCCTGGTCACCGTCACCGTCCTGGTCCTGATCGCCGTCGCCGTCCGCGTCCTGGTCGCCGTCGCCGTCCGCGTCCTGGTCACCGTCGCCGTCCGCGTCCTGGTCACCGTCCGCGTCCTGGCCCACGGCGGACTCCTGGTCGTCGGAGGTCTGGTCGTCGGAGGTCTGGTCGTCGGCCGGGTTGACGGTAGCGGTGCAGGTAGGCGCCGCGATCGCGAAACCGTTGGCGATCGCGAGGGCCCCCGCGATCAGAACGCCGGCGATCAGCAGCGGAAGAAGCTTGGTGATTCGCTTGGTCATCATGTCGGCTCCGATCGGGCTATCCGGCGTACGGGACGACGATGACCGGGATCTGGTCGGGCTCGGCGGGCGGCTGGGCGCCGCGCTTCGGCTTCGAAGTCGGCGTGGCAGCGGGCTTCTTCTCCGTTCCGTCGTTCGGCTCCGTCGAACCGGAGGCGGGACGTACCGCCGACTTGAGCAGGTGGCTGCGGTAGTACGAGTTCAGCCTCGTCTCGACGACCTTTCCTCTACCGCTCGACGCGTGGAGCATCCTGCCGTTCCCGGCGTAGATGCCCACGTGGTCGATCTCGCCGCCGTCCCAGTTGAAGAAGAGGAGGTCGCCGGGACGCAGATTCCCGGTGGAGACGGCCCGGCCCCTGCTCACCCCGTAGCTGTACTGTCCGGCCGCGGTGCGGTAGCTCCAGTCCAGCCCGGCCTTTCGGTAGGCGTAATAGGTGAGACCGGAGCAGTCGAAGACGTTCGACCCCTTGCCGCCCCAGACGTACGGGTCGCCCTTCTGCGCCCTGGCCTGGCACACCGCCCTTTCCGCGATGCTGCCGGAGCAGCCGGAGCTGGCGTTGGCGCCGGCGAGGCCGCCCAGTCCGACGAGAGCGCCGCCGATGAACGTCAGGGCGAGCAGGAGCTTGAGAATGCCGCGACGGCCGGATCCAGGCGCGTTGCGTCGCGAATCTGGTCGCGACGACGGCCCGGGGGGCGTAGGCGGGATGGCGTGCGATTTCAGCATGGTCCACTCCTCAGCGTGAGAATTGTGCGACGAGTGCACCTGTTCGGCCGGTGTCTCGAAAGGCCCTCCGACGTACGGGAAGGTCCGGACCGCAACGCCGGCCGAGGCGACCGTTCCGTCTCGAACCGAACCGCCCCGCCCTGTCCCGGCCAGGTACGCGGGCAGACAGTCCCGTACGGAATTGCGACGCCGCCCCTGTCCGGATCGGTTCCGAACACTGTTCTGGCTATGCGGAGCACCGGTCAGCGGTCTTTGCTTACTGCCGAGGCGTTCCGGGCCCGACGCCATCCATCCGATCAGTCGACCGTGAGGTAGGTGCCTCTTGACCCCGCCTGCGTCCAGACCGGCAACTGCCCAGCCCGGCTCCGGGGTCCCGGACCGGGGCGCCTTCCCGTCACACTCGTGGCGGGGAGACGTTCTGCCACGCCCCGCCCTCCGGTCGGCCCCCGCGCAACGGCTCAGCCGTGTAATCTCGCGTGCCGACACCACTGCTGTCCGTAGTGGACTGACGGAGGGCCAAGCGATGGACGACGGCGCCGACGAGGTCCAGCCTCGATCCGGGTCGGCTCCGGATCCTTTCGCCGCGACCTCGCCGGTTGAGTTCGTCGCGGCGATGCGGGCGTTGAAGGAGTGGTCCGGCCTCACCTTCCGGGAGTTGCAGCGCCAGGCGGACAAGTTCGGGGAGGCGTTGCCGCACAGCACGATCGCTGCCGTGCTGGCGCGGAGCAGCCTGCCTCGCGAGGCGCTGGTGACCGCGTTCGTCCGGGCCTGCGGGCTGGACGAAGCCACCGCCGCGTCGTGGCTCGCCACGCGCAAGCGACTCGCCGTCCAGTCGGCGCGGGCGGCTGCTCCGGGGGGCGGCGGGGGTCCTGATCCGATCACCGACAGCCAACCGCCCTCCCCGCCCGAGCCGGTAACCGACACGTCCGTGGGATGGAATGCACCTGACGAGACGGGCCGATCCCCCGCCCCGCAGGCAGACGCGGAACGCCTGCCCGTCCTGGCATCGGTGTTGCGGTCGGTGCCGCTGTCCGACCCGGAGTCGTCCTCCCCCGCGCCGGACGACGGCGCACTCAGGCCCGCGCCGCAGCACCAACCGGCAGCCACCGAGGGGCCGACCGGACCGGGTCCTGGGATTCAGGAGCCGGACCTGCCGTCGTCGGCCAGCCGGTTGGCGAGCGTGACCGCGGAGCGGACGGACGAGCGATGGGTCGGCATGCACCGGCACGACCCCGCGGAGGATGTACCCCGACCGGCCGGCCACCGCTGGCTGATCCCGCCGATCATGTATCGGACCGGCTGGGCCAGTCGGGTCCTGTCCGGCGTGCTCGTTCTGGTGATGGCTGCCATCGCGGTGGCGGTGGTCGCCCGCGCCCTCCGCGACTCGCCCGCAAGCACGGCGGGGTCGGACGGTCGGGCGGAGCTACCGCTCGACGAGCTCGATCGCGAAACCCTGCCGGCGGCTGTTCCGTCCAGCGTCCCGTCCCCGACCCGGTCACCGTCCACGTCCCGGTCACCGTCCGCGCCCCGGTCCGCGTCCGGGTCGGCCGCGCCGCAACCCAAGCCGAGCGGGTCGCCGTCGACGAAGCCGGCGACCGGCCGGTCGGTCCCCGCCGGGCCGGCCGGCGGGCCAGTCACCGGGCCGGTACGGCTGCGAGTGGCCCACACGGGCATGTGCGTGGGCGACGGGCCGGAGCTCTACAAATCGTCCGGTCGGACCGTACTGGGCCAGCACTCCTGCGCCTCGGCGTCGCCGCCGATCGTCCTCGAGCAGGTGTCCGGCACGGTGTATCGGATCAAGCTCGCCCACCCCCAGTACGGAATCGGGTGCGCGACGATCGACGCCAACGGACGCGTTGACGGCCTCCTGCTGGCTGGCGACGTCTGCGGCTCGGGACGGTCCGATCAGACCTTCACCTTCGAACCGCTCACCGGTGCGGGCGGCGGTTACCGGGTGCGCTCCGTGCCGGGCAAGGCGTACTGCATCGGCGTCTATGAGGAGCGACGGGACGTGGGAACCCAGCTCATCCAGACCAGCTGCTCCAGCGCTCTGGCACAGACCTTCATCGTTGACCGACGCTGACCGGCAGCCGGGCGGTGGGCCGACGACGGGAGGTCGCCGGCCCACCATGTCGAGCGGCTACCGAACCCGCAGCTGCTGGTGGACTGCCGCGTCGGGGGCGTAGGTCGGGTCACCGGAGTAGGCGACGTGGACCGGGTAGTTCCCCGCTGACAGTCCGGCGGTCGGCAGTTCGATGACGGCCGCGCCGTCGGTCAGCGCGACCACCTGCGTGGTGCCGCCGAAGGTGACGGTGATTTCACCGGTCACCGTCGCAGCCTTCTCGTGCTGGGTCTGTGCCCGCAGCTCGACGTCCAGCGTGAACGTGCCACCACGGACGACCGACGCGGGTGCGGCCTTCGCCTTGACCACGACGCCGGTCGTGCCCGGCGGCGTCAGGGTGACCTCGGCCGAGCCGGACTTGGTCGGGTCGACCACCGACGTCGCCACGACGGTGAGCGACGACGCGGTCTCGTCGGCGGCCACCGAGAGCCGACCGTCCGCGGAGATGGTCGTTGCGGCCGAGGCAGCTCCCTCGACCGACCACGTCACGGCGCCGCTGACGCCCTCGTTCGTGCTCACCTGAGCGGTGAACTGCTTCACCCAGTTCCAGCCCTGCGTCAGGTTCTCAGTCTCGGGCGTCACCGACACGGAGTCGACCCCCGACCACAGGTGGTCCCGGGCGAAGATCGTGAACAGCTGGCCCGCCGTCATTCCGTCGTGCGCGCCGGGGACCTGGGCCGTCTGGGCGGCGTACCCTCGCGCCCGGAAGTTGTTCGCGATGGCGTTCTGGGCGTTGAGGTTGCCCTCGAAGACACCGTTGCCGAGGAACACGAAGAGGTCCTCGTCCCCGACCGCGGCCGCGACGTTGTCGTAGTCCTGCGTCGTGAGGGCCGGGTTACCCGAGAAGTGCCCGTAGAACGCGAACGTGGTCGGGTAGCCCCTGATGACGTGGGCGCCCGTCATCCCGCCGTACGAGAACCCGGCGTAGGCACGCCCCGCACGCTTCGTCGAGACGTTGTAGGTCCGCTCGATGAGCGGGAGGATCGTCTGGACCAGGTTGTTGGCGGCGTTGGTCTGGTTGTAGGAGGCGAAGCCGAGGCTGGTGCCGGTGAAGTGGTTCCCCATGGTGACCACCACCGTCGGCTCGATCTCGCCCCTGGCCGTCATGTTGTCCAGGATGTTCGGGACATTCGCCGGGACCATGAAGTCGGTCTCGTCACCGAAGATGCCGTGGGCGAGGTACGCAACCTTGTACGGCTCCGCCCGGTTGGGGTCGTAGTTGGCCGGCAGGTAGACGCCGAGGTAGTGGCCGCTGTCGCCCAGAATCGTGGTGTAGGGGATGTACTTGACGGTGCCCCGCTTCGAGGGGTCCGCCATCGGCAGCTCGTATTCCGCGCGCGCCTTGAGCACCGGGTCGTTCTGCTTCTCGGCGTACGGCACGTACACGGCGTCGAGGACGTCGTTGTTCCTGACCCGGAACGAGGACTCGCCCGGGGGGCGAGGGTTCGTCGAGGCAGGATCCCAGATGCGCTTGTTCACCCAACCCTGGGTCGGGTCCCAGACCCGGTACCAGTAGCTGAGACCACCGGCGTGCAGCGGGAGCGAGACGGACCAGTATCCGTTCGAATCCCTGGTCATGTCCCGGAGGAACTCGGTGCCGCCGGCGTGGTACCGCCCCGGCTGCCACGCTTCGGGCTGATACCGGGTGGTGCCGGTATTGAGGTCGAGCAGAGTCAGGTCACCGGCAAGGCGGACCTGCGTGGCATTGGGATTGCGGTAGACGAACTTACCGGTGTATCCGGTCGGTGAATTCGGATCCGCCGTGACGGTCGCGCCTTCCACAATCGCCGGCTCGGCCGCGAGTGCAGCCGGCGCGGAGACGATGGCGCCTGCACCGAGTGACATGAACGCAAGCAACGAGACCGCGCGCCTCAGCCTGCGCCTTCCGATCGCCTTATTCATCTGAACATACTCCTCTGTGGTCTTTTCTCGTGGTCTTGTTCGGACACCGACAACTGAGTGCCTCCCTCTTTCACCTCCGATCGAGCTGATATGGCGTCTGAAAAGATCTAGGAACTGACCGGTGCGGGATTCACGCCTGAGCCGATACGTGCGGCGTCGGCGGGCGGAAGCGCCTCCTCCTGGGCATGCGGACTCTCCTGCCCGTCGATATGCCCCGCTCCGGCCCGCTATCGACCTGATGCTCAGCTAAATCGAATTAGCATGACGTAGTGTGGCCGGGCGCGCCTTGCGGTGTCAAGGGTGTCCAGGGCTGTCGCTTTGTCGGATCGCTCCTGGTCAGGACATCGATGAGAGCATCCTCGGCCCGCTACGCGAGGTGGTCACCGCCGCCCGCGAGCCACGGCCGGCCGATCGCCGTTCCCGTGCGGCCCGTGACGCCGGGCCGGCCAGCGCCGCCCGTTCGGCGACGGCCTCCGCACCCCGGCAGTCAGTGCGCTGTGGCCGGTTCCCGCCCCGCCGGCAGACTGACTCGTACTCTCCGCAGAGGCCGCGCCGCCGCCCCTGCGGGCCCGGAGCCAGCTGGCTCCGGGCCCTGGTGCCACCCAGCTCAGGGGCTGGTGCAGGTGAGGTTGCCGGGCGCGGTGGCGCCGTTGCCGGTGGCGGTGAACCCGAAGGTGGTCGAGGCGTTCGCGCCCAGCGTGCCGTTGTAGGGCGCGTTCTGGACGGTGACGTTGCCGGTGGTGCCCGTGTTGACACCGTTCCAGAGGCTGCTGATGGCCTGACCGCTGGCCAAAGTCAGCCGTACGGTCCAGCCGTTGATTGTGGTGGCGCTGTTGTTGGCCACGGTGACCTCGCCCTGGAATCCGCCGGGCCAGGTGTTGACCGTGTGGTAGGTGGCGGCGCAGGTGCCCGGACCACCGGTCGGCGGGGTCGTGGTCGGCGGCGCGGTCGTCGGGGGTGCGGTGGTGGGCGGCGTGGTCGTGGGGGGCGCGGTGGTGGGAGGAGTGGTGGACTCGAACTGGGTGAAGAACCGCCAGATCTCCCCCGAGGTCCAGGTCCTGGAGTCGTTGGGGCTGGGCGATCCGTCGACCGGGCTGGGCGTGTGGTCTCCGTCGAAGGCAGCCCACTGCACGGGGTAGCCGGCTCGGCAGCCGGAGTAGGCGGTGGTGATGTGGGTGAGGCTGCCTCGGCTCGGCTCGCGCGGGCTCTGCGCGGTGCAGCCGTTGTTCCTGACGAACGTGTCGCGCAGCGATCGACCCATGGAGATGTTCAGCACGCTGTCGTAGATGCCGTGGATGCCGAAGTAGGCGACGGGTTGGGTGCCGCCGTTACAACCGCTGAGGTTGGCCCCGGACAGGACGGTGACCGCGCGGATGACGGTGGGCCGGGCGCAGGCCACCGCATAGCTCATGGCCCCGCCGTAGCTCCAACCGAGCGCGAAGCGCTGGGTCGTGTCGACGCAGAGGTCGTTCTCGACCTGCCGGGAGATGTCGTCGAAGAGGGTCAGGTCCCGGCCGTTGGTGTTGGCCCAACCGGCGTCGATGCCCTGCGGCGCGACGAAGATCGTGCTGTTGTTCGACAGCGGCAGCAGCCCGTAGTAGCCGGCCGACGCGACGTTGTTCGCCGAGCCGTTCAGCCAGTGGAAGCCGAAGATCAGCCGGTAGGGGCGGTTTCGGTCGTACCCGTCCGGGATCCGCAGGATGTAGCTGCGATTCTGTCCGCCGCTCTGGATCGTGCGTGTCCCGCTGCTGAGCGTGGGGGCCTTGCCGCAGCCCGCGGTCGCCGCGAGGGTGCCGTTCGTCGCGGCCACCGCCGCTCCGCGGAAGCCGCCGGTCAGCGCCCCGGCGGCGGTCGCCGCCAGGAGAACCGCCGCGACGGCGACGGATGAGAAAAGCTGTGTACGTTTCACCATTGCTTGGCTCCTTGCCACTGATCGTCCTGTGCCGGTGGGCACGCGAAGTTGACCCGGAGACCGCCGGCCGTGCCCCGCTGGGACGGTGGGATGCGACGGGAAAGCTGGGCATGCGGCTGGGCCGGAGTCGTCCCGGCGACCGGCTGCGTCGGCTGGCATCGACGGGTGCCCGGACTGGTCACCGACCGACAAGGCGGCGGGAGGGCGTGCCCTCGGCGCCTCGCCGATTGACTGAGGTGACGGGGAGCGTGCCCTTCGCTCCCACGCCGAAAGATAGCAGTTTATCGATAACATGTTCAACCGGCCGCGTTGCGGAACAGGCCGCGGCGAGCCGGCAGATCCAGCCGCGTCGGTGCCGGTCGCCCGGCATCCGGCAGCCGCGCGGGGCGCCGCCGCGAGTCCGGGTGACGCGGTGGAGCGGGTGGTGGACGGTGCCGCTCAGATCCCGGCCCTGCCGAAACTATCGGTCGGGGAACCCGAAACTTTCCGAGAATCCAGTCGCATCGATGGGTGTGAGCGCTAACAGGACCTCGCCCAGCCGCCGGCAACCCCGCCGACTTCGCGGACCGCCTCGACCAACTGCTCGAGAAGGCCCGAGCACCGACCGGAACAGAAACGTCCGGGCTAGGCAGCCACGTAGGACGGTGGGGAGGGTCAGGGACGGTACCGGTAGCCCATGCCCGGCTCGGTGATCAGGTGCCGGGGGCGTGCCGGGTCGTCCTCCAGCTTGCGCCGCAGCCGCGCCATGTACTGCCGCAGGTAGTTGGTCTCGTGCTGGTACTCCGGGCCCCAGACGTCCCGGAGCAGCTGCCGCTGGCTGACCAGCTTGCCCGGGTTCCGCAGCAGCTTCTCCAGCATCGCCCACTGGGTCGGGGTCAGCTTCACCTCGCCACCGTCGTCCCGGATAACGGTGCGGTCGGCCAGGTCGACGGTGTGCCGGCCGATTCGCACCGCCGGACCGGCGACGGGGGTGGCCGGGCCGAGCCGCCGGGTGACCGCCCGGATCCGGGCCAGCAACTCGTCGATGCCGAACGGCTTGGTCACGTAGTCGTCGGCGCCCGCGTCCAGGGCGGCCACCTTGTCCTCGCTGCCGGCCCGTCCGGAGAGCACGATGATCGGCACGCTGCTCCATCCGCGCAGCCCTCGGATCACCTCGACGCCGTCCAGATCGGGCAGGCCCAGGTCGAGCACCACCAGGTCCGGCGGCCGGCCGGCGGCGGCCTTCAGCGCGGCGACACCACCAGCGACGACCTCCACGTCGTACCCCCGGGCCCGCAGGTTGATCCGCAGCGCGCGGAGGATCTGCGGCTCGTCGTCGACGACCAGGATCCGGGTCACTCCTCGCCCCTCTCCGGCGCGGCGGGTAGCCGCAGCACCATGGTGAGCCCGCCACCCGGGGTGGTCTCCGGGGTGAGGCTGCCGCCCATCGCCTCCGCCAGCCCTCGGGACAGGGCCAGGCCGAGACCCACGCCGGTGGTGTTGTCCCGGTCGCCAAGGCGCTGGAACGGCAGGAAGACGTGCTCCCACTGGTCCTCGGGGATTCCCGGACCGGTGTCGATGACCCGTAGCTCGACCTGCCCGGCGTGCGCGCTGGCGGTGATGGTCGGCGACCGGCCGGGCGGGCTGTGCCGCAGGGCGTTCGCCACGACGTTGACCAGCACCCGTTCCAGCAGGCCGGGGTCGGCGGTGGCGGCCGGCAGGTCCGCCGGGATGTCGGTGGTGACGTCCGCGGCGGCCGGTCCCAGCTCGTCCAGGGCCCGGGGTACGGCATCCTCCAGCCCGATCGCGCTGGCGCTGACCCCGAGTGCGCCGGCCTGCAACCGGCTCATGTCGAGCAGGTTGGCCACCAGCCGGCCCAACCGGTCCAGCGACTCGTCGGCGGTGGCGAGCAGCTCGGCCCGGTCGGCGGCGTCGAATTCCACGTCCGGACTGCGCAGGCTGCTCACCGCCGCCTTCGCCGAGGCCAACGGCGTACGCAGGTCGTGGCTGACCGCGGCGAGCAGCGCGGTGCGCATCCGGTCGGCCTCGGCGAGCGGCCGGGCGGCGGCCGCCTCCTCGGCGAGCCGTTCCTGCCGGAGCGCAACGGCGGCCTGCGCGGCGAACGCCTCGACGACGCGCCGGTCGGCGGCCTCCAGCCGCCGGCCGGCCAGCACCACGCTCAGCCGGTCGTCCACCGGCACCGCGGTCTCCCCGGCACCCGGGCTGCCCGGCGGCGCCTCGCCGACGCTCGCCACCACTCGCCAGGCGTTCTCCTCACGGGCCAGGTCCGGCCGCCCCCGCGCCTCGATGGCCAGTTCCAGCACGCTGACCGCGCGCAGCGCGAAGGTCTCCCGGAGCCGGTCCAGCAGCGCCGGCAGCGGGCGCTCACCACGCAGCACGCCGCCGGCCACGGTGGCCAGGGTCTGCGCGTCCGCGGAGGCGCGGGCGGCCTCCCGGGTACGCCGGGCGGCGACGTCCACCACCCAGCTGACCGCGACCGCCACGCCGACGAAGACGCCCAGGGCGAGCAGGTTGTCCGCCTCGGCGATGGTCAGGGTGTGGAAGGGCGGGGTGAAGAACCAGTTCAGCAGCAGGGAGCCGCCGAGCGCCGCGACCAGCGCCGGCCAGAGCCCGCCGACCAGTGCCACTCCGACCACCCCGGCGAGGAAGAGCAGGATGTCGTTGGTCAGGGTGAGGTCAGGCAGGGCGGCGAGCAGCAGCGTGAGCAGCGGTAGGCCCAGCCCGGCCAAGGCGAAGCCGAGCAGCCGGCGCCGCCGGGACAGCGCCGCCGGAACTCCCGCCGTACGCCGGCCGCGCCCGGCCTGGGCGTGGGTGACCAGATGGACGTCGATCGGGCCGGACAGCGCGGTGGTGGTCACCCCGACGCCCCTGGAGAACAGCTGCGCGAAGCGTCCGCGCCGGCTGGCGCCGAGCACGAGTTGGGTGGCGTTGACGCCCCGGGCGAAGTCGAGCAGCGCCGTCGGGACGTCGCTGCCGAGCACCTGGTGGTAGGTGCCGCCGAGACTCTCCGCCAGCACCCGTTGCCGGGCCAGCTGGGCCGGGTCGGCGCCGGTCAGCCCGTCGCTGCGCGCCACGTGCACGGCGAGCAGGTCGGCACCCCTGCCCCGGGCGGCGATCCGGGCCGCCCGGCGGACCAGCGTCTCCCCCTCGGGCCCGCCGGTGAGCGCGACCACCACCCGCTCCCGGGCCTCCCAGGTGGCGGAGATGCCCTGCTGCGCCCGGTACGCGTCGAGTTGTTCGTCGACCTTGTCGGCGAGCCAGAGCAACGCCAGTTCACGCAGCGCAGTGAGGTTGCCGACCCGGAAGTAGTTGCCCAACGCGGCGTCGACCCGGTCGGGTCGGTAGATGTTGCCGTGTGCCATCCGGCGGCGCAGCGCCTCCGGGGTCATGTCGACCAGCTCGACCTGCTCGGCGGCGCGCACGACGGCGTCCGGCAGGGTCTCCCGCTGGGTGGTGCCGGTGATCTGCGCGACCACGTCGTTGAGCGATTCGAGGTGCTGGATGTTGACGGTGGTCAGCACGTCGATCCCGGCGTCGAGAAGCTCGTGCACGTCCTGCCAGCGCTTGCCGTTGCGGGAGCCGGGCACGTTGGTGTGGGCCAACTCGTCCACCACGGCGATCTCGGGCCGGCGGGCCAGCACGGCGTCGAGGTCCATCTCGGTGAACTCGGCGCCCCGGTAGCTCAGCCGGCGCCGGGGTACCTGCTCCAGGTCGCCGAGCATGGCGGCGGTGTGCGGCCGGCCGTGCGTCTCCACAAGGCCGATCACCACGTCGGTGCCGCGTTCGGCCCGGCGTCGGGCCTCCTCCAACATCGCGTACGTCTTGCCGACTCCGGGCGCGGCCCCGAGATAGATGCGCAGCTCACCGCGCGCCATCGCGTCCCTCCCTCCGAAGGAAGGGTCCCCTGTTATCGCTTTTTGTATAGCAGGGGGCCCCGCCAAACAGGTCAGCGAACCGGGAACTCCCCGTCGAGGGCGAGGTTGAGTTCGAGCACGTTCACCGCGGGCGCGCCCAGGAAGCCGAGGGTCCGACCGGTGGTGTGCGCGGCGACCAGGCGCCGCACCGCCGCCGGGTCCGCGCCGCGCTCCCGCGCCACCCGGGCCACCTGGATCTCCGCGTACGCCGGGGAGATGTGCGGGTCGAGTCCGCTGCCGCTGGCGGTGACCGCGTCGGCGGGCACCGCGGGCCGCTCGGGAGCGTCACCCCGGACCGGCGTGATCAGGCCGCCGAGCGCAACGTAGTCCTCCCCCGGCTTCGCCGGCTCCACCGGCACCCCCTGCCAGCTGGCGACGAACGGTACGGCCGGGGCGGCCTGGTTGACGCTCACCACCCGGGTGACCGGGCCGGTCAGCCCGTCGCGGTGAAACACGGCCAGCACCGCGCCCACCCCGTCCGGGGTGCAGTACGGCCGTCGGCCGTCCACCCCGTCGAGTTCCCCGACGGCCCTGCTACGGGCGCAGACCTGGGTGAGCAGGCTGGCGGTGGAGTCCTCGGGGTCGGTGGCAATGGTGTCGACCACGCTCTCCGGGCCGAGGTTGCTGGCCGCGGTGGCGGTCGGGTCGTAGCCGTCACCGGCGGCGGAGGGGCGGGACTGGAAGTAGCGCGGGACGGGGTTGCCGTCCGCGTCGGCGAAGGACTGCCCGATCAGCGCGCTGCCGACGGTCTTTCCGCCGACGGTGACGAGCGAGCCGTCCGCCCGGTGGTCGAGGCCGGGGAGCCGGCCCACGGCAACCAGGGCGAGCGGGTAGGCCAGGCCGAGCAGGACGGTGAGGACGAGCACGGCGCGCAGGGCGGCCAGGTGCTGGGCGAGCCAACCGGGAAGGCGCATCAGGAAACCCCTGGGACGAACTGGACGAGCAGGTCGATGAGCTTGATGCCGACGAACGGCACCACGATGCCGCCGAGGCCGTAACGCCACAGGTTGCGGCGCAGCAGCGTGGCGGCGCTGGCCGGCCGGTAGCGGACGCCGCGCAGGGCCAGCGGGATCAGCGCGACGATGACGATCGCGTTGAAGACGACCGCGGAGAGGATCGCCGACTCGGGGCTGGCCAGCCGCATGACGTTCAGCCGGTCCAGCGAGGGGTAGATGCCGGCGAAGATGGCCGGGATGATCGCGAAGTACTTCGCGATGTCGTTGGCGATGCTGAATGTGGTCAACGCGCCCCGGGTGATCAGCAACTGCTTGCCGATCTCCACGATCTCGATCAGCTTGGTCGGGTCGGAGTCGAGGTCGACCATGTTGCCGGCCTCCTTCGCGGCCGACGTACCGGTGTTCATCGCCACCCCGACATCGGCCTGGGCCAGCGCCGGCGCGTCGTTGGTGCCGTCGCCGGTCATGGCGACCAGCCGGCCGCCCTCCTGCTCCTTCTTGATCAGGGCGAGCTTGTCCTCCGGCGTGGCTTCGGCGAGGAAGTCGTCCACGCCGGTCTCGTCGGCGATGGCCTTGGCGGTTCGCGGGTTGTCACCGGTGATCATCACCGTCCGGATGCCCATCCGGCGCATCTCGTCGAAGCGCTCCCGCATGCCGGCCTTGACGACGTCCTTGAGGTGGATCACGCCGAGGGCGCGCGCCGGCCGGCCGTCGACGTGTTCCGCAACCACCAGCGGGGTGCCGCCGGTGCCGCTGATCGCGTCGACCACCTCGCCGACCTGCTCGGTCGGGTGGCCGCCGTTCTCGCGTACCCAATTCAGCACCGCGGTGGCGGCGCCCTTGCGGATCCGCCGGATGCCGCCGGTGTCCTCCGCGTCCAGGTCCACGCCGCTCATCCGGGTCTGCGCGGTGAACGGTACGAAGGTGGCGTGCGGGATGAGGCCCGGCTCGCGCTCGCGCAACCCGAACCCGTTCTTGGCGAGCACCACCACCGAGCGGCCCTCCGGCGTCTCGTCGGCCAGGCTGGACAGTTGGGCGGCGTCGGCGACCGTCGCCGGGTCCACCCCCTCGACCGGCAGAAACTCGGCGGCCTGCCGGTTGCCCAGCGTGATCGTGCCGGTCTTGTCGAGCAGCAGCGTGTTGACGTCACCGGCCGCCTCGACCGCCCGGCCGCTCATCGCCAGCACGTTGCGCTGCACAAGCCGGTCCATGCCGGCGATGCCGATCGCGGAGAGCAGCGCGCCGATGGTGGTCGGGATGAGGCAGACCAGCAGCGAGACCAGCACGATCCCGGTGACCCCGGCATCGGTGATCGCCGGGGTGTCCGGTGCGGCGGCCTGCCAGCCCTTGGCGAAGATCGCCAACGGCTGGAGCGTGACCACCGCCAGCAGGAAGATGATCGTCAGCGCGGCCAGCAGGATGTTGAGCGCGATCTCGTTCGGCGTCTTCTGCCGGTTGGCACCCTCGACCAGTGCGATCATCCGGTCGATGAAGCTCTCGCCCGGCTGCTGCGTGATCCGCACGACGATCCGGTCGGAGAGCACCCGGGTGCCGCCGGTGACAGCGCTGCGGTCGCCCCCGGACTCGCGGATCACCGGGGCCGACTCGCCGGTGATCGCCGACTCGTCGACGCTGGCGATGCCCTCCACCACGTCGCCGTCGCCGGGGATGATCTGCCCGGCTTCGACCAGGACGACGTCTCCCTGCCGCAGCTGCGGCGCGGGCACCGCCTCGTCCCGGTACGCGTTGGCCGCCGCGCCCGGCGTCCAGCCGATCAGGCGGGTGGCGACGGTGTCCTGCTTCGCCCGGCGCAGCGTGTCGGCCTGGGCCTTGCCGCGCCCCTCGGCGACCGCTTCGGCCAGGTTGGCGAAGAGCACCGTCAGCCACAGCCAACCGGTGATCGCCAGCGCGAAGACCGACGGGTCGGTCGCCGTGAGCACGGTGGTGAAGAGCGCGCCGATCTCCACGATCAGCATCACCGGGTTGCGCCACAGGGTGCGCGGGTCGAGCTTGCGCAGCGCGTCCGGCAGCGACCGGAGCAGCTGCCCCGGGTCGAGCAGGCCGCCACCGGCCCGGTCGCCCCGGGTGGCCGGTGTGCCGGGGACCGGCCCGTCGGCGGTGTCGAGAGGTGCGGTCATGTCCTTGTCTCTCATGGTGGTCACAGCCCTTCGGCCAGCGGGCCGAGCGCGAGGGCGGGGAGAAAGGTCAGCGCGACGAGGATCACCGTGACCCCGACGACCATGCCGACGAAGAGCGGCTTGTGGGTCGGCAGGGTGCCCTCCGACGCGGGGGTGGGCGGCTGGTGGGCGAGCGAGCCGGCCAGGGCGAGCACGAAGATGATCGGCAGGAACCGGCCGAGCAGCATGCACAGGCCCAGCGCGGTGTTCCACCACGGCGTGTCCACGGTGATGCCGGCGAACGCCGAGCCGTTGTTGTTGCTCGCCGAGGTGAACGCGTAGAGCACCTCGGAGAGCCCGTGCGGCCCGAGGTTGAGCGCGGTGGAGTTGTTGCCGGTGGCGAAGGCGGCGGCGGTGCCGGTGAGCACCAGCGCCGGGGTGACCAGAAAGTACATCGAGGCGAACTTGATCTCGCGGGATCCGAGCTTCTTGCCCAGGTACTCAGGGGTGCGGCCGACCATCAGGCCGGCGACGAAGACCGTGATCACCGCGAGCACCAGCAGCCCGTACAGGCCGGTGCCGACGCCGCCCGGGGCGACCTCGCCGAGCATCATGTTGCCCAGCGTCATCATCCCGCCCAGCGCCGTGTACGAGTCGTGGAACGAGTTGACCGCGCCGGTCGAGGTGAGCGTGGTGGCCGCGGCGAAGGTGGCCGAGTTCGACACGTCGAACCGCACCTCCTTGCCCTCCAGCGCCGCGCCGACCGCCTGCGGCACCGTGCCGTGGCCGGCCAGCTCGAAGACGTTGGTCAGGGTGACGCTGGCCAACGCGAGGATCGCCATCACCGCGGCGATCGCGTAACCCTGCCGGTGCTGGCCGATCAGCCGGCCGAAGACCCGGGGCAGGCTGAACGGGATCACCAGGATCAGGAAGATCTCCAGCCAGTTCGTCCACGCGGTCGGGTTCTCGAACGGGTGGGCGCTGTTGGCGTTGTAGAAACCGCCACCGTTGGTGCCCAACTCCTTGATGACCTCCTGGCTGGCCACCGGCCCGCCGGTGATCGTCTGGCCGCCGCCGGTCAACGTGGTCACGTCGGTGCCGCCGGAGAGGTTCTGCACCACCCCGCCGAGCATCAGCACGACCGCGCCAAGCACCGCGACCGGCAGCAGGATCCGCAGCGTCACCCGGGTCAGGTCGACCCAGAAGTTGCCCAGCTCGCCGGTGCGGCTGCGGGCGAAGCCGCGGACCAGCGCCACCGCAACGGCGATGCCGACCGCGGCGGAGACGAAGTTCTGCACCGCCAGACCGGCCATCTGCACCAGGTGACCCATGGTCGACTCACCCGAGTACCACTGCCAGTTCGTGTTGGTCACGAAGGAGACGGCAGTGTTCCATGCGCCGTGCGGCACCACCGGGTCGAGACCCAGCGACAGCCAGAGGTGGTTCTGCAATCGCTGGAGCGCGTACAGGAACAGGAGGGAGACGGCAGAGAAGGCCAGCACGCTGCGGGCGTACACGCCCCAGGTCTGCTCGGCGGCTGGATTGACCCCGACCAGGTGGTAGATCCCCCGCTCCAGGCGGGAGGACCGGGTGCCGGAGACCACCCGGTACATGTGGTCGCCGAACGGCCGGTAGACGGCGACCAACGCCAGCACCAGCGACAGGACGACGAGCACCCCGGCGATGGTCGTGCTCATCAGAAGCGCTCCGGGAACAGCAGGGCGACGACCAGGAAGACGCCCAGACCGATCGCCAGCACCAGGCCGGCGGCGTTGACGACGCTCACCGCTTCTCCACGCCCCTCACCAGCAGGGCGAGGGCCGCGAACAGCCCCACCGTCAGCAACACGAACAGCACGTCGGACACGGCTGACCCCTCTTACCGGATTCGTTCTCGCGGCCGCCTCCCGGCCGCGCCGGGCAATCAAAACGCCACACTCGTCATCCGGACAGGGGCTATAACGCGACCGTGACGGCGGCCGGCGCTTTCTTGACGCGTTCTTCACGCCGGTGGCCGGCGCGGGTCAGCCTCCGGTTGCCGCGTTTCGTGGCCGGCGCTTGGGGAAAACGGTGTACGCGACCGGCCAGAAGACCAGCCAGCCGGCCATGACCAGGCTGAGCCGGCCGATCCAGGACTCCAGTTCCCGGGTCCGCTCGGCGTCGCCGACCAGCACGATGGCGGCGAGCAGCAGCGCGCAGGCCACCGCCCAGCCGAGCATGCCCTTGCCCCACTCCCGCCACTCGGACCGCGCCCGGGCCAGGCCGTACCGGGGCGGCCGGACCGGCGGCGGCCCGCCGGCGAACCGGTGAGCGAACCGCTGGTCGGCCCAGCGCACCATCGAATGGCCGAAGGCGACCGAGAAGCCCAGGTACGCGGCGGCGAGGCCGTGGGCGAAGGTGGCGGTTGCGCCGCCGCGCAGGTCGACGATCGTGGCGGCCAGCAGCACCAGATCGATCAGGGGCACCGCGAGCAGCAGCGCACCGCCCAGGCGCGGCCGGCGCAGGGGGTAGCGCGCGACGAGCCCGGCCAGCAGCAGTACCCAGAAGGCCACCTCACAGGCGACGATCAGTCCGACCAGCATGACCACTCCTTTTTAGTACGCTGTGCGATAACCGTAGCAGCGGCTGTCACGCCCGACTGAACGGAGGACCGGTGCCGAAGATCGTCGATCGGGACGAACGCCGCGCCGAACTGGCCGAGGCGCTCTGGCGGGTCGTCTGCCGGGACGGCGTCGCGGCGGCCACCGTCCGCAGCGTCGCCGCAGAGGCGGGCTGGTCGCCCGGTGCGCTTCGGCACTACTTTGCCACCCAGACGGAGCTGCTCGCCTTCGCCATGGAGCACGTCATCGCCCGGGCGACCGAGCGACTGACCGCCCGCACCTGGACCGGATCGATCCGCGAGGTGGTGCAGCAACTGCTGGAGGAATTGCTCCCGCTGGACCGGCAACGCACCCGCGAGGCCGAGGTCTGGCTGATACTCGCCGCCCGTACCCGGACCGACCCCGAGACCGGGACGCTGATGCGGGAGGCCGACGACGGCGTCCGGCGCGCCTGCGCCTCAGCCGTCGGCGCGCTCGCCGGAGAGGGGCTCGTCGCCCCGGGTCGCGAACCCGACCTGGAGACGGCCCGCCTGCACGCCCTGCTGGACGGGCTCACCCTGCACGCCCTGCTGCACCCCGACCTCATGCCGCCGGAGCGGGTCAGGGCCCTGCTGGCCGATCACCTGGACGGGCTGCGGCACGAGCGGAAACCCTGAGGCTGGCCCGCCAGCAGCCCCGGCACCGGTGCCGGTGCCGGTGCCGGTGCCGGGGCTGCTGGCGGGGCGCCGGGGCTGGGGCGCCGGGGCGCTCTCGCACGCTTTGCTCTGCTTCAAAGCACGCAACACTCCGCCGGCATTTCCGTTGCCTCTGCTGAAGCAGAGCAAACGGCGCGGAGCGCGGGTGGACCGGCCGGCCGGCCGAGGGGTGGGTGGGTGGGTGGGTGGCGATGGCGCGGGCGTCGAGAAGCCGGGCGACGGCCCCGCCGACCGCCAGCGTGCTCGACCCCACGTCCCGGTTGGTTCGACAGCTCAGCCCGCCCCGGGACGATTCGACGGCTCAGCCCTGCGGGGACACCGCCATCTCGCCGAGTTCCGACCAGCCGTCCTGCGGCACCGTCACGTTGACGATCCGGGGCGTCTCGGCCAGGTGCGGCGGGAGCGTCCGCTGGGCCTGGCGGAAGTGCTCGGACTGCACGTGCGCGGCGCCGGCCTCGTCGTCCCGGAACGCCTCCACCAGCACGTACTCGGTGGGGTCGTCGAGGCTGCGGGACCAGTCGAACCAGAGGCAGCCCGGCTCTGCGCGGGTGGCCCGGGTGAAGTCACCGGCGATCTCGGGCCAGCGGTCGGCGTCCTCCGGCCGGACCCGGAACTTCGCGGTAATGAAGATCATCAGCTCTCCTCTCGGTGGCCACCCGGCCTCAGCGCCGGACGGATCGGTCGGTCCGACCAGTACCCGGCGGGCTCAGCCGCCCAACCGGCGGACCATGTTCATGATGGCCTCCACCTGCGCGCCGCCCTTGATCGGGTAATTGGTGGCACCCAGGTTGGCCCGGTCGACGAAGGCGGTGCCCACCCGGGCGTAGCCCTGAGCGCAGCCGTGCAGGGCGACCAGCAGCCGGCAGCTCTGCCCGGCGGCGCAGGACGCCGGCACGTACGCGAAGCCGTGCGGGCGGGCACGCACGCCGAAGGGACAAGAGCAGGAGCACGGCCGCGACGAGCGTGCTGGTGGTCTTCCGCGGTGTGGTCATGACGTCCTCCGTCCCGCCGGCGCAGGACGGCACCGGCGGGCACCGACGCTACGTGACATAGACCACAGCAGATGTCTGCACCGGCGACACCGCCGCCGGGTGGGCCATGTGGGCCGGCCACGCCGGGAATTCCGTTGGCCCGGCCGCCCCGGTTCCCTACGCTGGCCGCCACCAACCTGGAGTGACCGCCTTGGACCTGCCACGTAGCTTCGTCATCCGCGAGGGCGACCTTCGCATCCTCAACCCGTACGACGCCGGCAAGCTCGCCACGCTGGGCCGCGCGCTCAGGCTCCGGCCCGGCACCTCGATCCTCGACCTGTGCAGCGGCAAGGGCGAGTTGCTCTGCACCTGGGCCCGCGACCACGGCATCGTCGGCACCGGTGTGGACATCAGCACCGCGTTCACCGCCGCCGCCCGGGAGCGCGCCGCCGAACTCGGCGTCGCCGACCGGGTCCGGTTCGCGCACGGCGACGCTGCGGTGTTCGTACCCGAATCGCCGGTCGACGTGGCCGCCTGCGTCGGCGCCACCTGGATCGGCGGGGGTGTCCCCGGCACGCTGGAGATCCTGGCCCGGAGCCTGCGCCCCGGCGGGCTGGCGCTGGTGGGCGAGCCCTACTGGCGGCTGGAGCCGCCGGACGAGCAGACCGTGCGGGGCTGCCACGCCGAGTCGAGGGACGACTTCCACGACCTGCCCGGCCTGGTCGCGCTCTTCGGCACCCTCGGCTGGGACCTGGTCGAGATGGTCCTCGCCGACCAGGACAGCTGGGACCGGTACGCCGCCGCCCACTGGCTGAACCTGCGCCGCTGGCTGGACGCCAACCCGGACGACGAGCTCGCCGGAGAGCTGCGCCGGGAGCTGACCGAGGACCCGCTGCGTCACGTGACGTACCGGCGGGAGCATCTGGGCTGGGGTGTCTTCGCGCTGGTCCGCCGGTGACCGGTTCGCGGGCCGGGCCGTCGCCCGGCCCGCGACCGGCGGGATCAGTAGTACTGGCCGTGCCGGTAGTCCCAGGACGGGAACGTCTGGGCCAGGTTCTCCATGATCCGGTCGCAGTCCAGGCCGCGGCGGATCAGCACCGGGCACGGGGTGACCGACCGCTGGCCGTGCTGCTCCGGCACGAGCCGCCCGGCGGAGTCCACCATGGAGACCATCACGCCCTGCTCGTGCCGGCTGTGCTCGTCCTTGCCGGGCTGAATGGAGGCGACGTAGTCGTCGGCGGCGAGGATGAAGTCCGCCTCCCGCTCGATCCGCGCACCGATCCCGTCGACCCGGCCCTTGTTACCCACCCCGGAGGGGTTGGCGGAGCTGGCGAAGGTCAGCGTGCGGGACGCCCACATCCGCTCCACCAGCTGTTCGGCCGGCCGGCCGAACCGGATCACGAAGCAGCTGGTGCCCCGGGAGTCCATCACCAGCTCGTGCGCCGTCGGGTCGGGGATCAGCGCCTTGGCCTCCTCCCGCCAGGGCAGGATGCAGCCGAGCAGGACGTCCTGCTCCCAGTGGGTGGTGTAGAAGCGCAGGATCTCGTCGTTGAGCACGGCCAGCTCCTGGAGCTGCGCCAGGTCGGCGCAGAGCACGACGCCCGGCTTGTCCCGGCGGCGCTGCTTGGCGTCGAACTTGCGCTCCAGGCCGGCCCCGTCGGTGGTCATCAGGATGTAGCCGACCTTCGTCGCGGCCACGACCAGCCCGCCCTCAGCGGCCAGCGCGCGTACGGCCTCGTCCGGCGCGGAGCCCGGCCACTGTACGCGCGCCACGGTGGTGGTCATGAAAGATCAACCTCGCTTCTCGTGCTGGTTGCCCCGGACGGGGGCATGGCTGCTACTGCTCGACGCCGGAGAGCTCGAACGGGGACTCGACCTGGCCGTTGGTGCGGGGCATCCAGAACGGGCGGCGCTCCTCGTGCCGGCGGATCTGCTCGTCGAGGTCGAGCGCGAGGTCGATCAGGTCCTTGCCGTTGGTCAGCCGGTACCGCGCCCCCTCGTCGATCTCGAACGGGACGTCGACCACCCCGGCCGCCGCGCAGGTGACCGTCCGGGCGAGCAGGTCGACCGTGACCGGGGCGCTCGCGTCCTTGGTCACCGCGTCCAGCACCCGCCGGCAGGAGGGCCCGTCCAGGGTGACCGGCACCAGGCCGACGTTGGGCAGGTTGTTGCGGAAGATGTCGGCGAAACTCGGCGCGATGATCGCCTTGAAGCCGTAGTCGCGCAGCGCCCACGGCGCGTGCTCGCGGGACGACCCGCAACCGAAGTTGGGGCCGGCGACGAGGATCGTGGCGCCCCGGCGCTCCGGCTGGTTGAGCACGAAGTCGGGGTCGCGGCGCCACTTCTGGAACAGGCCGTCCTGGAAGCCGGTCCGCTCGACCCGCTTCATCCACACGGCGGGGATGATCTGGTCGGTGTCGACGTCGGAGGCGTCCAGCGGCACGGCGGTGCCGGTGATGGTCTCGATCTTGTCCATGACGGTCCCTCTCAGTCGACCGCGGCGGCGGTGAGGCGGCCGGAGATGGCGGTGGCGGCCGCGACCCGCGGCGAGACGAGATGGGTACGGGCGCCGGGGCCCTGCCGCCCCTCGAAGTTGCGGTTCGAGGTCGAGGCCGCGTGGGTGCCCGGCTCCACCACGTCGCCGTTCATCGCGATGCACATCGAGCAGCCCGGGTTGCGCCACTGGAAGCCGGCGGCGGTGAAGACCGCGTCCAGCCCTTCGGCCTCGGCCTGCCGCTTGATCTGCTCCGAGCCCGGCACCACCAGGGCGGTGATCCCCTCGGCGACCGCCCGGCCCTTGACCACGTCGGCGGCGGCCCGCAGGTCCTCCAGCCGACCGTTCGTGCAGGAGCCGATGAAGACCGTCCGGATCGGGATGTCGGCGATCCGCTGACCCGGCCGCAGCCCCATGTAGGCCAGCGCGCGGGTGGCGGCGTCCCGGGCCCCCGGGTCGGTGATCGCGGCCGGGTCCGGCACGGCGCCGTCGATGTCGGTGGTCTGCCCCGGGTTGGTCCCCCAGGTCACCTGCGGCCCCAGCCCGTCCAGGTCGAGCTCCACCACCTTGTCGAAGACGGCGTCCGGGGCGCTGCGGTAGGTGGCCCATGCGGCCTTCGCCCGCTCCCAGTCCGCCCCGGCGGGCACCCGCTCCCGTCCCTCGAGGTACGCGAAGGTGGTCTCGTCGGGCGCGACCAGGCCGCTGCGGGCGCCGGCCTCGATCGCCATGTTGCAGAGGGTCATCCGGCCCTCCATGCTCATCGCGTCGATCACCGGGCCCTGGAACTCGATCAGGTGGCCGGTGCCGCCGTCGGTGCCGATCGCCCGGATCACCGCCAGCGCCACATCCTTCGCGGTGGCCTGGGGCGAGATGGTGCCGGTCAGCCGGACGAGCATGCTCCTGGGCTTGGCCATCCGCAGCGTCTGGGTGGCCAGCACGTGCTCCACCTGGCTGGTGCCGATGCCGAAGGCCACCGCGCCGAAGGCGCCGTGGGTGGCGGTGTGGCTGTCGCCGCAGACGATGGTCATGCCGGGCAGGGTGAGGCCCATGTGCGGCCCGATGACGTGCACGATGCCCTGGCCGAGGCTGTTCATCGGGTGCAGCTCGATGCCGAACTCGCGGCAGTTGCGGATCTGGAGCATGAGCTGCCGCCGGCCGATCTCGTCGGCGAGCGGGACCTGCCGGCTGCTGGTCGGCACGTCGTGGTCGGCGGTGGCCACGGTCAGGTCCGGCCGGCGGACCGGGCGCCCCGACTCCCGAAGCCCCTCGAACGCCTGGGGCGAGGTGATCTCGTGAATGAGGTGCATGTCGATGAAGATGAGCTCCTCACCGGCACCCTCGATCACGTGCTCCGCCCAGATGCGTTCGACAAGCGTTCTCTCGGCCACGATCCTCATCTCACACTGTGGATTGGGTGTCTACATTCTGGGCCAATAGTGGCCCGCGTGCCTGGCCAGGGTCAAAAGCCGACCACCAGTTGGGATGGATCGGCGGGCCCGCGGATGACCTAGGCTCCGGCGTGTGCGAGTCCTCGTCACCGGCGCCGCCGGGTTCATCGGGTCCCACTACGTCCGCACCCTGTTGACCGGGGGCTACCCGGCCTACCGGGACGCCCGGGTGACGGCACTCGACGCGCTCTCGTACGCGGGCAGCCGGGCGAACCTGGCCCCGGTCGCCGACCGGCCGGGGCTGACCTTCGTCCGGGGCGACATCCGCGACACCGCGCTGCTGGACGACCTCCTCCCCGGCCACGACGTCGTCGTGCACTTCGCGGCCGAGTCGCACGTCGACCGGTCGATCATCGACGCGACGCCGTTCGTCAGCACCAACGTGCTGGGCACCCAGTGCCTCCTCGACGCGGCGGTACGGCACCGGATCGGCCGGTTCGTGCACGTCTCCACCGACGAGGTGTACGGCTCGATCGACGCCGGGTCCTGGCGGGAGACCCAACCGCTCGCCCCGAACTCCCCGTACGCGGCCTCGAAGGCCGGCGGGGACCTGCTGGTCCGCGCCGCACACCGGACCCACGGCCTGGACATGGTGATCACCCGCTGCGCCAACAACTACGGGCCCTACCAGTTCCCGGAGAAGCTGATTCCGCGCTTCGTGACCGACCTGCTCGACGGCGGGCAGGTGCCGCTCTACGGCGACGGGGAGCACGTGCGGGACTGGGTGCACGTCGACGACCACTGCCGGGGCCTCCAGCTGGTGCTGGAGCAGGGGCGCCCCGGCGAGGTCTACCACGTGGGCGGCAGCGTCGAGCTGACCAACCGGGAGCTCACCGGGCGGCTGCTCGCCGCGTGCGGCGCCGGCTGGGACCGGGTGCGGCGGGTGGCCGACCGCAAGGGCCACGACCGCCGCTACTCGCTGGACAGCACCAAGATCAGTGAAGAACTCGGGTACACGCCGCGAATCCCCTTCGACGCCGGTCTCGCCGACACCGTCCGCTGGTACCGGGAAAACCGCGCCTGGTGGGAGCCGCTGAAGCAGGGCGGGGGCCCTGGTTGACAGACGTCTGTCAACCCGACACCGGACACCCAGGGCCCC